>NZ_DATCRD010000141.1:0-37774 GCF_036569185.1 Chitinophaga sp.
GTACGACTATACGGTACTTAAACAGGTGGAGGGATTGAAGTCCGGCGCTTTATCGCTGATCATTGATTGCGGGGTGAAAGATTTTTTTATTGATGTAAACCGGGAGCTTCATAAGAAATTGTTGCTGGCAGGTATTGATCACGACTATACGGAGCGTCCGGGGCAGCACGACTGGAACTACTGGGGCAATGCGGTAAAGTACCAGCTGCTGTTTTTCCACCAGTTTTTTCAAAAGTAAAAGAGCGGATGTTGTCTGACTCAGGATATAAATCCTGAGTCAGACAACATCCGCAAAGAATGCCGGCCCTCAACAGGACCGGCCTTTTTTATGCACGCGATTCAAAATAAGAATGTTCCTGTTTATTTTTTAGGATCCCACCACAGGTGAGTACCACCTACATCTTTTGGCTCGCTCAGCGTGGTAACAGCTTTGGCAACACCAGCGCCGTTGGTGGAATACTCATTGCTCGGGAATGGCGCCCTGCGAACAAAATCGGTGGTACTTACTTTTCCACCGCTGTTGTTCACCACTACCGGGAACAGTTTCGGATAGCCGGTACGGCGGAATTCACTCCATGCTTCCTGTCCTTCAGGGAAATTGGCAATCCATTTCTGTGTAATGATATGTTCCAGTTTCCTGTCGAAATTGGCGCCTTCTTCCCATTTAATGGTGATAGTGCTCAGGTACTGGGAACCTTTTTTAATATCATTCTGACCGGCAGTCATCGCCTTGGGATCAATGTATTCAGCAGGCAGGGAAGTAGCGTCGTTATAGTAAGTGCCGGCGTTGCCCAGTGCATATTGATTAAAGGAGGTTTGTATACCGGTTTCATAATTGGTTTGTGCATTACCTGCACCGGCCCATCCGCGGATAGCCGCTTCCGCTTTCAGGAACCAGGCTTCGGCAGCTGTTACCAGTTGTAATTTACCTGGCAGGTCTACCAGTTTGGAATAATCTGCATAGCGCGCTTTACCATCAATGTTGATACCGTTGCGTATACCAATGTACCTGTCTTTTACCGCAGGGTCTACCGCTTTCTTGAAGTATAAAGGCAGGCGCGGATCGTTATAACCACCGAGATAAGTGCCCATTGGCGCACCCATTAGAATATCGCCCCAGGAGCCGCAGATGGTGTTCAGCGGATGTGTGGTGGTACCGATATCTACGGTGAAGTTGTCTTTATACGTTTGCAGTAACCCGCCTGCATTGGCCAGGGCAGCTTCTCCTTCCAGCTTGGCTTTGGCCTGGTCTACATTTACAATGCGTAAGGCAAGTCTTAAGCGCAGGGTGTTGGCAAACTGTAACCATTGCTTATAGTTACCACCGTATACAAGATCGGATTTTGTAAACAGCGCTGAAGAAGGTTTATCTGCCAGCGGCGTAAGAATATCGATCGCTGTTTTCAGCTCTTCAAAAAAAGTGTAATACACATCCTTCTGGCTGTCGTAATCGATGGAGCCATCAGCGTTGGGCGTATTGTATTTACTGTAGATGATGGGACCGAAGATATCGGAGGTACGGTGCATGGCTTCCACCTTAATGATGAGCGACATGGCATAGCTATCCGGAACCTTCCCTTTTGTGAAGCCGGCCACTTTGTAGCAGGGGTTCATGACGTTGGTATAGCCGGTGCTGAAAGTAGTGTTGATCCAGCCATCCACGAAACTGTAGGTGATGTTGTTGATGTTGCCGCCAAATGGTGTGGGCGACATCATATAACCACTGTAAATATCACTCAGCAGGTTTTGCTGCAGCTGGAAGGTAGGCGCCGGCTGATACAGGTAAATACTGCGTTGCGCCTGTTGAAGCAGGGCGGGAACCAGCGCAAAATCGGCAGCCAGTTCATCATCGGTGGAGCCGTATGGATTTTTATTGATGTCTTCAAAGTTTTTGGTACAGCTGCTGAAGCATAGCGTGGCTGCCATCGCCAGGCCAGCTATTTTGAATATTTTATAATTCATAGCTCTTGTTTTTGTTGTTCTTAATCAGGTTAAAATGCACATTTCAGGTTCAAACCAAAGCTGCGGGTAGATGGTAAACCAAATACATCCACACCTTGTACACCATTGCCGGTGCTCATGCTCAGTTCAGGATCGTAAGGCGCTTTTTTAGTGATGAAGAACAGGTTACGTCCTACCAGTCCAAGCTTCATGTCTTTGAAGAATCCTGGTTTCAATGCAAAACTGTAGGTGATGGATAATTCCCTTAAACGGATATTGGTAGCATCGTACATATAGAATTCGGTAATACCGGCGCGACCGCCTATTCCCTGGTAATACAGGTCTGCAGGTATCTTACCGGTATATGCCTTGCCGCTGGCATAAACTGCGGGAATATCTACTCCACCGTTATTACGTGCATCTGCAGTTACCTTTGATACGCCGTACTGGTCCATCATGGCCTGGGTAATACTCATTACCTTACCGCCAAAGCGGCCATCCACGAGGATGTTTACATTGAATTTTTTCCAGTTGATGGAGTTGCTCCAGCCCAGCAGGAAATCGGGCGTAGGGTTGCCCAGGTATTCCAGTTTACCGTCTTTTGCTTTGGGCTTACCGGTTTCATCGTCTATTACCAGCTTACCGGCTTCATCGCGTAAGGCTTTCTTTCCGTAAATG
Source organism: Chitinophaga sp. (assembly GCF_036569185.1). Taxonomy (GTDB): domain Bacteria; phylum Bacteroidota; class Bacteroidia; order Chitinophagales; family Chitinophagaceae; genus Chitinophaga. The sequence continues at coordinate 2,620 of NZ_DATCRD010000141.1, forward strand.
TCGCCATAGGCGCTACCTTCATGAAGTACTAACGCATAGGTGTTCACGTTATCTCCTTTTGGTGTAATGGTATAATCTCCGTTTAACTGCGGCGCCAGTTTGATCAGCTTGTTCCTGTTACGGGTAAAGTTGAAGCCGGTGTTCCAGCCAACATTCTTTTGCTTGATCACCTGGTATCCCAGTGTGGCTTCAATACCGGTATTCTGCACATCGCCGGCGTTCAGGTAAGCATTCGGATACAGGTAGCCCACGGAAACAGGGAAATCGAAGTACTGGTTTTTGGTGTGTGAGTTATACCAGGTAACATCCAGGTTCAGGCGGTTGTCGAAGAATCTCCACTCTGTACCAATTTCAACGGAAGTAGTGATCTCCGGTTTCAGTGCAATACCGCCAAAAGGACCGGCAATATTGGATATCAGCGTTCCTGAAATAACCTGGTTGGTAGGCCTTGTTACAAACTGGTCCACATCATTACCCACTTTCGCATAGGAAGCGCGGATCTTTGAATAGGTGATGGAAGAAGGCATCCTGAATACATCGCTGAGGATAGTATTTAAACCGGCGGAGTAATAGAGATAGCCTTTTTTCATAGAAGGCGTGTAAGCCAGGGTGGACGACCAGTCGTTACGGGCGGTCAGATCCAGGAATACTTTTTCGCTCAGGTTTACACCAGCTGTTGCAAACACAGACTGGATCTGCCTCCTGGAGCCGGTGGGCGTTAGTTTCGCAGCAGGGCTCAGTTTCAGGTTACCAATGTGGAATACATTGGCAAATGCAAGATCGCCGTCTTTGGAATCTATAAAGGTACGGTCCTGTTTCAGGTCATTGATGCTGGTACCGGCAGTGAAATTAAAGCCGAGTTTGTCGGACAATTTCCGGTTACCGGATATCAACAGGTCGCCGTAGTATTGTGTGCGGGTAAGGTAATCGTATGTGTAACGGCCGTTGGCGTCGGCAATGGTTGTTTGCGTACCCGCGTTTGCTTTCAGTTCGTACTTATCCCAGGCTTTGTTTACATTACCACGTACCTGTACATTTAACCAATCGTTGATGGTATATCGCAGATTCAGTGATGCGATGAGGTTATCTTTCCTGTTTTCGGTAACGTTCCTGTTCAGGATCCAGTAGGGGTTCTGCTGGAAGTCTTCCCCCGCCTGGCCTTTATCATAATTGATATTCCACCAGTTCTGCATATTCACGTTACGCATGGTGGAGAAGTATTCATAGTTGTTTTTATAACTTTCAAAATCCAGTCCTCTCGGGAAGATATATAAGCCGGTGAGCGGGTTATAATACAAGCCTGAAGTAGGGCGGTTGTGTGCATTTTGTGTAGTCATTTGCACGTTCGCATCAATAGTCAGTTTATCGTTCAGGAAGCTGCCTGTTTCCCTGAAGTTGAGCGTATGCTGCCCATACTTTGCGGTAGGCATTATTCCCTTGTTGGTGGTATTGGAATAAGAGAAATAGGTTTGCGCTTTTTCAGTACCACCGGCTACGTTTACGGAGTTGATCCAGGTGGTACCTGTTTTAAAGAAATCTTTCACAATTTCCTTGCTGCTGCCTGCTTTGCCCCAGCTGTCGATGGTGCCGGGAGCTGTTTGAAGATAGGAGTTCTGTGATCCGGGGAGATAAGCGGGCCGGTCGATCGTGAAGTTGGAGGAGAAGTTCACTTTAGCCTGGCCTGCTTTTCCTTTTTTCGTGGTGATGATGATAACGCCATTGCCTGCCTGGCTGCCATACAATGCAGATGCGGAAGCGCCTTTCAATACGTTGATGCTTTCAATATCATCCGGGTTGATGGTACTTAAAATATCGCCACCATCGCGGCCGCCGGAAGATGCGCCTGACGCCTGTCCCCACAGATCGTTAGGTTGTGTGGTGGTGAAGTTGGCAATAGGTACGCCATCTACTACATACAGGGGTTGGTTTTCGCGGATGGATTTCTGTCCGCGTAGTATCACCCTGGCGGAACCACCTACGCCGGAAGCGCTGCGGTTGATCTGCAGACCGGATACTTTACCGGATAAGCTATTGATAACGTTTGTTTCTTTTACATTGGTAAGATCTTCTCCTTTTACCTGTTGGGTAGAATAGGTAAGGTCTTTTGCTTTACGTTGTATACCGAGCGCGGTAACTACCAGTTCATTCAGCCCTTTTACATTGTCTTCCAATGTAACGTTCACCGTAGCGTTGCTGCCAACGCTGCTTTCTTTAACGGCAAAACCAACATAGCTGAAAACGAGGACATCACCGGTTTTAGCATTGATATGATATTTACCTTCTGCACTTGTTTGTGTGCCTTTGGAGGCGCCTTTGATTTGTACCGTAACACCGGGCAGCGGGTTGCCTTTGCTATCTTTTACGGTACCGCTGATTTCTTTTTCCTGGAAAGTGCTACGGAATGAAGATGCGGGCAACCCTGTATAGCCGGCTGCCTTCGCATATGCACTGTCTGCTAATATGGAAGTGAGGGCCAGACCGGTCATAGCGCACACTTTCATAAGGCGTAGGTTTTTTTTCATACTTGCCTTTTTATTTGGTTAATAAATGGGATTTATATTGTTGAATTAAATTGTTCATTTTTTTTGCGTGCATGATCCTGGAAATAAAATACCCGTTAGCATGGCGCGTACCATCCTTTACCGATTGTTTTTCTTCGCGTTATACGCAGTGCCGGCTTATAGGGGCGTGCAAAGCCTCATCGCTTATCGCAATGTGTTGAACCGGGTTGAGCAAAGCAGTGTTGTTATGTGTTTTTCCTTACATGAAATATGTTTTTGATAACGGCTGTTTGTTACAGGTTACATCGCATGAAACGCTCAAATGCGGCGTTTCAGGAAAGGAGTCGTGTGGAGTTATGTTTAGTACTATCCTGTTTTAAATTATTTTTAATTTTTTGGGAGATGTTACCGGAGATCCCACCAGAGCGGTGTGCCGCCGGTGTCCGATCCTCTTAACGTGGCTATAGCACGGGCCACTGCTTTTGGATTGGTAACAAGTTCTATCTGGGGCATAGGCAGGCGCCGGATAAATTTTTCAGTAGGAATAGTATTGCCGCTGTTATTGATCACTACGGGAAATAATTTTGGATAACCGGTGCGCCGGAATTCACTCCATGCTTCCTGTCCTTCGGGGAACATGGCAATCCACTTCTGTGTAATGATACGTTCCAGTTTCCGCTGCAAGGGCGCACTCTCTTCCCATTTAATGGTGATGGTGCTTAAATGGGGATCGCCTTCCGGTACGTTGTTATCACTGTTCTGCGGATCAATGTAAGGATGAGGTTTATCCACATTGTTATTCATATATACGTTGGCGTTAGGGATGCCATATTGATTAAAAGAAGTGCTGATACCGGCGGCATAATTGGCAGCTGCATTTCCGGCGCCCTTCCACCCGTACAGCGCTGCTTCTGCTTTCAGGAACCAGGCTTCAGCCGCCGTCATGAACAGGATTTTGCTATCAAATTTCACCAGCTGTGAAAAACCGCTGTATTCTTCTTTGGCAGCGATCTTAATACCATTGCGTATACCATGATAAATATTTACGCCATCATCAGTAGGAACAAAATAATGCGCCAGCCGCGGATCTTTATACCCGGTTAATATGGATTCCATGGGTGCGCTCATCCGGAGGTCGGCCCACGTGTAGCACATGATATTCAGCGGATGTGTAACCGGCGATATATTCACTGCAAAATTATCTGCAGGCACGGTAAGTAGCCCGATTGGATGGTTCAATGCGGCTTCTCCTTCTTCTCTTGCTTTCTTCGGATCAATCCCCGAAACACGGATGGCCAGCCGTAAACGGAGCGTGTTGGCAAACTTTACCCATTGGGCATAATCACCTTTGTATACAAGATCAAAAGCAGCAAAGCGCTGTGGAAAACCGCTGTTGATAAACCCGGTGAGCGTGTCTATCGCTTCACCCAGGTCTTTAAAAAAAGCATAGTAGGCTTCCTGTTGTGAATCATAATCAATGCCCATTTCTTCATTCAGTATCCCATACTTTGTATAAATGACAGGCCCGTAAATATCACTGATACGATGCATGGCTTCCACTTTGATGATCTGCGCCCATGCATAAAAATCGGCGTAATGCCCTTTGGCTTTCGATTGCGCAAAGTCGCAGGTTTTCATCACATTGCTGTAGGTCACCTGCCAGGGTTTATTATTCCAGTAGTACAACAGCCCGTAGTTGGTATTGTTGATATTACCTTCAAAGGGAGTAGGCGCCATCATGTAGCCGGAAAAGACATCCGCATTGAGGTTCTGCTGTAACTGGGCAGTGGGGGGATCGTTATAGATGAGCAGGTGCAGCTGCGCCTGCGACAAAGGTTCGCCCATCAGCCGGTAATCGGCTTTCAGCTCCTCCTCTGTAAAATCGAAAGGATTTTTGTTGATCTCATCAAAGTTCTTCGTACATCCACTTGCCAGCATAATTGCCATCACAGCGAATAATGTGGTTGTTTTCCAGCTTTTCATTGGTGAGTATTTTAAATTCCTAATCTCAGGTTAATACCCATACTACGCACAGGCGGTAACCCGAATACATCTACTCCCTGCAGGCCATTGCCGGTACCCATAGATACTTCAGGATCGAACGGCGCATGCAGTTCAAAAAAGAAAAGGTTCCTGCCTACAATGCCCATCCGCATATTGCGGATCCATTTCCATTTCAGCGGTATGCGGTAGCTCAGGCTTAGTTCCCGCAAGCGGATGTTGGTGGCATCGTACATATACATTTCACCAATACCGGCCCTGCCGCCAATGGTAGTATAATAACTTTGCGCATCAATTTTTCCGCTGTAAGGCGTTCCGTTACTGTTTACGGCATTGATATCCACGCCGCCTTTATCACGGGCTTTGGCGCTTACTTCACTTACGCCGTACCAGTCGAGCACCGCCTGCGTAACGCTCATCACTTTACCGCCAAAACGGCCGTCTACCAGGAAGCTCAGGTTAAAGTTCCTGTAGTCGATGCTGTTGTTCCATCCTATGGTGAAATCAGGATTGGGATTGCCTACTTTTTTAAAGGCATTGCGTGTTTGCAGTTTACCCGCTGCATCAATGATGTAGGCGCCTTTATCGTTCTGCACCAGTTCTTTATTGGAGTAAATATCTCCCCATGATCCTCCTTCTATGATAAACGAGCCAAACATATTCACGCCAAAATCAGTGAGCACAAACATACTGCTGGTATCTGCGCCAATGATCCTTGAATTGGAAAGCGATACGATCTTGTTTTTATTCGCGGCAAAGTTGATGGTGCTGGTCCAGGAAACGGCTTTATTACGTATAGGCATTAAGGTGAGTGTGGCTTCCCAACCCTGGTTCTGTATATTGCCCATGTTGAGATAGTAAGTGTTGTACTTATTGCCAAGTGGGGCCGGCACTTCCATGTATTGTTTGTAATTATTGTTTTTGTAGAAGGTGACGTCGGCGGTGATCCTGTTTTTCAGCAGGTGCGCTTCCAGCCCTATTTCAAAGGAACGATTGTCTTCCGGCTCCAGGCTGAGCCCCGGGTACAGGGTACGCTGGTTCAGTACCACGCGCGTAACGCCGGCAATGGTTTGCAGGGTAAACGCCGCAGGCCGGGAGGAGTAAGCGGCAATATCGTTCCCTACTTTGGCATAGGAAATGCGTGATCGCAGGAAATCGACGGGCGCCGGCATTTTAAACATCTCGCTCCATACGGCCGATAAGCCGGCGGAATAATAGAAGTATCCTTTGTGCAGGGTAGAGGTATAGGCAAATGTACTGGACCAGTCGTTGCGCGCAGTGAGATCCAGGAAAAGATAATTGTTGATGCCTGCCTGTATGTTGCTGAATAATGCCTGCAGTTGTTTCCGGTCTATGCTATGTTGCGCATCCAGCGAGGTGCTGAGGATATTTGATACGGAAAATTTATTCGGATAGGTAAGACCAGGATCTGCATTGGGATTGGAGCCGTTGAAAGTGCGCTCATGCGCTTTGGTATCTGTAATACTTGCCCCGATATTACCGGCAAGGTGCAGCCACTTGTTTATTTTACGGCTGGCATTCAGCATCATATCCCCATACAGCTGGGTATTGAATTCCCGCTCCAGGGTGTACCGCCCGTTGGAGCCGGCGAGCACGATCTGTGTACCGGCGTAGGCTTCCAGTTCATACTGATCGAGGGATTTATCGAAGTTGCCGCGTGCTTTCAGCGACAGCCAGTCGTTCAGCTGCCAGGTGAGCGACAACGTAGCGAGGCCCCGGTACCGGGAGTCCAGCCGCAGATCCCGGTGCAGCGCCCACATAGGGTTTTGCTGGTCGTCCTGCCCGATCCACTTTTTATCGTTGCGGATATTCCACCAGTTCTGCATATACAGGTCGCGGCCCTGGTCGTAATATTCAAAGTTGTTTTTGTAATAATCGAAATCCTGTCCGCGGGGAAAGGTATAAAGCCCGGAAATGGGGCTGTAGTACAATCCCGGGGAAAGCCGGTTGGTAGTGCTTTGCGCGGTGAAGGATACATTGGCGTCCATCACCAGTTTATCGTTCAGCAGTTTCAGGGTTTCGCGCAGGTTTACCGTATGACGGTCAAATTTGTTGGTGGGAAGAATTCCTTTATTGGTTGTATTGGCGTATGAAAAATAACTCTGCGCGGTTTCTGTACCGCCGCTGAAAGCGATGGTATTGGTGAAGGTGGAGCCGGTGTTGTAAAAATGTTTTACGTGATCAGGCGCGTTGATGGAACGGCCCCAGCTTCCCAGGGATCCGGGTTGCGGCGTGCCTACTTTATCTACGCCGGGCGTATCGGTTTGTGCATAGCGGTATTGTAACGGTGGTAGCAACGCGGGCATTTCCCGGGTATAATCGGAAGAAACATCAATTTTGCTCCGGCCGGGTTTTCCTTTTTTGGTGGTGATGAGGATAACGCCGTTGGCCGCCTGGCTGCCATAAAGCGCGGCTGCGGAAGCGCCTTTCAGGATACTGATGCTTTCTATATCATCGGGGTTGATATTGGAAATACCATCTCCTCCATCGCGGCCGCCGGCGCCGATGATGTTGTGCGACTGCCCCCATACATCCGCCGGCTGCGCAGGGGTGTAGTTGGCATAAGGCACGCCGTCGACAATATACAGCGGTTGATTTTCACGGGTGGATTTATTACCGCGCAGCACTACTCTTACAGAACCGCCGATACCGGAGGCGCTGCGGGTGATGGTGGCGCCGGCGGTTTTCCCGTTCAGGCTGTTGATCACGTTGGCGTCTTTCACCAGCTGCAGATCGTCGCCATCCAGTTGCTGGGTGGCATAAGGCAGCTCCCTGCTTTTTTTCTGGATGCCCAGCGCGGTGACCACCAGCTCGCTGAGCGCTTTTACATTTTCCTGCAGGCGTACATGGATAGCCGGATCAGTGCCTACGGTCACCTCCCGGGTGATGAAGCCTACGGAGCTGAACACAAGCACATCGCCGGTGCTGGCTTTCAGTGAAAAACCGGCATCGGCGTTGGATTGGGTTCCTTTATTGGAATGTTTGATCTGGATGGTGACTCCCGGGAGTGGCGTGCCTTTGTTGTCGCGTACTGTTCCACTGATATCTCTTTCCAGGGACACATGATTCAGCAGGTTTACAGCAGGTGAGGGGCCGGTATCACTTTCTGCTCCTACTATAATTTTGTTATTGATACGGGTAAACTTTAATCCTGCCTGAACTGATAATAACGTAAGCACTTCATCGATGGGTGTTTTAGTGCAGTTTAACGTAATCTTCTTCTTCAGGTTAAGATCAGCTTTATCGTAGTGAAAATTCAGCCCGGTTTTCGCCGAAATTTCCGTCATTACATCTTCCAGGTTTTTATCTTTCACCTGTATGGTGACAACTATAGCTGTGGGTGGATCGGGCGTTTGCGTGATGGCACTAGTCGTGGTGTTCAGGCTCCCCGCCAACAGCAGTGTCAGCATCAACCCCGTGGATACAAACCACATCAGGGGGCATGGCTTTACCCTCATATGGACTAGTTTTTATTTTGCAGGTAAACGGTATCGTTTTTAATGGTATAAGAAAGGGATTTGGCGAGGCAGATGATATCCATTACATCTTTCAGGCTTTCATTTTTGAAAGCGCCATTATAGTTCCATTCTTTTTTGTCGCTTTTATTAACAACGGTGATGCCATAGCGATTTTCTATCCCTGTTACTATTTCATTATAGGGAGCATCCCTGAATACGAGGTAGCCCTGTTTCCAGCCGGTTACCTCTTCAGTTTTGCTGAAAACGGATTTTACCAGGTTAAGTGAAATCCGGTCGTAGCTGATTTGTTCGCTTGGCAGCAGGATGAGGGAGGAAGCGGGGCGGCTGTTTTTATCCAGCTGGTCTACTTTTACTTTACCGCTTACCAGGGCTACCGTTACTTTGTGCTCGCTGGCGTACGCCCGGATATTAAATGCGGTACCAAGTGCGGTGGTGGCCAGTTCGCCGGTATTTACCACAAATTGCCTGGCCGGATCGGGGGCCACATTAAAGAAGGCTTCTCCTTCTTCCAGGAAGATGGTACGGCTTCCGGCATCAAAATGTTCAGGGTAGCGCACTTTGCTGCCTGCGTTTAGTTCCAGTGAGCTGCCGTCTTCCAGGGTAATACTTTCCCTGTTGCCTTTGGGAGTGGTGATTTCCACGAACCCGTTCCTGATCACCCGGTTGGATTGCAGGGCAATCACCGGTGGCTGGAAGTTGCCAGCGGCAGGCCGGGCAGGGGATGTCTGCGAATTAAACCAGAAAAGCCCTGCTGCGAGCAATACCACCGCTGCAGCCGCAGCATACCAGTAACGGGTACGGATATGCCGTGTTTTTGGTGCAGGGCTGATATGTTCATTCAGCTGTAAACGGATGCTGTCAAGCTCCTGGTCTAGTTCTTTATCTGCTATGTAGGTGGACTTATGCCGGTTGATATTTTCAAACCACTGATCTACAATAGCCGCCTCTTCAGGTGTGCAATCCCCCTGGTTATACCGTTCCAGCAATATTTTGATCTGTTCTGTGTCCACCTGTTGCCGTTTTAAGTGTTCATAAGTCGTGTTAACGTGGAAAAGGTACCATGTACATTTAATTATTTTTTACCCGGGTCAGGCAAATAAATAGGCAAATGCTAAAAGTATGGTCAGGTCGGTCCTGGCATAGCTGGTCCTGAGTATTTTTAACGCTTTGGTGATCTGGTTTTTTACGGTTTGCTGTGAAAGGCCGAGATGGGTGGAAATCTGCTCTACGCTGAGGTTTTCAAACCGGCTGAGCATGAAAATTTCTTTCATACGGCCGGGCAGGTGATTAATGGCCTCAAACAGTTCCTGTGTCCGCGCTTTGTTGTCTACTGTTTCCGTGATGGAATGTGGCTGCGCATCGAAATGTTCGATGAGTTGCTGCAGGTATTTGCGGTAGGTAGCGTTTTTCCGGTAGATATCGATGATCTTATGGCGGGCTACCTGGTACAGGTATGCTTTCAGCGATTCCCGGAGGATCAGTGAATGTCTTTTTTCCCAGAGGGAAATAAAAAGCTCCTGCAGCACATCTTTGCTGATCTCGGTGGCGTCCAGTTTACTGTGTATGAATAAATACAATGGTTTACTGTAGCGGTCGTAGATGGCATTAAAGGCAGCGGTGTCGTCGCTTTTCAGCAGCGAAATTAACTGGTTATCGGAATAACTGCTGTACATGAATTACAGTAGTAATTAAGCGTTTTGGTTGATAATTACTAAAATGAATGTAAGAAGAAAATTTTGATATTCTGACATTTGGCTCCTTACTTTTTAAAATAACTCAATAACCAAATGATAAAATAATTACATTTTTTATCATGCTTCTTTCAGGCGCAGTTCATTTTTATATTCCTTGGGAGTTTTCCCTACTATTTCCTTGAAGAACCGGTTGAAGTTAGACAGGTTCTTGAATCCGCAGGAGTAGGCGATTTCGGCGATGGACCAGTCTTCTTCGGTTAGCCGTTTGCAGGCGTGGCCGATGCGTACCTCGTTCAGGAACTGTACAAACGACTTCTTGGTGCGGTTTTTAAAGAAGCGGCAGAAGGATTGCGGGGACAGGTTGGTGATGCTGGCCACATCCTGCAGGGATATTTCTTTAGAGAAGTTATTCATTACATACTTGAATACTTCATCTATCTTATGGTTATCTTTTACGTTGTAGGCATGGGAATAACCGGTACTGGCCAGGTAGTAGCAGTCGCGCGTTTCCGACAGTGTTTTCAGGATGTGGAGCAGGGATATGATCCGGTCCAGCCCTTCTTTCCGTGGCAGCGCCAGGATTTCCGGTTTCAGCAGCTCATGGGTGGCGCCGGTGATCTTCATTCCCCTTTGCGCCCGGTGGAATAATTCGCTGAGGGCTTTGGTTTCCGGCAACCCGTAGAACTTTTCCCCGAATATGTCTTTGGGAAAGTAGATGACCACTGAACGGGCTTTCAGGTTTTCATCTCCCTTATAATATTCTTCCTCGTTATACCACACATGCGGTATATGCGGGCCCAGGAACACCATGTCGCCTTCTTCAAAGCTCTCGATGCTATCCCCTACAATTCTTTTCCCGTGGCTTTCCGTTACATATACCAGCTCGCATTCCGGGTGGAAATGGAAAGGTGTATTGAAATAGGGATCACTTCTTTCTATGATCGTGATCTGGTTATCGGCAAAAGCCCCCACTTTGATAAGGATGGGTTTCATTCATGTATTAATTTAAGCTGCTATATTACTATGACTGTCCTATACTTTATTACCATCGCTATTATTACTGCTTAGGGGAACCCTATGCAGGCAGGCGAGTAGTATTGAGAATGTCCTATGAATGTTGCCAAATTATTAAAAATTGGTTAAAAAAATATCATTCTTCTCAAAATAACCATTTTATCTGATAAAAATCAGACAAGACAATGAAGAATACTTTTTACCAGGGGTTACTTGGAATAATTACTACAACAATGTAATTTCCAACTTCATTTTGTAAATTACGTCCGGCTAAATCGATGTAGCATTATTTCTATGAAAGGGATCTCTATTAAAGATATTGCAAAACAAGCCGGAGTATCTCCCACAACGGTATCGTTTGTACTCAACGGCAAAGCAAAGGAGAAGAGGATCAGTGAACAGGTAAGTAAGAAAATCCAGAAAATTGCGACGCGGCTGAAATATAAACCCAATCAGCTCGCCCGTGGATTGCGTACCGGTAAAACCAAAACCATCGGCCTTATTGTGGAAGATATTGCCAATAACTTTTTTGCCACACTGGCAAAAGTAGTGGAAGACGAGGCCGATAAGCACGGCTATAAAGTACTTTACGGCAGTACAGAAGACAATACCGAAAAAGCAAAGGGACTGCTGGAAGTATTAAAGTACCGGCAGGTGGATGGGTATATTATCACGCCTACAAAGAATCTCGATAAAGAAATTGAACTGCTTCAATCCGCAGCCAAGCCATTGGTGCTGGTAGACCGTTATTTCCCTCATTTGAACAGTCACTATGTAGTGCTCAACAACTACCAGGGAGCATATGAGGCTACAGCGCACCTGGCCAAACAAGGCTATAAAAAAATTGCCATCGTTACTATTGCATCTGACCAGACACAGATGAAGGAAAGGCTGGATGGATTTAGTGCAGCGCTCAGGGATCATAAGATACCGTTTAATAAATCGCTGGTAAAGCGGTTGCCGTTCGATCTCGACCGGGAGAGTTTCAATAATGAAATGCGGAAATTCCTAACATCGGTGAAGGATCTGGATGCCGTTTTTTTTGCTACCAACTACCTGGGCATTGCCGGCATTGAAGCTATCCGCTCACTGGGATGGGAGATAGGAAAACAAATAGGGCTGGTTGGTTTCGATGACCACGATCTTTTCCGGTTGCATAGCCCATCGATCACCTGTGTGTCGCAACCCATTGCCGCTATTGGGAAAAGTCTTGTAGACATACTGATGAAAGAACTGAACCACAGCGCCGGCAGTCCTGCTTCTCCGCAAAAGCAGGTGGTGCTGGAGCCCGAGCTGATCATCAGGGACTCGTCGCGGAGATGATCGCTTACCGCTGTCGCCTTCGGCGACGCGGAATTTGTCTGACTCAGGATTAGGCTGATTATACTGATTTGTTTGATTTTGTTTTTTGAGATATTATAAAGGGAGATATGAGCTGAGATTTCGCTTATGTCTCCCTTTATCTTTTGGGTTACTGCTGCTTATACTGCAGGATGTGGCAGCGTAAACAAATTGATCAGATGTAGATAAGCCATACTTAATAGATACGGCTTAATACCGGCCCGGATATACCTTAGATACGGGGGAAATACGGCAGAAACCAGCAGTATCCATACTGTAACCCGGGAGTGTCTTACTGTTTTAGTACAGAAAAACCTTACAGTCGATGTTCCGGATGCAGCATTAGCTTTATAGCCGGAGTTTGTTTTTAATCAAATAAACTATTTAGTACATCTTTGTTCCAGGTAATTTTTTAAACCTGCTCAACGATCTTTTTTTCATTTCCTCTCTTTCAAAAAAATCACAAATAATCAAATCAAACAAATCAGTATAATCAGTGTAATCCTGCACCAAGACAAATTCCGCATCGCCGAAGGCGATGCTCTAATGTTATTTTAAGCGCAGGAAATAGTATTTTCTCTTTCTTAACGAGCCATTAACGATAAATAAAAAAATTGTTAAATCTTCTTTGCACTTCTCATAATTATCCCTAAGTTTGAAACCGTTATTCAGATAAATCAGCCAAACTTGTAGTGAAATGAAGAGTGAGAGTGGTCTACAGGTTTTTTTTATGTAGTGTAGCTAAAACGTTTTACTACTGATATAATGTCGAAATAACAATTAATATCAATGGAGTAATTCCATTTATTTTTCAGAACGGAAACCACGTGATTACCATCAGAACTCCTGTGCAATGCAGGTATGTTTATGGTAGCGGGACTTCCGTGTCTTTTTGCTTATGTGTCTGATTCACTTGTTATAATTCACTAAACCAAAAGGAAGCTATGCGAAGATCACTTCTTCTCACCACGTTGCTTTTCTTATGCTGCTGTATCACTGCCTGGGCGCAGGATAAGAAAGCTGTTACGGGAACCGTTAAGGACACAAAAGGAACGCCTTTACCCGGTGTTACCGTAAAAGAGAAAAACGCCTCCAACGGAGCTACAACCGGCCCGGATGGAAATTTTAAAATCCAGGTAGCAGATGGTGCTACCCTCGTTTTTTCCTACATAGGATTTATCAACCAGGAAGTAGCTGTTAGCGGGCAGTCTGCACTGAACATTGTATTAAAAGAAGACAACAAGAACCTGAACGAAGTAGTGGTTACTGCCATGGGTATGAAGCGCGAACAGCGTAAACTCGGTTATGCGGTAACAGAATTAAAAGGGGCGGATGTGGCGAAAACCAATTCCATCAACCCCGTTTCAGCCCTGCAGGGTAAAGTAGCCGGTCTGGATATCTCCGCAGCTGCAGGCGGTCCTGCTGCTGCTCCGCGTATCGTACTGCGTGGCGCTAAATCATTGAATGGTAAAGACCAGCCTATCTTTATCCTGGATGGTGTGATCTTTGAAAATGATGAGAGTGCCAATGATGTAAACTTTGGTAACGTACTGAAGAATCTCAATCCTGACGATTACGAATCAGTAACTGTACTGAAAGGTGCTGCCGCCACAGCTTTGTATGGCTCCCGCGCCATCAACGGCGCCATCCTCATCACTACCAAAAAAGGTACTGCAAGAAAAGGAATAGGCGTTACCGTTAGCCAGACAGCGCAAATGGAAAAAGTATATCGCGGCTCCATTGACCTGCAAAACGCTTATGGTCAGGGCCTTGATGGTAAGTACGATAATTCGGTTGGCGGTTACAGCTTTGGTTCAAAAATGGACGGCAGCATGGTAACCCTGCCCAATGGTATGCAGGTTCCTTACACTCCCAAACCCAATAACGCGAAGGATCTGTACCAGACCGGTAAATATTTTAATACCAACGTAGCCATGGAAGGCGGTAATGATAAAGGAACTTTCCGTTTATCTTACTCTCACCTGGACAATAACAGCGTATCTCCAAACAACAGCTTTGGAAGGAATACCTTTGCTTTCCGCGGATCTTCCCAGATCTCCAAAGTGCTGAGTGCAGATGCGGGAGTAACTTATGCTACCAGTAAAACACTGAATCCTGATCGTCAGGGTGGCGACTACACCAACTACAACATTGGTCGTAAATGGGCATATGTATTTCCACGTAACTACGATCCGAGCATCTGGAGCCAACCGGCAAATTTCACCGGGCCACAGGGCGGCCGTGCTAACCTGAGCACCAACCCGGGCGCTGATTACTTCTTCCAGCAGGCATATAACAGCTGGTCCCGCAAGGAATCACTCATTACCGGTAACTTCTCCCTCACCGCCACCGCTACTGATTGGCTGAAATTTGTAGGTAAAGCTAACTTTAGCAGCGAGCAAAGCACCGACGAACGTAAGGAAGCCGGTACAGGTACTAACTTTACAGGCTCCGATGGTTTTTACTCTATTGCAGGCGTGAACAAATCCCAATATACTTTCACCGGTATGGCGATGATCACTCCAAAGCTGGGTAAGAAGTTTGACGGAAGCTTAAATCTGGGTGCAGAAACCTGGAACAGCGGTATTGGTAAACAATATAATAACTACACCAGTGGTGGTTTACGTATACCTTTCCTCTATGATATCAGTAACAGCACCGGCGCAGCAGTGATTAAAAATGATCCGTTGCTGCGTAAACAGATCAATTCCGTGTTCTTTGCAGCCAGCCTGTCATATAACAACGAATTGTTCCTGGATGTAACCGGTCGTAACGACTGGTCTTCTGCGCTTACTTATCCTAAGGGAAGCCCGGGAAATACCACCAACTCTTACTTCTATCCTTCTGTAAGCGCTGCCTGGGAATTTACCCAGACACTGAAAAATACACTGCCTGAATGGGTGAGCTATGGTAAACTGCGCGCTTCCTACGCTATGGTAGGTGGCGACCTGGATCCATACCAGATCAACACAGGCTACTACACTTCTGATTATTTCAGAGGTTCAGGTACCGGCGAAAATCTGCCAATGGTAAATATCTTCAACCAGGATATCCTGCCAAACATGAACCTGAAACCATCTATCTCCAAGAGTGTGGAATTAGGTGCGAATGTCCGCTTCTTCAATAACCGTTTAGGCTTTGACGTTGCCTGGTACCGTACCAATATTACCAACCAGATCATCAACCTGCCCACTACCATCGAAAGCGGGGTAGTATCCCGTTATATCAATGCCGGTAGCATGATCAACAGAGGTATTGAGGTGATGATTAACGGAACGCCGATCCAAAGCAAGAACTTTACCTGGGATGTAAGTCTGAATGGTAGCCGCAATAAGAATAAGATTGTCAGCCTCACACCTGGCGTAGACCAGATGCAGCTGAACGAAGACCAGGGCGTACAGGCTATTGCTAAAGTGGGCGGCGCTTATGGCGATCTGATCACCGACTATGGTTACACCAAAGATGCCAACGGTAATAACCTGATCACTTTTGGCGGTTCTGATTTCCCATACAAATTTGTTCGCGGCCGCAGAATTGTAGGTAATATCCTGCCCGACTTCAACCTGGGTTTACAAAACTCCTTTAGTTATAAGAACTGGTCACTCGGAGTGCTGATCCAGGCACGTATTGGCGGCGACTTCTTCTCTGCTTCCCACCAATATGGTACCGGCAGGGGTAATACAGCCAACACCATGGCCGGTCGTGACACAGAGCACGGTGGTATCACCTATACAGACGCTTCCGGTACAAAGCGTAACGATGGTATGATCCCCGATGGTGTGTTCGCTCCGGGAACCGTTATCAGTAAAGATGGTCAGAATATTACACTGGATGGTATGACGTACCAGCAGGCTTACGAAAAAGGTTATGTATCTCCTGTTACGCCAATGCAATATTATGGTATGATCGGCGACTGGGGTATTGGTATCCGTGAAGCTTCTGTGTTTGACGCTTCTTATGTGGCATTGCGCGAAGTATCCCTGGGATACTCTCTGCCAACAGATATGGTGCAACGCTGGAAACTCAACAGTCTCCGTGTATCACTGGTAGGTCGTAACCTGGGTTACCTGTTCAATAACCTGCCGGATCATATTAACCCGGAAGCAGTACGTAACAACAAAACTTCTGCATTCTCCGAATATGGCGCTGTACCATTTGTTCGTAACATGGGTGTAACTGTGCAGGTAGGATTCTAATAACCGTTTAACAACAAAAAAAAGAAAAATGAAAACTGTTAATAAATGGGGGATAGGTGTGGCAGTGGCCGGTTTAATGCTGAGCTCCTGTACGAAAAATTTCGCTGACCTGAATACAAGTCCGGTTATCACACAGGATCCGCCACCGGAGCTTTTAATCACTCAATCTGTAAAAAGCATCGTAGACCGCGACTTCGATTGGTTCTACGACGCATATCAATACCAGATGCAATGGATGCAGTTCGGCGTAGCTTCACCGGGAACATCTCCTACCGGTTTGTTTAGCCCAACCAACACCAATGATTTTTATAACGCATTATATAAGAACATTGGCCGCAACCTGGTGGAAATACAGGATGTAGTGGCCAGGAAACCACAGGATCAGCAGGCGCAGTACAGTAACCTGGTGGCTATTGCACAGATACTCAAGGTATATTCTTCCTGGAGAGTGTCTGATGCCAATGGAAGCATTCCATATACAGAAGCATGGGGCGCACGCAGTGACGCTAATTTTACACCAAAGTATGATACACAGGAAACCCTGTTTGCTACCTGGGATGCGGAATTAAAAAAAGCGGTAGAAACATTGGCAGCCGGATTACCTACCCAGGTAAGTTATGGGGCTAATGATATCTTTTACAGCGGAGATGCTGCAAAATGGGCAAAAGCCGGTAACGTGCTCCGTCTGAAAATTGCTATGCGCCTGTTGAAGAGAGCGCCTGAAAAGGTAAGCGCCGTAGCAAAAGAAGTATTGGCCAGCAAAGCCGGTATCTTTGCGTCTAACGACGATGAATGGAAATTCGTTTCCGCTGCCATCAACTTTGCGCGTGGCGGTAACTGGGCTATGGATAACAATCCACTGTCTGCCGCCAAAAACATGGTAGACTATATGGTGGATAACAAAGATCCGCGTCTGAATCTTTTCTTTGAAAAGAACAGTTATACCAAAGCGTTGTTCGACAGTCTTAAACTGGCAGGTATTTACAGCCCAACAGCACAATATGTGGATCGCCGCTATGTTGGCCTGCCCTCCAGCCCGGATAAGAGAACCAATGCTGCTTACAGTAATGTATTTACTGTTAAAAAATACGTAATGGTGATCAATGGTAAAACGATCAACAGGAATGCGGATACTATATCGCCGCTTCAGCGCAGGTTGTTTAATCTTGACGCGGAGAACGGGTCCAATAATGGCGCCCGTTACACACAGCCCATCCTTACCTACGCAGAGCAGTGCTTTATGCTGGCGGAACTGGTTGTGCGCGGTATGGTAGAAGGAGATGCAAAGACCTATTATGAGAATGGTATCACCGCATCTGTAACAGCCTACGATGCAATGGGTAACCTCGCGAAGATACAGGACTATGCACCGCTGAATGCAGCGGCATTACAGGCTTATATCGCAACTCCTGCCGTAGCCTTCACCGGCGCCACAGATGTGTTGTTGGAAAAGATCAATATCCAGAACTTCCTGAATCACTTTAAATCACCATGGGAAGCATGGGGCGCATGGAAAAGAGCAGGTGTTCCTAAAGTAGGTGGAATCCTCCCGATGGAACCAATGGTATCTTCCGGTCAGACAGTGGAAATTCCACGTCGCTGGATACTGCCTCAGCCTTCTATTGCCAACCAGGTCAACTGGAGAAATGCTATTACTGAAATGCAGAAAACAGGCGAGTACGGGGCAAATGATAACGACTTTACCGGCCGTGTCTGGTGGGATAAGAAATAGTGTAACCGTATAAGTTAGTATTAAAAAAAGTCCCGGGTTTACCGGGACTTTTTTTATGAAGATATTTAACCGATCATATTCTTAATCTCGCTCAGCTTCAGCAATGCTTCCACCGGCGTAAGCCGGTTAATGTCTACCGTATCCAGTTTTTCCCGGATCTGCTGGAATACATCGCTGTGCGCATCAAAGATATTCAGTTGTAGTTTCTGCGAAGGAGTGCTGATCTGTTTGATGTTTTTCTGCAATGGCGCGTCGATATGTTTTTCTTCGAGATTGGCCAGCACTTCATTGGCCCTGTTGATCAGTTCAGGCGGCATGCCGGCCATACGCGCCACATGGATCCCAAAGCTGTGGCGGCTTCCACCGGTAGCCAGTTTACGGAGGAAAATAATTTTATTGCCGGATTCCATATTGGTGATATGGAAATTCTTTACCCTTGCGTGTTTGTTTTCCAGTTCATTCAGTTCATGATAGTGGGTGGCGAACAGTGTTTTGGGCCGGTGCGCCGTCATATCGTGCAGGTATTCCACAATGCTCCAGGCAATAGAGATCCCATCGTAGGTGCTGGTACCGCGGCCTATTTCATCAAGTATCACCAGACTGCGTGCCGTGATGCTGTTGATGATGCTGGCGGTTTCATTCATTTCCACCATGAAGGTAGATTCGCCGCCACTGAGGTTATCGGACGCGCCTACGCGGGTGAATATTTTATCGGTGAGGCCAATGTCCGCGCTGGTGGCGGGCACAAAGCTACCCATATGCGCCATCAGGGTGATGAGCGCCGTTTGCCGTAGCAGCGCCGATTTACCGGACATGTTAGGCCCTGTGAGAATGATGATCTGCTGGGATTCCTTATCCAGCCGGAGATCGTTGGAAACGTAGGTTTCACCGGGAGGCAGCCCTTTTTCGATTACGGGGTGCCTGCCTTCCTTTATGACCAGGTCGAACCCTTCCGTGATATTCGGGCGGCGGTATTTATACTGCATGGCGTTGTGCGCAAAGCACAGGAGGCAGTCGATCCGCGCAAACACCTGCGCATCTTCCTGCACAGGTTTAATATACGCCTGCAGGCTTTGCACGAGGTCGTCGAACAGTTTGCTTTCCAGCACCTGGATCTTATCTTCCGCGCCTACTATCTTTTCTTCGTATTCCTTCAGTTCTGGGGTGATATAGCGTTCTGCGTTGGCGAGTGTTTGCTTGCGCATCCAGCGGTCGGGCACTTTATTTTTGTGGGTGTTGGTTACTTCCAGGTAATAGCCGAATACGTTGTTGAAGGCTATTTTCAGGGAAGGGATACCGGTGGCTTCAGATTCTTTCTGCTGGATCTGGAGCAAATAATCCTTTCCTTTATTGGCGATGTTGCGCAGGTCGTCCAGCTCCGCGTTTACGCCGTCTTTGATACAGCCGCCCTTGTTCACCAGTACCGGTGGGTTTTCCATGATTTCATTAAGGATCCGGTCCAGAATGGGGGCGCAGGGATCCAGCTTTTCGTTTAGCCGCCGGAGGTAGTCGCTGCTGCTGTTGGCCAGCAGGCCCTGTACCGCCTGTACCTGTTGCAGGGAACGGGCCAGCTGCAGTACTTCCCGGGGATTTATTTTCTTCAGCGGTATTTTGGATACGAGTCTTTCCAGGTCGCCGGTTTGTTTCAGGTGATGGACCAGTGATTTGGAAAGATCTGTTTCCCTGATAAAATATTCCACGGTATCCAACCTTTCGTTAATGGCTTTGATATCCCGGAGAGGGAATACCATCCAGCGTTTGAGCAGGCGGGCGCCCATGGGTGTAACGGTATTGTCCAGTACTTTCAGGAGGGTATGCCCGTTTTCCACGCTGCTGTTGAGCAGTTCCAGGTTACGCACCGTGAAGCGGTCCATCCACAGGAAATCGTCCTGGCTGATACGCTGCATGCGGGTAATATGCTGGAGGTTTGGATGTTCGGTATCTTTCAGGTAATGCAGGGTGGCGCCGGCGGCAATGATGGCAGCAGGCAGCCCGTCTACACCGTAACCTTTCAGGGAATGGGTCTGGAAATGTTTCAGCAGTATTTCTTCCGCATAGGTAGTGGTGAATATCCATTCATCCATGGTATACGTATAGAAACGGGTACCGAAAGTGGCTTTGAAGTTTTTTTGCTGTTGTTTGGCAAACAGCACTTCTGCCGGGCGGAAGCTCTGAAGGAGCTTATCCACATATTCGGTGCTGCCTTCCGCAATAAAAAATTCGCCGGTGGAAATATCGAGGAAAGACACACCGGTGGTATCTGTACTGAAATGAACCGCTGCCAGGAAGTTGTTGCTGGAATTTTCCAGCAGTTTATCGTTGATGGCTACGCCTGGTGTTACCATTTCGGTAACGCCGCGTTTTACAATACCTTTTACGGTTTTGGGATCTTCCAGCTGGTCGCATACGGCCACCCGGTGACCGGCTTTTACCAGTTTATGGAGATAAGTATCCAGTGAGTGATGGGGAAATCCTGCCAGGTCAACATAAGAGGCGGACCCATTGGCCCTTTTGGTTAAAACAATGCCCAGTACGCGGGCGGCTATAACTGCATCCTCATTAAACGTTTCATAAAAATCGCCAACACGGAACAACAGTACGGCATCAGGGTATCTCTCCTTGATGGCCTTATGTTGCTGCATGAGCGGGGTTTCTTCCGTTTTACTTTTTGCCATGGCGCAAATATATAAAACTCATCCCATCCTATTATCTTTGCAGGTGATGAGAAAATTAAGCATGGATGAACTGGGCCGTAAAACGGTGGAAGAGTTCAAGGCTGCCGATAAAACGCCTGTTGTACTGGTACTGGATAATATACGAAGCATGCACAATGTGGGGTCGGTGTTCCGTACAGCGGATGCTTTCCTGGTACAGGGCATTATCCTTTGCGGTTATACGCCGGTGCCGCCGCACCGCGATATCAATAAAACGGCTTTGGGCGCTACCGAAACCGTGGAATGGCAATATTTCGATACTACCGTAAGCGCGGTGCAGGAGCTGAAAGCGGCCGGTTATAAGGTGATGGCCATTGAACAGGCAGTGAACAGCTTTATGCTCAATGATTTTGTTCCGCCCGCCGGACAGCCGCTGGCGCTGGTTTTCGGAAACGAAGTAAGTGGGGTGGATACGGAAGTAATGAAGGTCGTGGATGGCTGTATTGAAATACCCCAGCTGGGTATGAAGCATTCTTTAAATATTTCTGTGAGCACCGGTATCGTGGTTTGGGATATCTTTGTAAAATTGAAGCAGGCTTAAAGGATTAATTATATGATTTCTACGGTCAACAAGTATTTATCGCTGGTAAAGTTCAGTCATACCATCTTTGCCATGCCTTTTGCCCTCACCGGTTTTTTTATGGCCACTACCAAAGGAGGCGGCAGCTTTAACTGGCTTACCTTCCTGCTGGTGGTATTATGTATGGTGTTTGCCCGCAGCGCGGCCATGGCATTTAACCGGTGGCTGGATGTGGATATAGACAAGCTCAACCCACGTACGGCAAAAAGGGAAATACCGGCCGGTATCATATCTCCCAGAAATGCCCTGTTTTTTATTATTGCCAATGTGGTACTGTTTATTATTACCACCTGGTTCATCAACCCGGTATGTTTTTACCTCTCGCCCGTAGCTTTGCTGGTGGTGCTGGGCTATAGTTATACCAAGCGGTTCACCGCCTTTTGCCACCTGGTGCTGGGCGTAGGACTGGCCCTTGCGCCCATAGGCGCTTACCTGGCGGTTACCGGCAGCTTCGCCTTATTGCCGGTGCTGGTATCTTTCCTGGTGCTCTGCTGGGTATCCGGTTTTGATATTATCTATTCCCTGCAGGATGAGGATTTCGATAAATCCCAGCAACTGAATTCTATCCCGGCCTGGCTGGGGCTTTCCGGCGCGCTGCGGTTTTCCGAATTACTCCATGTAATAGCCGCCGCATTGGTGGTCACCATCGGTTTAACCGGGCACTTTCACTGGATATACTGGATAGGCGCCGCTGTATTTGTAGTAATGCTGGTTTCCCAACATCTGCTGGTAAAACCCGACGACCTGAGCAGGATCAATATCATGTTTATGACCACCAACGGGATTGCAAGCGTGGTATTTGCCACCTTTGCCATCACGGATATGCTCGTTTTTCATTAACCGGTAAATATAATTAGCGATATGGCCCGTCTGATGGCGATAGATTATGGAAAAAAGAGAACGGGACTGGCAGTAACAGATCCTTTACAGATGATTGCCACCGGGCTTACTACTGTTGCCACGCACGACCTGATCCCTTTCCTGAAAAAGTACCTGGTAGCAGAGCCTGTGGAAACCATTATTATTGGAGAACCCAAAAACCTGGACGGCAACGCTACAGATGCCACTGCCCTGGTAACCGAATGTATCCGTATCATAAAAAAGAATTTCCCGGAGATCCCGGTAGTTACCGTGGATGAGCGTTTTACTTCCAAAATGGCCTTTCAGGCAATGATCGACAGCGGCCTGAAAAAGAAAGACCGCCGTAATAAAGCGCTGGTGGACGAAATAAGTGCCACTATTATATTGCAGGAATACCTCCGTAATAAAATATAATGATATATAAAAATCATTATAATCAGCGTAATCCTGAGTCAGACAAACCCCGCTTAAAGATGAAATTGTCTATCTTTGCGGATTAAACCAAGTATTTGAACATGATTTTGCCAATTGTAGCTTACGGGCACCCGGTATTGAGAAAGGTAGCGGAAGACATTACTCCTGAATATCCTAACCTGAAGGAATTGATTGCTAATATGTGGGAAACCATGTATGGTTCTAATGGCGTGGGCATTGCCGCCCCGCAGGTAAATAAGGCAATCCGGCTGTTTGTGGTAGACAGTGAGCAGATCATTCACAACCTGGAAGAAGACGAAAAGAATGATTATCCCGGAGATGAAGGCGTAAAAGGTGTGTTTATCAACGCGCATATCGTGGAAACCGGGGGAAAAGACTGGGCTTACAATGAAGGATGCCTGAGCATCCCGAAGGTACGGGAAGATGTAACCCGTGCGGAAACTGTTACCCTGAGCTATGTAGACGAAAACTTCACCCCGCATGTAAAAACTTTTACCGGTGTAACTGCCCGGGTGATCCTTCATGAATACGATCACATAGATGGCATTTTATTCATTGATCACCTCAAGCCGTTAAAACGCAGGATGCTGAAAAGTAAGCTGGAAGATATCACAAAAGGCAAAATACGAGTGGATTACAAGATGACCTTCCCTAAATAGGAAATAATTTTGTAATGTAAAGAAAACCTGTTATTTTGGTATCGTAAAGTATAACATCCATATCCTCAAAACTTGGGAGCTACCTTAACATACACTGAAGTGGAATTGATTCAGGGCCTTATGGCCAGGGATGAAAAGATATTCACTTACTTGTATGATCACTATTCACCCGCGTTATACGGCGTAGCCCTGAAAGTAGTGGGAGAAGAAGCTGCAGCCGGAGATATATTACAGGAAGTATTTGTAAAAATCTGGCGGAATATTGACCGCTATGATGCCTCAAAAGGCCGGTTGTTTACCTGGATGCTGAATATTACCCGCAACACGGCTATCGATAGTCTTCGCTCAAAAAATCACAAACTCGAACAACGCGTACAGGATGTAAACAGTGTAGCACTGATGTATGAACCGCAACTGGCGGTACATTTATCAGTGGATCATCTTGGATTAACAAAAGTGATTGAGCGGTTGCAGAAAGATCAACGCATTATTATTGATATGGCTTACTTCAAGGGACATACCCAGGAAGAAATAGCCAGGACACTTGAAATACCATTGGGCACCGTGAAAACCCGCATGCGCAATGCTATTATACAATTGAGAATACTGTTAAAACAATTGTAATTATTAGAGATAGTGGATGTACAACGATACATATCGTCCGGAATCCTTGAAAGCTATGTATTCGGCATGTTGCCGGAAGCAGAACAGGGTGAGGTAGAAACGGCCGTATCACAATACCCCGATGTCAAAGCCGCAGTGGATTCACTGCAGCATGACAAAGAGCGTTTTGTGCAGCTGTATGCAATAGCGCCTCCCAATAGCATCAGGGAGCGGCTGATGGAAATTGTTCATCAGGAAAATACGCAGGAAGGAAATGACCTGCTGCCGGATGAGCTGCGTACGCCCGCTCCTGTTTCCCTCAACGGAAAAAAAAAGAACAGGCAACAGCCACAGAACGGGGAAACGCCGGTGAGGCAACTCCCGGTTGCCAAACCATCTAAAGACCGGATCTGGAAATATCTTACCGCGGCTATCGTGGTATTGCTGCTGGGCAGCATTTTTATGAACTTCTTTTTTTTCCGGAAATCTACTGATTATAAAAGCCGTTACCAGTCGCTCATAGCTACCAAAGAGAAACTGGAAGCCGATAAAGCGCAACAGTCACTGACCCGTTTGAAAGAAACGCCGTTGGCCGCTGAAGCCGATCCGCTGAGTAACCCCGATTTTAAATGGACAAAGATCCCCGGCGGCGGAAAGTATGCCGGCAACCTGGTAGCCGTAGGATGGAATGAAAAAACGCAGGCCATATACCTGCAGGCGCAACTGATGCCGCTGCCTCCGCAAGGCAAACAGTTCCAGCTGTGGGCCATTGTGAATAAGAAACTGGTAGATGCCGGTGTTTTCCTCACAGGCGGTGAAGTGTCCCAACAATTACAACAAATGAAAGCCGTGGCAGCAGTACAGGGCTTTGCCATTACACTTGAAATGAAAGGCGGTAGCCCTGAGCCAAGTATGGACCAGGTATGCATGTCGGCAAAGCTGGCGAAGTAAGGCCCGTTCTGTTCATCATGATAAAAGAGTATATTGCCTCAACAGGCCCCGTTTGACCACTATTAAAGACACACCATTTTTGTAAAAAAATATCCGTGAAAGCTGAAGGCATGATGATCATGTTTCGTTCTGTCATGTTGTGTGCCATCCGTCCAGTATAAAATACAAACTATATCCAATCTGTTTTGGAATACGCTGCCACATATACAGAAGCTGAGCTGGTGCAGGGATTGAAAGCCCGCGACCAGAAAATATTCAGTTACGTGTACGACCAGTATTCACCTGCATTGTATGGCGTGATTGTAAAGGTGCTGAACAACGACAGTACTGCGGGAGACGTATTGCAGGAAGTATTCCTGAAGATCTGGCGGCATCTTGACCAATACGATGAAACAAAAGGCCGGCTTTTTACCTGGATGCTGAATATCGCCAGGAATACCGCTATTGATACGCTCCGGTCAAAAGCCCATAAGCTGGAACAGAAAATCCGGAATATACCGGATGACGTACATGTAAGCGACAGCCTCATCGCTGTGCAGCCATCGACCGACTACCTGGGTTTCTCCCGGATCCTGGAAAAGCTCACCAAAGAACAGCGTACCCTGATAGACTTAGCGTATTATAAAGGTTGTACCCAGGAAGAAATTGCCCGGGTAATGGAGATTCCTTTGGGTACCGTGAAAACGAGAATGCGCAACGCCATTAATCAACTGAGAACTATTTTAAACAAGTAAATATTTTTTGCAGTAGTGGACCCACAACATTTCATATCGTCCGGAATTATTGAGCTGTATATAGCAGGTATGGCCAGCGAAGAAGAAATTCGGGAGCTGGAAGCCGCTATGGCGCAGTACCCGGCAGTAGCGGCAGAGGTAGAAGCCTACCGCCGCAATATGGAAGAATATATCAGGTTGCAGGGCAGGGTTCCCGGAGAAGATATCAAAACACGTTTATTCACACAAATCAATAATGAATCCAATTTGCAGGAGGGTGAACCTGTACCCGATCAAGACCTGCGACAACCAAATGTAGTGCCCATGCAAGAAACTAAAAGCCTATCCTGGAAATGGCTTGCCGCCGCCGCCGCTGTGCTGCTGCTGGGAAGCCTTATTTTAAACTATGTGTTCTTTAACCGGTACAAGGAATTCAAGGAGTACAAAGATAAATACCAGTCTTTACTCGTATCCCAGAACTCCATTTTGTCAAAGAGCAATCTTTACAAAACCCGCTTAGAACAAATGCAGGAATCCATGGAAATCATCCAGGATCCTAAAGTCCTGAAAGTGCCGATGCCAGGTACCAAAGCGTTCCCTGAAGCATTAGCCACTGTATTCTGGAACCCGCAAAGTCAGGAAGTGTATCTGAAAGTTAACAAACTGCCAGAACCAGCTGCCGACAAACAGTATCAACTCTGGGCTATCGTAGATGGCAAACCGGTTGATATGGGCGTGTTCGAAATGGGTGATACAGCCAGCCTCCTCCAGAAAATGAAAGTAACCGGCAAAGCACAAATGTTTGCGGTTACCCTGGAAAAGAAAGGTGGTGCGCTGCAGCCTACTATGGAACAAATGTATGTGGCCGGAAAAATCCCCGGTTGATAAAAAGAGATAGCGCTCTTTTTAAAGAAAAACAGGAAGCTGTTGTAAGTAATACTTGCAACGGCTTTCTGTTTTTAGCATTTGTGTAACACCGGCTTTGCGCTTTTTTATTAAATTGCAGCATGTCGCAATTTTGGAAAAGTATAGCAGGAATCGCTGCCCTCAGCCTGTTACAGTGTTTGCAACTCAGCGCCCAGGACACAGCCCGCTATAAAGGAATGACGGTTAACCTGGATGAAGTGATTGTAGCTGCAAAGCGTATAGGCTTCGACGTTAACAGCTTTATAAAAAGAGTGGAAGATGACACCACTTTTTACCGCGCATTTAAAAACCTGCATATCGTAGGATTTGATGCCATCAATGATATTCAGGTACTGGGCAAAAACGCACAGGTGCAGGCCTCCCTGTATAACCAAACCCACCAGGAGATAAAGGGAAAATGCCGCACCATGCAGGTATCCAATGAAAAGGTGACCGGCGACTTCTATACCCGCAAAGGCAATTATAATTACTATACCGCTGAATTATATGCTAACCTGTTCTTCACCAAAGGCACGGTATGCACAGATGAATCAGGGGAAGATCCCGAGCGCTCCAGCGGTAGCCTGGCACGGCACAAGGCGCAGCTCAAACAGCTGATCTTCAACCCCGGTAAGCCCATCCGCGGGGTACCCATTGTAGGATCCAAAGTAGCCATCTTCAACAGCGAGGTAATGCGGTTTTAC
Source organism: Chitinophaga sp. (assembly GCF_036569185.1). GTDB lineage: Bacteria > Bacteroidota > Bacteroidia > Chitinophagales > Chitinophagaceae > Chitinophaga. The sequence continues at coordinate 29,725 of NZ_DATCRD010000141.1, forward strand.
GATTTTTCCATTACTGCGGAAAACTATGTGGACGGTACTTCCTGTTATGTATTTACCGCTAAAACAAAACCGGGCCTGAACCGGATCGACCGGGCAGATGTAGTGATCGATGAGCTGATCACCTGGTTTAATAAAGAGAATTTTGAGATCGTAGGCCGCAAATATGCCCTCTCTTATAAAACAATGCTGTTTGATTTTAATGTGAAGATGAATGTGCAGATGACCAAATACAATGGCCTGCTGATCCCCGCCCTGGTAACCTATAACGGCACCTGGAATGTGCCTTTCAAAAAAAGGGAAACAGCCGTTTTTGCGGCAAAATTCCTCAATTTTACCGGCGCACAATAACTAATTCACCAGCGTGATAGTCCCTGTTTTATGCACTGCAAACCGGGTGATCACTTCTTTATAATCCACTATCCACACATAGGTGGCAATATCAGCCAAAGTGCCATTCACACGCCCATTCCAGCCTACCTGCGGATCGGTGGTGTAAAACACCCGTTCTCCCCAGCGGTTATAAATACTCAATGTATAATCGTATATGGGGCACCGGTATACCGGCCGGAAATAATCATTTTTTCCATCTCCGTTAGGAGAAAAAGCAGTAGGGAAAAACAACTGGCACTGGCAATCGTGGTATTTTACTTCTACAGAATCAACAGACGTTCCGCAGCTGTTGGTAGCCACCATGGCGTAAAACCCGGGCCGCGTAACGGTATACATCGGCGTACTGGTGCTGTCCTGCCATTTGTAAATGCCACCGCCGGCGCCGGTAGCGCGCAGCTGGTATACTTCATTCCTGCAGAGCAGGGTATCAGGACCGAGGTTTACCCGTAGCGTATCTTCAAATTTTACAGAGATGCTGTCCATAGATTCGCAGCGGCCTATTTGTGCGTGCACATAATAGAAACCGGGTTTGGTAACGTAATAGGTGGCCTGGTCGGAGCCGTCCTGCCAGAGATACTGGCCGTTGCCAAAATCCGCTGTGAGCACCAGGAAGCTGCCTTTGCAGATACTGGTGTCGTTACCGAGGTCCAGTTTTTTTAAGCGGTTATAGTTAATGAAGATGGTATCTACCACACTGCAGGTATTGTTGATCTCTACCAGCGCCCACAGGTTGGTGGTACTGCTGATGGTAACGGCGGGAGTGGTAGCGCCGGTGCTCCATTCCCAGGCAGTGGCCTGGGGAATGTTGGGAGCCACACGGATAGATTCACCGGGGCACAGTAGCGTATCCGGCCCCAGTGAAAAAGGATAAGGGGCGCCGGTAAAGGTAATGGTGATCTCGTCCGACATGGTGGGGCATCCTTTCGGGAACACATCTACGTGATAGGTGCCGGAGGTATACACATCCTGTGTAGGCTCCGTGTTGCCGGTATTCCAGAGATAGGTGCAGTTTTGTGCGGTAGCGTCCAGGGCAATGTGTTCACCGGTGCATAGTATAAGATCTTTGCCAAGCTCAATTTCAGGAATGGGTGTATAAAACACATTCACGGAATCAGGATTGGGGCAGCCGTTTATTTTTACTTTATAGGTAGCGGAAGTATCTACCAGGATGCTGCTGTTCGTAGAGCTGTCCTGCCAGAGATAGGTGGCGCCGGGTATTACAGGGGCCTGTAAGGTCATGGTACTCCCTTCACACAAGGTAATGTCCTGGTCGCCCAGGTCGAAGATCACAGGTGTAACAATGGTCACGGGTTGCACGGTGGTATCCGGAACGCCGTTGCGCCAGGCGATAAGGGTATCAGAGTAGGTGCCGATGCTGGTATAAATATGCCAGGCACGCATGCTTTTGGAGGAATCTTTATCTCCCGAAGGGGGATCATTAAAGCGCCATTTTACTGAATCGATGCCCGCAGGATTAATGATCAGGAAAAAAGAAGTGTCGTTTACACAGGTAGAAGATACTGCAAAAGGAGTACGCTGGGCGTTGGCTTTATGGCCAAGCAGGTTGCACACCAGGAAAACCGGTATAAGGAATAAGGATCGACAGAAAATAGATATTTGGTCTCTCATGCAATTGACATGGGTAATTGCTGCTAAGATAACCTAAACATGTAGAATATTTATAATAATAAATATGATTTTTATAATAAGATGATTTTAGCGGAGGAATGCTCCGCTAAAACCGTTGCAGGCGGGTTATTCGCCATCGTCTTTCAGCGGTCTTGCTGAAATATATCTTTTCCATTTTTCCAGGACGGCGGTAAAGTCGGCTGGTAACGGGCTTTCGAAGTGCATTTTTTCACGGGTGCGCGGGTGTATAAAGCCCAGTTGTTGTGCATGCAGGGCATGACGGGGCATTATATCAAAGCAGTTATCCACAAACTGTTTGTATTTCGTGTATACGGTGCCTTTAACGATGCGGTTACCGCCATAGGTTTCATCGTTGAACAGGGAGTGGCCGATATGCTGCATATGTACACGGATCTGGTGGGTGCGGCCTGTTTCCAGCCGGCATTCGATCATGCTTACATAGTTGAACCGTTCCAGTACGCGGTAATGGGTAATGGCTTCCTTGCCATATTCGCCGTCGGGGTAAGCATCCATGATCTTGCGCAGGCGCTGATGGCGGCCTACATGGGCTACTACGGTGCCTTCGTCTTCTTCAAAGTCGCCCCATACCAGTGCAATATAGCGCCGGTGCACAGTGTGGTCAAAGAATTGTTTTGCCAGGTCGTTCATGGCTTTGTCGGACTTGGCGATCACCAGCAGCCCGCTGGTGTTTTTATCGATACGGTGCACCAGTCCGAAACGGGGAAGCGCTGGTTCCGTGGCCTGGGTTTTATCGCCCAGGTACCAGGAGAGGCCGTTCACCAGTGTGCCATCGCGGTTGCCGCAGCCAGGGTGCACTACCAGGCCGGCGGGTTTATCGATGACCATTATATCGTCGTCTTCATACACAATATTCAGCGGCAGTTCCTGTGGAATGATATCTGTATTTTCCGGGTTCTTGTTGGAAAACACAATGATCCTGTCCAGTGGCCTGATCTTGTAATTGGCTTTAACGGGTTTGTCGTTTACCAATACCATTTCACCGTCCAGGGCCTGCTGGATCTTATTGCGGGTAGCGCCTTCTATGCGGTTAGTAAGGAATTTATCAATACGGACAGGCTCCTGGCCTTTATCCACCACCATATTGATCTTTTCGTACAGTTCCTCGCTGCCATCCCCGTTATCCAGCTCATCTTCCAGTTCCAGCAATTCTTCAGCCATTAATACAATTTTTTGCAAAGGTAAAGTTTAGTTGGCAGTTTAGCTGCGCCGGGGCAAATGTTCCGTATCACGGCGATTTGGCGTACCTTTGCGCAGCTGAAAAAGATGAATATGATCATGGACAAAGCAAAGCAGAAGATTGTTGTAAAAGACCTCGGTGTGATAGATTACCAGGCTGCCTGGGATTACCAGGAGCAGTTACTGAAGGAGAATGTGCAGTTGAAAACCCGTGCGGGGAGCGGATTGCCGGGGGCTACTACCAATTACCTGTTGTTTTGCGAACATCCACCCGTGTATACCATCGGTAAAAGCGGGCATATGGAAAACCTGCTCATTTCCCGGGAGGAGCTGCAGGAGCGGGGTATAGGTTTTGTACCTACCAACCGCGGTGGCGATATCACTTTTCACGGCCCGGGCCAGGTGGTGGGTTATCCTATCCTGGATCTCGAAAATTTTTTTACGGATATTGGTAAATACCTGCGTTGCCTGGAAGAAGTGATCATCCGCACGTTGGCGGAGTATGGGGTAACCGGCGACCGCTCAGCCGGGGAAACCGGTGTATGGCTGGACCCGCACGATAAAGCGAAGGCCCGTAAAATATGCGCTATGGGCGTACGTTGCAGCCGCTGGGTAACCATGCATGGGTTTGCGCTGAATGTAAATACCCTGATGGATTACTTCAACAACATTATTGCCTGTGGCATTGCCGACAAACAGGTGGCCTCACTGGATAAAGAAGTGGGCGGCCCGGTAAGCCTGGAAGAAGTGAAAGCTAAGCTGAGCAAACATTTCGGCGAAGTATTCGGCGCTGAAATGGTATAACCTTACATTTTATAGTTCAGTGGAATAAACAGGTTCCATTTCTCCTTTAATTTTCCCTCCTCGAATATTTCGAAGTTGAACCATCCTGCATGCATAAAAATGGCTTTCTCCAGGATGAGGAAGGGCGCTTTTACCTGGTCTATATCAAAAAGGAAAGTACCGTTGGACTCATAAAACTTAATGGAATATTTTTTCTGTGGCGCATCCGGCAATTTTATGTTGACGTTACCATCGGCAGTAGTGTAGATGTAGTTGGAAGGGTGCCAGGAAATCCTTTCCGGCTCTTTGTTTTCCTGCTCTTTACCTCTCAGCCCTCTTGACGCATCCATTATATCGGCATATTGCAGCTTCTGATCGGCGCGTATAGTACTGTCTGACAGGGCCAGTACGGTTTTACTGTACATGAAGCGCCCGTTGGTGAACAGGATGAAGAGTCGGTAATAATTGGTACCGGGCAAGGGTTTATTATCAAGATAGGCATTCCTTGTTTGAGTAGGATAGCTGGCGTAGCCAATGGTATTAAAGTTCAGCACGCTGTCGAGGGAGCGTTGCACGCCGATTTCCTTTACCTGTGTGAAGCCGGAGATCCAGTCCAGTTGTATTCTACCGGTTTTGATGGAAGCGGTGAAATCGGGCAGCACAGGAGGCATAAACTGCTGTGCCTGTGCATGTCCAGTAAATCCGGTCAATAAAAAAATTCCAATAACAAAAGTGATACGCACAAACTGCTTCATACTGATTATTCCGTGAGCTCTTAAAGTTGGCAAAAATACACTACCGTTCAAATATAATGAACAGTTTTTAAAAGGATAGAACGCCGGGAGGGAGGGAAAGATTGCCCTGAAGGCCACCGGTATGTATCAGCAGCACCTTGCTGTTTGCCGGGAAGTAGCCCTGCTGCGCCAGTTCCCGGAAGGCCATTACCAGTTTGCCGGTGTAAATAAAATCGGTGGGGATGCCTGTTTCGTTGTAGAAACTATTGATAAAATCTATAAGGGCGGGCGATTTTTTTGCATAGCCGCCACCGTGGTGTTCGTATAGGAGTTGCCAGTGGCTGGTACCGCCGGGATGAAGCAGGGCTGCCACTTCTTTTTCAAGGTATTGTGCGCCTTTCAGCACCGGGATGCCGGTTACCTGCTGGTGTGGCTGCGCGCTGTTGATAAGACCTGCAAGGGTGGTGCCGGTGCCTGTGGCGCAGAGGATATGTGTATATGCTGTTGTGGGGAAAACGGAAAGGATCTCTTCACAGCCTTTGGCGCCGGCGGCATTGTGACCGCCTTCCGGAACAATATGGTAGCCGGGAAATAATGTTTGTCCTGTTTTGTGGTCCCGGTATTTTTCCCGGCTGACGAAAAGCAGCTGCATGCCATTGTTTGCCGCGGTTTGGAGCGTGTGATTCAGCTGGCGCTGATGTTCTTCTCCCCTGATCACCCCGGTGCAGGGCAGGCCTGCTTCCTTACAGGCCAGGGCGGTAGCGGCAATATGATTGGAGTAGGCGCCGCCATAGGTAAGGATACCACTGCAGCCATTTGTTTTGGCAGCAGCAATGTTATACTTCAGTTTAAACCACTTATTCCCTGATATTTCCGGATGGATCTTATCCAAACGCAGCATAGCGGCGTTGAGGCTTGCCGGCAGCCAGCTGGTGCGAAAGGAATCAAGGGTAATCTGATCGTATGAAAGCATACCGCATTTAAGTAATAAGGGAAAAAGATTGGGGAGATGCAGGCATACTACAGCGCTTCATCTCCCCAAATATAAAATCAAATTTGATTAATCATTGGTCAGGAAGCCGCCCTGGCCCCTGTACAGCTTTACGGGCTTATCCAGTTTTACTTTCAGCACGGTGATGTATTTGTCGTGCACATTTTCCGGTACGTCGATGAATACCAGTCCGGGTACCGGGCTCCAGGAAATTTTGCCTACTACTTTGTGCGTCAGCTGGCTGTTATTGCCCAGCACGGTGATACTTTCAATTTTATTGGACAGGCCTTTTACCATTACCTGGCCGCTGGTTTTGGCGGGAAGGAACAGGTAAAGGGTGGTAGAATCTTTAGACAGCGTAGTGGGGCCATAGAAGTGGCCCTGGGGGATACCGGCAATGGTGTTGAAGACCGCTTCGCCGTTGCGTTGGTTCCAGGCGCCCAGTTCTTTCAGTACGTTTACTTCCTCTTCAGGGATGCTGCCATCTGCTTTGGGGCCGATGTCGAGGAGGAGGTTTCCGCCATTGCTTATGGCATCCACGAAGATGCTAATGATTTCAAAGGGTGTTTTCCAGTTGGTATCCTGTGGCTGCCAGCCCCAGTTGCTGTTGATGGTCATGCAAAGCTCCCACCAGTGGTATTTTGGGCGTGATACGGGGAAATTCTGTTCAGGTGTTTCATAATCGCCGTAGCCTTGTAAACGCCCGTTAATAATGGTGTTGGGATTATGCGAAGTGAGCATCTGCCGCATTTTGGGCGCTTCCCATTCTTCCGCGGAATGCTCCCAGTCGCCGTCGAACCACCACAGGTCGGGGTTGAACTTTGTCATTACTTCGGCCATTTGTCCTTCGTAATACTTCAGAAAGCGCTGCCATCTCTCAGGCTGGGCTTTGATATCGTAGCGGTTACTGTCTTTCAGGAACTGCGGATAATCCTTATGGCTCCAGTCGATCAGGGAAAAATAGGCACCACATTTGATACTATCGCGCCGCAAAGCCGCATAGAGAGGGGTGAGCACATCTCTTTTCGCCGGTGTACTGTTAGCAACATCCAGTTTACTGTATTTGCTGTCCCACAGGGCCACGCCATCGTGGTGTTTGGTGGTCATTACCGCATAGCGGGCGCCGGATGCTTTAATCAGATCGGCCCATGCCTGCGGGTTGTAATTGTTTGCAGTAAAGCCTTTGAGCTGCTGCATGTAATCGGGGTAGGATATTTTTTTGTTGTGGAATGACCAGGATTCATCTACTCCTTTGACTGAATAGATGCCCCAGTGGATAAAAATGCCAAGTTTGGCATCGGCAAACCACTGCATTTTTTCTTTGATGTCGTTTGGATTTGTTTTCTGTTGCGCATTGGCAGCGTTGAAACACTGCATGGCAAAGGCTCCCAGCACTAATAATCTCTTCATTGTTCGGTTTAATTAATCTTTAAAAAACGGTATTACTACAAAAAGAAAGTGTGAAAATAGTTTTAATGATTAAATTTAGCGCCGATATTTTTAGGTAAATAGTTGACACTTATAAAACTAATATCAGAAAAATGCAACCGACTTTATTGATTCTGGCGGCCGGTATGGCCAGCCGATACGGCAGTTTGAAGCAAATCCAGAAATTTGGCCCCAGCGGTGAAACTATCATCGATTACTCTATTTACGACGCTATCAGCGCCGGTTTTGGAAAAATAGTGTTCATCATCCGCGAGAATTTTGCAGCAGACTTCAAAGAGATCTTTGAACCAAAGCTCAAAGGCCGCGTGGCTGTTGATTTTGTATACCAGGAAATGGATGCTTTTTTAGATGGTCATGCGGTGCCAGCCGACAGGACCAAGCCATGGGGCACAGCCCATGCGGTGCTTTGCGCGAAAAACGCTATCAATGAGCCATTTGCAGTGATCAATGCGGATGATTTCTATGGTACCGATGCTTTTGTTAAGATGGCGGAGTTCCTGAACAATGGCTGTAAGCCCAATGTATACAGTGTGGTAGGGTATGAACTGGGCAAAACGATCAGCGAGCATGGCTCTGTTTCCCGCGGTGTATGTGAAGTGAGCGCAGACGGGAACCTGGCGGCTATCAATGAAAGGACCAAGATATACCCGGAGAACGGGCAGATCGTTTATGAAGAAGCAGATGGCAGCAAGCATCCGCTGGCCGCCAATACGCCGGTATCCATGAACTTCTGGGGTTTCCATCCGAGTGTATTTGAGCTGAGCCAGGGTCTTTTCAGCGAGTTCCTGGAGAAGAACAGCAGCAATCCTAAATCTGAATTCTTTATTACAATTGTAGCCGATGAATTTACCCGCCG
>NZ_DATCRD010000142.1:0-5136 GCF_036569185.1 Chitinophaga sp.
GCCTGCGTGTTCTCTTTGTAATCAAATTCGTTGCTGAGGTTTGTATCATATTCCTGTTCACCGGCAGCATTCTTTTTGTAATAAAAAGCATTGCTGTAGGTATCAATAAAGCTCAGCTTTCCACCTATCATAAATTTCGCAAAACGGGTAGGCAGGTCCATATCAGCCTTGAGCGTGTAAATATGAATGCGTTGTTTGTTGTCATCATAATAACGGGTCGTGCCGGAAGGATGGGTCATATCGTTACCCGGGTAGTTATTGCTTTCAAAATCCGACCTGTCTGTACGGTAGTAACTGAAGTAATCTGCATTCAGCAGCAGTCTGCGGCCGGTAGTATCAAAATTGATGGTGGAATGCAGGTTGATGGAATGATTATCTGCGACAGGGTGGTAAGTGGCCCGCGTTTTCATGATGGAATCCTGTTTTCCTGTAGCGTTATCAAAAACGGGGTTGTTTACATAATCGCCGCCGTCATACAGGTTTTTACCGCCCTGGTAATTAAAGCCTATGGAAGTATGCCTGTTGATCTTATAGTCTGCGCCGGCCATGATATTCGCATTGAGATAAGTATACTTCCCCGTATCCGACTGTATCCAGGTTTGCTTCGGGTACCAGATAGTAGTCCGGAAGCCTTCCAGGTGCTGGTCCTGGTCGAGGTTGATGCTCCCGTAAGCCGACCACCGCTCCGCGTTATAATTCAGCGTGGCATTAGCATTCAGCGCTTCATAGTTGCGGGTGCCATATACAACGGCGGGGTTGTGGAGCCAACCTTTGGCATTGGCCTGCACGGTGCCGGAATAGCCTTCTTTTTTTCGTTGACGGGTGGTGATGTTGATCAGCCCTGCGTTACCTTCTGCATCATATTGGGCAGAAGGATTTTTGATCAGTTCAATTTTCGAGATCTGGCTGGCCGACATCGATTTTAAATAACGTACCAGGTCGATGCCCGCCAGTTGTACCAACCGGTCGTTGACCATTACTTTTACAGCTCCTTTGCCGGTAATATTGATTTCATTATCATTCACCTTTATACCCGGTACTTTGGCGATGGCTTCCAGCACATTGCTCCCTGCGGCGGTAATATTGGAGGCCACATTGTATACCAGTTTGTCAGGATTGTTTTCAATAGCGGTTTTGCCGGCAGTGACCGTTACCCCGCCCAGCCGGGTACTGCCGGGTTGTAAGAGAATACTCACTACGGTGTCGCGCGCAATATGGAGATGCAGCGTAACCGCCTGGTAGCCGCCTGCAGCAGCATGCAGTGTATAGTCGCCGGTTGACAGGCCCGTGAAACGGAAGCTGCCGGTACTGTCTGTTTGCAATACCTGTTGCGGATCGCCGGGTAGCCGTTGAAGTTGTACAATAGCGTAAGCAACGGGTGTATTGGATGTATTGTTCACTGTGCCTGTAAGTACCGCCTGCGCATGAACGCTGATGCTGATAATACTTACCAGGAAAAAATTAATCAGAAATTTCAAAGACGTGGGTTTTTAATGATAAGAGCTGTGGCCAAGATAAAAAAAACGGATAGAAAGTAAAAGCTGATAAGTATAAGCGATGGGGCAGATCAATGATTTTTTACAATCCCGGCGCCGGCAGGAGCAATACTTTTGTGAAAAGAAAAACGATGAGATCAGTTCATAACACGATATACCTGGCCATAGCGCTGCTGCTGCCGGTATTATCATTCTCACAGCAAAAAAATATTCATCAGCAAAAAGCAATTATGGAAATGAACAAAGCAATTATACAGGACCTGTATGAAAAAGTAATGAATAAGAGAGATATGAGCCTGCTACCCCTGATGGTATCAGAAGAATACACCGGGCCTGAAGGAAGTAAAGGAGTAGCCGGTTTTATTACGCCCATAACGCCACTCATCGCAGCTTTCCCCGATATACAATGGAAAATATCCTCTCTGGTGTGCGACAGTGATAAGGTAGTGGCCAAATGGACCTGGTACGGCACTCAAACCGGCGACTATAAAAATATTCCCGCTACCGGCAAAGCCATTCACATCAATGGCGTTGCTGTTTACCAGCTGAAAAACGGGAAAATAATTGCGGGGGAAGTGCAAACGGACCGCCTGGGGTTCCTCACCGGGTTGGGCGTATTACCGGCGGATATTGCCACCGCACCGGTAAATGAACAGGTACAGTTCATTGATAAATTCCTGGTGCCACCTGCCGGTATCGCGGAGTTCAAACAAAGAGTAGCAGTGAACCGCCGGTTTATAAAAACATTACCGGGCTTTATTTCAGACGCTGCCTATGAATATATTGATGAACAGGGTAACCTTGTTTTTGTAACCATTGCACAATGGCAAAACAAGGCGGCTGTAGCCAGCGCCAGAGAGCAGGTGCAGGCGGAATACAAACGGTCGGGTTTTGATATGCCCGCTATGATGAAACGCCTGGGCATTAGTATGGACAGGGGATTATATACCCGCGCAGCGGAGTAACGGTGACCTGTATCCGAAAAAGGGAAGTGGCCCGGAAACATGGAATTACATCCCGCGCAAAGGCAGTATATATTTAAACAACCCAGGGAGTGCAGGCCGCTGCACTCCCTGGGTTGTTTAAAATCCGTTTACAATTGTTTAAATTCTGTTGACAGGTTACTGTAAAAAGATGTGTTAACTTATATACCTGAACAACCAAAACTGAACTGTAACATCATCACCAGGTGTTGTTGCGCATAAGTTGAAAACCCGAAACCCCCTTTTATTATTCATCTAAAAAACACAGTATGAAAACTTCATTGTTTGCTGCAGCATGTATCATGCTGGGCATGCTGACCGGATGCGAAAAGAAAAGCGCTCCCGGCAGTGACCTTCAACCCGTTGCCGGAAAAAAAGAGTTGCAGGTGCTGGCCACGCCTCCTGCTACCTGGCAGGAACACTGGTTTGAGCATCAGCAGCTGCTGAACCGCGTTTTTTATGATACCAGCGTAGCGGTGTATTTTGATAATGATGTTAACAGCAGCATCACCTGGCCCAATACCTACCTGGCGCAGGTATGGAACTACACCAAAAGCAGGTATGGCGCCTTTGGCGACGACTCCCGCCTTTTTGCGATCTTCCACTCCGGGAAATATTCCGGCGGTCACCCTTCTACGTATATGGATGCAGGTCATGATTACCGCAACGTAATTGATGTAGGTTCTTCCGATCCAAATGCATGGATCTCCGGCACCGGCAACGATATTGATCTTACTACGCATGAAGTGGGCCATATCGTGGAGGGCGCATCCAAAGGTGTGCATGGCTCCCCGGCTTTCGGCATATGGCACGATAGCAAGTGGATGGAGATCTACCAGTATGATGTGTACCAGGCCCTGGGCCGCAGCAGCGATGTAACCCGCTGGTATAACATGAAGATCACGCAAACAGATGCTTTTCCCCGCGCAGGTACCTACTGGTTCAGGGATTGGTTTTATCCTATTTACGCCAATTACGGCGGCGGGGCTGCGCTGAATAAATTCTTTTCATTGCTGGCACAGCATTTCCCAAAACAAACATTCAACAACGGTATCACTACGTATCCTGAATACAGCCGGGGGCTTAACTTTGGCGAGTTTGTGCATTACTGGAGCGGCGCTGCCAATAAAGACCTGAAGCAACTGGCGCTTACCGCTTTCGGGAATAAAGATGAACAGGGCAACGACTGGACCGCCCAGCTGAAACAGGCGAAATCAACTTTCTCCGGCATCACCTACCCGTCGGATGATATTACCAGTGCCGGCGTCATCACGGTGAGTAAAGAAAACGGCGGCGGCCCTGCTGCTGCAGAAGGCTCGCTGAAACTCACGGACAACGTGTACAGCACCAAACTGTTTGTTAATGCAGTGCCTGCCGATTTTAAAATGCAGTTGCAATTCACTACCGGCCAGATCGTGAAATCATATACCCTTACTTCCGGTGATGATGCCATTGACCGCGATCCGAAGAATTGGCAACTGAAAGGCTCTGATAATGGTACTACCTGGACCGTACTGGATACGCAAACCAACCAGGTATTCAGCGCCAGGAATCAAACCCGGCAATTCACTATTGCCAATACTACCGCGTATAAATATTATGCGGTGTATGTAACAGGCACCAATGGCAGCGTGGATTTCCAGCTGAGCGAGTGGCGACTGTTCAAATAATGGAAAAGCGGGTGTGTCAGAAGTATTTTCTCCGTTTTATCGGGATGCCCCGGGGCAGCGCATTGCTGTTGATGTAATTCCCGGTTGATACACCCGCTTCATTTTCGTATAATGGTAAGCGTTATATCATTATCACATCTCCTCAAACCTGCGCAATATTTCTTCCAGCTGCTTCCTGCTCAAACCAATATTTAATCCCTGGGGATCCAGTATGTTTTTAGCCCTCAGTTCCTTCAATGTCCTGTTGAAGCTGCGGATGGTGATACCCAGGTAAGCTGCCATATCTTTTTTCGGGATCACAATATCCTGTGCGGCCTCCAGCGCCAGTAAACGGAGCAGGGTATATTCAACGGGGTATAATTGCTGGTAGGACGTGCGGATACAGGTTTGCCGGATGCGGACGGCCAGTTCTTCGAGCAGCAATCTGTTGAACGTAGTATTGTTTACCAGCAGCCAGGCAAACAGGCGATGCGGGATAGCATAGGCGGTAACCGAAGTAATGGCTTCAATATTACACAGGCATTTTTCTTTTTTGATGCCTTCAAGTTCCCCGGTGATTTCTCCCTTGCCAAGAAATTCGAAAATATAGTCTTTCCCGTTATCTTCCTCGAGATAACATTTGGTAATACCCTCCCGGATGATATACACATAGCTGATGGTATCCCCCTGGTGGATAAGGCGGGCGCCTGGAGCGAAAGTTTTTATGGTCACCGCTTCACTTTCCGGGGCGGAGGCAGTGAATTGCTCCATAAAATGAAGAAAAGCAGGATTGGTCCGTAACATACATTGAAAAGGAGGACAAATGTCCCGTTTTATAACCTGCCGGGTTTTATTTTTGCACCCGGAAAAAATGCAAAAATAACAATGATCTCTGATATTAGCGTTATCGCATTCGATGCAGATGACACCCTTTGGGTAAACGAACCTTACTTCCAGGAAACAGAAACGCTATTTTGTAGCCTGCTGGAAGATTACCTGCCGCATCAT
>NZ_DATCRD010000143.1:0-5130 GCF_036569185.1 Chitinophaga sp.
ATTTTATGATCCGCCACCTTGTCCTCATCCTTGAACTGGTCTACAAGTGTAATCCGCTTTACCTTACGCACATGGTCTATCATATTGTGGTAGCCAACTGTAAACAGGTATGACTTAGCCTTTTCAAAAGGCACGTCCTGGCAGTGCTTCCACAATATTTCGAATGAATTCTGTACTACGTCCCTGGCATCTTCCGCATGCTCCAGATTTTTAACTATAAAGCGGAATAAATTGTCCGAATACAGATCCACGCATTTATTGTACTCCTTTTCCGTCATTCCGGTGGTGCGGGATTTTAGTGCTAAGTTCCGACAAATACTTTAATACCCATCATTGACTAAATCCATATTTGTTACCCACACCTCCTCTAAAGTTAGTATGTTCTTCCCCCACAGTTGTAGTAACAGCTTCTTTCAAACTGATTGTCAACCTCTTATCAAGCATGCTCTTTTAGCATCTTTTAGCAAGGGAATGAATCATCAGTTTTCCACTTCATGGCATTAATAATCATGATAGTATTATGACGGAGGGCGGCGGGTAAATGTTACACCTGGGTCAAACTTTTTGCATATCCATCCGTTAGTCATTTACGCGATAAATAATCGTAATACATTTATTGCCCATAACTTTGGTAGATCCACTTAAATATTGCAATTTTTATGAATGAGACGTTTATAACCCGTTTACGGGAGGAGCTCGGTGACATCAATAAAGCCGGCCTGTACAAGAGAGAGCGCATTATTACATCTGAGCAGGGAGCCGAAATACAGGTGGGTGGCCAAACAGTGCTTAATTTTTGTGCGAATAATTACCTGGGCCTGTCGTCTCACCCTGCTGTAATAAAAGCAGCCAAAGACGCCATTGATACCCATGGTTATGGCATGAGCAGCGTCCGCTTTATCTGCGGTACGCAGGATATTCACCGGGAACTGGAAGAAAAGATCTCAAAATTCCTCGGCACAGAAGATACTATTTTATATGTAGCGGCTTTTGACGCCAACGGTGGTGTGTTTGAGCCTTTGTTCAATGAACAGGACGCTATCATTTCCGACGCCCTGAACCACGCTTCCATTATTGATGGCGTTCGCCTCTGCAAGGCGCAGCGCTTCCGTTATGAACATAACAATATGGCCGACCTGGAAGCAAAATTACAGGAAGCCAAAAACTGCCGCAGCCGGATCATTGTTACAGACGGATCTTTCAGCATGGATGGCACTATTGCCCAGCTGGACAAAATCTGTGACCTCGCCGATAAATACGATGCCATCGTGATGTCCGACGAAAGCCATTCCTCCGGGTTCCTGGGAAAAACCGGTCGCGGTACCCATGAATACCGTGGCGTTATGGGCCGGGTAGATATCATTACCGGTACCCTGGGTAAAGCCCTGGGCGGCGCCTCCGGCGGATTCACCAGCGGGCCCAAAGAAGTAATCGATATCCTGCGCCAGCGCAGCCGTCCTTACCTTTTTTCCAACTCCGTAGCCCCCAGTATTGTAGGCGCCTCCATCGCTGTACTGGATATGCTGAGTGAAACCACCGCATTACGCGACAAACTGGAATACAACACCAAATATTTCCGCAGCAAAATGACGGAAGCCGGCTTCGACATTAAACCAGGCGACCATCCGATTGTTCCGGTGATGCTGTACGACGCAGTATTGAGCGCCCAGTTTGCCGACAAACTGCTCCAGGAAGGCATCTACGTGATCGGCTTCTTCTTCCCGGTAGTACCGAAAGGCCAGGCCCGCATCCGCGTTCAGCTGAGCGCAGGCCATGAGCAGGAACACCTCGACAAGGCCATTGCCGCCTTTACCAAAGTAGGTAAAGAACTGGGAGTGATTAAATAAAACTTGCTACCGTAACCCGGTGCATAAAGATTGAGTATGATTAAATAAGATTGCGGGTTAGTGGGGAGATAGCCGCCGGGATCATTACGGTTACTATCTCCCTCCTAACCCGTAATTCGTTTTTCTTACGCCGTAATCCTTACTTTTGCACCTCATAACTATTTAATCATTATGCAGATGAAACGATTTGGCTGGATGTTACTCGCGGTGAGCCTGTTCTTCGCTGCCTGCGCCCCGAATAATGTAAAAGAAGAGAAAGACTGGGAAAAGTATTTTGCCCAATACAAAGTGGAAGGCACTTTCATGTTATTCAACAACAGCCAGGGCGTTTTTAAAGTTTACAATCTCGACAGGGCTAAAAAGCGCTTTCAGCCTGCATCTACATTCAAAATATTCAACGCCCTCGTGGGCCTGCACACCGGCGTTATAAAAGATACCGGTATGATCATTCCCTGGGACGGCGTAACCCGCCAGTTCCCCGCCTGGAACCAGGATCTCAGCATGGCGCAGGCCTTTAAACAATCGGCCGTTCCCTACTTCCAGGAAGTAGCCCGGCGCATTGGCCAGCCTACCATGCAGCTCTGGCTCGATTCCATCAAGTACGGTAACATGAAGATCAGCCGCCTGGATACATTCTGGCTGGATAACTCCCTGCTGATTTCCCCGGATGAGGAACTCGGCTTTGTAAAAAAGCTGTACTTCGATCAGCTGCCTTTTGCAAAAACAACCATGAAAACCGTACGGGATGTTATGCTCATGGAAAAAACGCCAAAATATGAGCTCTCTTACAAAACAGGCTGGGATTATAACGATGTGAAAAAATTAGGCTGGGTAGTAGGCTGGATTGAAGAAAACAGGCACCCCACTTTTTTTGTACTGAATATAGAAACAGAAGATCCAAAAATAGATATTCCCAAAGTACGCATGGAAATCATGAGAAGTATTCTCACAGATGCCGGCTACTTCAAAGGCGAAATGTAATATCAGACTTACCGGCAGGCTGGTGTTGTAAATAAGGACTGCGTTCCATATTGCATCATCAGCCTGCTGCTTTTCAGGCATTTATCTCCAGCCCTGGCCCGCTTCTCTCCCACCGGCTCCCGGGGGATCGTTAAAAAAACGATAAAACCTCACTCCGACGGCTTGCAATACGTGACAAAAAAATTATTTTTGATATCTTACCTGGTTTACTACCGATAACGGATATCTTAAAATCGAATATGTTACGATTTCAGCATAGTGAATATTTATGGGCGTTGGTGCTCCTGCTGGTTTTACAGGTGGCTTTCCTTGGCGTATCCTGGTGGAAACGCCGTTCCATACGCCGTATCGGTGATCAGGCGCTGGTGGAAAAGCTTTTTACCGGCTACTCCCGTAAACTGTTTATATTAAAGTTCCTGCTTATTTTCCTGGCCTTCTTTTTTGGGGTAATAGGACTTGCCAACCTGCAGAAGGGCAGCCGCATGGAAAAGATTACCCGTAAAGGCGTGGATGTGATGATAGCGCTGGATGTAAGTAAAAGTATGCTGGCTACTGATGTGCAGCCCGACCGTCTTACGCGTGCCCGCCAGCTGATCAGTAAGCTGATGGATAAACTGGATAACGACCGCGTGGGCCTCGTGGTATTTGCCGGCAACGCTTACCTGCAAATGCCCCTCACAGTAGACTATTCCGCCGCTAAAATGTACCTCAGCACAGTATCGCCAGACATGATCCCCACCCAGGGAACCGCTATTGGCCAGGCCATACAGGTATCAGACGAGGCTTTCAATAAAAAAGAACGTAAACATAAGGCGCTCATCATTATTTCCGATGGGGAAGACCATGATGAAACCGCCCTCCAGCGCACCAAAGCCGCCTTTGAAAACGGCGCTGTTACCAATACCATCGGTATTGGCTCTGTAGCAGGTTCTCCCCTGCCGGACCCGGAAACCGGCGGTTACAAAAAAGACAGGGAAGGCAACACCGTTATTTCCAAACTGAATGAAACAGAACTCAGGGGAATAGCCGCTGCCGGTAAAGGCATCTACCAGCATCTTGATAACAACACCGATGATGTAGTGAATACCCTCGTCAGCAAAATAGATGGAATGGAGCAGAAAGAATTCGGCGAAAATGTATTCACAGACTATAACAGTTATTTTCAGTATTTCCTGGGCATCTGCCTGGCACTGCTGCTGATTGAATTCTTTATCCCGGAAGTCCGTCATAAACGCACGCCCGGATCAACGGTAGCTTAATTTTATTACGCATGAAAATCATCTTTATAAAATATTGTTTTCTTATTACCGCTGTAATGCTTACCGGCCTGGCCGGCTTTGCACAGAACGGCAGTAATAAATATATCCGCAAAGGGAATGAGCTGTACAAAAAACAGCAGTACTCCGATGCAGAAGCCAACTACAAAAAAGCGCTGGAACAAAATGCGCAATCGGCAGAAGGCAGCTATAACCTCGGTAATTCCCTTTACCAGCAAAAGCGCTATGACGATGCCCGCGCACAGTACGCCAATAGCCTGAAGCTGGGTGGTAAACCGGCGATAAAGTCGGACGCCGATTATAATATCGGGAACACTTTTATGGAAGGAAAAAAATGGGAAGAGAGCATTAAATCCTATAAACAGGCATTGAAGATCAACCCCGCCGATGAAGATGCCCGCTACAACCTCGCCTATGCCCAGGCCATGCTGAAAAAACAACAGCAAGGCGGTGGCGGTAACGATAACAAAAACAATAAGGATAAGAATAAAGACAAGAATAAGAACGATAAGAACAAAGACAAAAATAAAGACCAGAACAAGGATCAGCAGGATAAGGATAAAAACAAGGATCAAAACAAGGACCAGAACAAAGATCAACAGAACAAAGACCAGGATAAAGGCGACAAAGACAAGCAGGACCAGGAACAGCAGAAACCTGAACCACAACCCAGCAAGATGAGCAAACAGGAAGCAGAGCGCTTGTTGCAGGCCTTATCACAGGAAGAGAAGAAGTTACAGGACAAAGCTAAAAAAGTGAAAGGTCAGGTAGTACCGAAAGATAAAGACTGGTAATATTTTCATCCTCTCCATATGGCACACCCCAAAGCAGGCCCATCTGCTTTGGGGTGTTTTAGTGTATTCACCAGCTGGTCACGTCCTGATATAGGTTTACACCTAAAAAGGTGTAAATATGCAAAAATCAAACATTTTAGGTCGAAAGAAACAATCAGGGTTCCGCTCCCCGCATGACGTATCCTTTATGATTAAGGTGGCCAACTACTATTCAGAGAATGAAGAAAGCAT
>NZ_DATCRD010000144.1:0-29489 GCF_036569185.1 Chitinophaga sp.
AAAAATGGAAAATAATCTCTATCTGGCGGCTGCTGTTGCTATCGGGGATCAGCTTGTCAGAGAAAGCAGGAACGGATCCGATGGCATTTATTGGGAAACATATGATATTGAAGACGGGCTTGCTTTTAAGGTATACGATACGGATATCTATTCTGGGTCTGCGGGAATTATTCTGTTCCTGATAGAGTTATATAACATTACAGGAACGTCCACCTACCTGGATTGTATCAGAAGTGCCTCCTGGGAGCTTAAGGAAAAGACGGAGAAAGAAACGGGCAGGAACTTTTCTTTTTTTTGCGGCAATTCGGGTATCGCTTATACATTAATAAGGGCAGGGAATCTGCTTAATGAACCTGCATTAGTTGAAGCAGGGTTGATATTACTCGGAAAGTACGAGGTGCCTGCAGGAGGAAATGTGGGAAATTGCGATATGCTTGCCGGAGTAGCTGGTTGCGTTCAGGGGCTGCTTTATGTATATGATTTAACGGGAAGGGATTCCCTGGTGCCCCTAATTACAGGCTCGCTCTGCTACCTCCTGGAACACATGCACGTTTACAGGGAAGGGGTGTACTGGAACAGGAACGGTTACCAGATCAAAGGATTATGCGGAATGGCTCATGGAAGCAGCGGGGTAGGCACAGTGCTGGTGCAGGCAGGGGAATATTTCAAAAGCCCCTTACTTACCAGGATTGGCCTTATGGCGCTCCGGTACGAGGATATTCATTTTGATACAGTAAATAACAACTGGCCTGATTTCCGTCTGGGAATTTATGGACAGTCCGATTACCTGCATCATAAGGAAAAAATATTGCAGGGCGATCTTACTTTTTTTAATAATTGTCATTCCGATATGGTAGCCTGGTGCCATGGTGCATCCGGATGCCTCTTATCCAGGTTGCAGATAGCAGATAATACCGGCGATTTACAACATATATCTACAAGAGAGGCTATTGATGCCATGGGACGCCTCAATAGCAGCGCAGCAGAGGCCAACTTAAACTCAAGCTTCACTATTTGCCATGGTCAGGGCGGAAACGCCCTGGTGTATTATACTTCCTTTGAAGTAACCGGTAAAAAGGAGTTTTTGAATAAATCAGTTGCAATAGCCAATTTAAGCCTGCAGGGAAGGGATGCCAAAGGATATTATCATTCCGGGTTTTATCTGGAATCAGTGGAGGACCTCAGCTTTTTCAACGGTATTGCGGGTATAGGCTATTTGTACCTGTTATTGGTAAACGGAAAGGAAATGAAAAATATTTTCCATTATAAACTGGAAAGAGATCACCGACGGTATGCTGTTATCAGCGATGAAACATTATTCAACTCCATCCTGCGTGGTTCTTTTCCGGAAGCTTATCAGCAATTGTCGCCAAACCCCATCGGGGAGCTAACCTGGGCAGATTTGCGCAGCCTGCCGGATAAAACAGGTATTATTAAGTATCTGTTGGAAAGACAAGGAAACAACAGCAGGGAAGAACTGAACGGGTTTAAAAATGTGCTGAGAAGGGATCTGAGTTTGTTGTACCACAATAACAATATAAAGAGCTTTTCATTTGTAAATGCCTATAATAAATTTATTCAGGAGCAGGCAGCATCAACACTTGAATCGTTTTTACAAACGGAAAATATTTCACTCGTTGTGAATCCCTGCGTACATCTTCATTTTCAGGGCAATGATGCAGGTAATGGGCCTGAAAATGTGCCACAGGAAAATACTACCTACCTGGTAATAGAAAAGCCGGATGGCTGCAGGCAGCAATTCCTGAATGGATTGGCTGCCGGCGCCCTTGAGCTGTTCAGAACTCCCGCTGATTTCTCATCCGCCCTTGAAAGATTTTGCCTGGAACTGGACAATTCACCGGAAACACAGGCATTGGCGGGAGAGCTACTGCAACAACAAATTGCCGAATTTATAAAAAGTGGAATCATTATTTTATCTGATAACAAACTTGCTAATTAACGGATGAAGAATGCACTCAAAAAAAGGGATCCTGGCCCGATCCTGGAAAAGATAGCGAAATCAATGCTGATAAACGCCGGATTTCAAAAAGATTCAGGGCTTTATTATGGGAAGATGGGAGCAGCAATTTTTCTTTATAACTACGACAAATGGTATAAGCAAACCGACATCTATTTTGATTTTGCCAATAGTCTTGTGCTCAATATTACAAAGGATCTCAAACAATATTCCATGAGGCCATTTTCAAGTGGTGTTTTTGGGATAGCACAAGGATTCCGGAACCTGGTGGAGAATGATTTTATCGAGGGAGACAGTCTTTGGGGGAACCTGGAAAAGTCAATAATAAAACTTCCCGGAGGCATCTTCCGCGAGCCGGATGTGGAAAGTTGTGGTACGGCTTTGTTTTTTAATTCGTGGAATGAATTCAGGAAGGTACCCAACCCCAGCAGGGAAGATGAGCTGGATTATCTCGTGGTAAAAGACAAAATTATCACCTTCCTGGAAAGCACCCATATGTTGCTCAAACAACTTTCCGATGCTGTGAGAGAGAAACGGGTGCCCAAAAAAGACAGGGAGCATATTTGTTACCTGTACCATATATGTGGTATGGTGGCTGTTATGTTGAAAGGATGCGGGGAGAAATACCCGGAATTTTGTAACCAGGTAAGGGAACATGTCATCGGAGTTGCTGCCAATACACCAACATTCCTCCGGCACCTTTTTGAGTTCGCAGAAAAAACAGATGACCTGGAACCTATGTTCAGGGCTGTGTTAACCTTTTTTACATCCATTCTGGCCTATCCCGGTATTGATGCTGAATTGATAGGAAGAGATATGGATAGCAGCCTGGGGCTTATCAGGCAATGGAGAGAAGATAAGCGAAGGAAAAGTATAGACAATGATCCATATGTGGTGGATGTAAGATTTCTTTCTACCCTCAATATCCTGTATAACAGGCATGCGACAGAAGACATACGGTTGCTGCGTGACTATCATTTTAACAGAACAATAGACCTGTTTTCAACAGCAGCAGCCTATAACAGGAAAGACCTGGGAATTGCAGGTTTGGGTGGCCTGGGATTAGCCACTTTATCTTATATGAAGGAAAAGTGTTTTAATTGGGAAGATCTTTTAATTATATGTTAATCATTTAACCTGATACCGTGACAATATTGAATTTTTTCTTAAGAAAAGAAGACACCGGCAGCTTCCTGCATCATGTGATCAGTTCTTTAAAGATGAAAGAGCTCCGGATAAACATTATTTCTATCGGACATGATATTTCTTATTATGTTGGTGATCGTATTGCAGCCGGAAGAAAACGGTTCAACAACTATCATCTCGCCCTGCCCAATACTTTTCAAAAGCTGGAAAATTTAAATGACCAGGAGCAGCTCTCTTATTTCAGCAGGATAATAGATCTTCTCGTGATCGATGAGGTATTGTTTGCAGGAACAGACCACAAACAGCTCTTTTTTACCGGCAGTAATTTGTTGCTGCCCCTGGCAGCGCTTGCGAAGAAGAAAACCGGTGGGAAAATGGGTTGCTTTGCAGACGACGATTTTGTGGCAGGCGTAAAGGAAACGATTGCCAATGCAGACAAGGCAGTATTTGCAGGGATGAAATCAGGAATTGAAAACGCGGACATAGTGCTTTTTCAATCGGCCGGTCAGCAGAAATATCTGCAGAAAATATTCACCATTGGGCAAATGGGTGAGTTCCCGCTAGCCAATAGTATGATAAATGCCGCTGCCGTATTGAAAAATAAACGTGCGATATTCGATAACAGCAAAAAGATATTGCTTTTCTGGGGAAAGGACCTGGAGAGTGCGGGAATATTACACCTGTTAAACGTTCTTCGGCGTAATGCAGCTTTAAATAACGCGTTGAAAGTGATTGTCTGGGGTAGTGGAGATGTTTGCCGTCTGATATCCGGGTACCCTGAAATGTGGGAAAAGGTCACTTTTATCGGAGAGCCGGATATCAGCTATTTCTATGAGTTGCTTAAGGTAGCCAGTGTGGCTGTTTCCGTACCCGCTTCCCGGGAAGGTAAGTGCCGGCTCTATCTCGACGCTTTAGTCAGCGATACGCCGCTTATTATTTCGAAGGGAGCTATTCCGGCCGGTATGGTGAAAACCTTTAATGAAAGAACAGCTACCCACATGGTAGCTGCGAAAAGCGGATCGGAATTAAGTAGCGCAATAAAAAAGGTTATAAGTAAAAAAGGAAGTCGCCCGGGTAAGAATCATCCTATCAACGAAAGTGGCTTCCTGATGGAAAACAGGATTAAAACACTTAAACATATTATTACTTCCCTGTAAAAGAAAGATATGAGGAATATTGCTGTTATCAGTACTGCATTAGCAGGGGAATACGAAAAGTCCGGCGCGGCCACTGTATCCCTGTTCGGGCAGTTGGTGAACCTGGGAATGGTAGAATCTGAAGATACGGCTTTTGATGCAGGTTGTTCGGCCAATGAATATCATGTATTGGTAAGGAAGAGCGCATTTTCCGTAAACTTCAGGGATCTGCCACTCATTTTAAAAGCCGGTGAATTTTTTGAGAAGTCGCCGGACAGTTATACTTATTTTCCTTTCGGATCTGATTTTGTAGCTACGGTGATGGCAGTCGGAAAGGGGGTTAAGAAATTGGCTCCTGGCGACAGGGTGATCCCCAATGCAGATATCGCTTACATAAATGGGCAGGCTGTCAGTGGTATTCCAAGCAATACTGCCTCTAAGGAGATAGAAATATTTCCTGAGCACAAGTTGGTGAAGATACCACAAAGCATGCCGGTGGAAGTTGCCGCGGGATTTTCTGTGGGCGCACAAACCAGCTACAGTATGATCGGAAAAGCTCATTTGAAAAAGGGGGATAAGATACTGGTTACAGCCGGATCTTCGAATACTTCTCTATTTCTTATTAACGCTTTACTGGGGCTGAAGGCTGATGTAACAGTGCTCACTTCTTCACCTGGAGCAAAGGAGAAACTGATGAAGATGGGAGTGGAAAAAGTGATTGAAATCGGCCGCAATGAAATGCCTGCAGATAATCCCCAATTTTCAACCCTGTTAAAAGAGCAAGCCGGTTTTGACGTGATTTTTGATCCTTTTTTTGATGTATATTTTCCCAGGATAGCCATATACCTGCTGCCGTATGGAAGGTATCTTACATGCGGTTTGCGGAATCAGCATCCGGGTGTAGCCACTGAAGGAGAAGGAATGATTGATGCCAGCAGCCTGGCTACGCTGATCATCCGGAATAACCTTTCTGTTATAGGCAACTGCCTGGGAGATACCGGAAATATCAGGCAGGCTTTGAACGACTATGAAAACGAGGCGCTAAAGGTGGCTGTAGATACTGTTTTTTCCGGTGCAGCATCTGCCGGGGATTTTATTTTTAACACTTATCTGAACCAGGAAAGGTTTGGCAAAGTGATATTTAAATATGATACCTGAAAGCAATAGTGCAGCTTTTGTTTTACACAATCAATGATCATCTTCCAATAGGTATTTATAATGAAGTTCCCTTTTTTCTCTCAGTTCGATTCTAAAGATTGTGGTGCTGCCTGTTTACAGATGGTGGCAAAATTCTATGGAAAAAAATACTCTTTGCAGACGCTCAGAGATTACTGCTATATAAGCAGGGAAGGCGTTTCTATGAGGGGACTGAGCGAGGCAGCCGAAAGTATCGGATTCAGGACCCTGAATGCCACTCTGCCGCTTGAAAACTTCATAAAAGACGCTCCCTTGCCGTTTATCGCTTTCTGGAGACAATCCCATTTTGTCGTTATTTATAAGATCAGCAAAACAAAGGTATATGTTGCTGATCCGGCATCGGGGTTGGTTACAATAGATATTCCAACTCTTAAAAAGGCATGGCTTAACACAAAAATAAACGGAGAAGATGTTGGATTGGCACTTTTCCTGGAGCCTACTCCCGAGTTCTATCTTCATGAAGAGGAAAAAGCAGAACATAAAGCCAGGTTAAGACATTACCTGCTTTACCTGAAACCCTATAAATCCCTCTTTGTACAGTTAGGCTTCGCCATGATCCTTAGCAGCATTTTTGCGTTGATATTCCCATTCCTGTCACAATCAATGATCGACATCGGTATCAATCAGCAGAACCTGAGCTTTATTAACCTGATATTGATTTCTGAGCTGGTATTGCAAACAAGCGTATTACTGGTGGAGTATATTAAAGGTTGGATATTCCTTCATATGGGAACCCGTATAAGCCTTTCCATTATTTCCGATTTTCTTATCAAAACTTTAAAACTGCCTTATTCTTTTTTTGAGGCGAGAAGTACGGGAGATATTATCCAAAGGATCGGAGATCATGGCACCATACAGAACTTTCTCACCAGTACGGCTTTGAGCCTGATATTCTCAGCTGTTAACTTCATTATCTTCGGGATTATATTAATCTATTATAACCTCCCCATTTTTTTGATATTCCTGGCAGGCAATGCTATTTATTTCCTGTGGACAATCCTTTTTCTGAAGGAACGGAAAAGGCTCAACTATAAGTCCTTTACGCAATCGTCTGAACGACAGAATGCCTTGCTCCAGTTATTACAGGGGGTACAGGAAATAAAACTACAGAACTGTGAGCAGAAGAAGAGATGGGAATGGGAAAGAGTACAGGTGAACCAGTTTAAGATATCTATAGAAAGCCTGAGATTGGGACAGATCCAGCAAACCGGGGCCTTTTTCATCGACCAGGTGAAGAACATCTTTATCTCCTATTATGCGGCCAAATCGGTATTGACCGGTGAAATCACACTCGGGATGATGCTCTCCATCTCCTATATCATTGGACAGCTAAGTGGGCCAATAAGCCAGGCAATTAGTTTGGTGCTCTCTTTACAGGATACCAGGATTGCGCTTGAAAGGCTTAATGAAGTACATGGAGTGAAAAATGAGCAACAATATGATCAGTTGGTAGAGAATGAAATGCCGGAAGATGGAAATATTTATATCAATAATGTAACCTTCCAATATGGAGGGCCGTCTTCAGCTGAAGTCCTGAAAGATATTACACTCACTATTCCCGAGAATAAGATAACAGCTATTGTTGGAACCAGCGGATCCGGTAAAACCACCCTGGTGAAATTACTATTGAAACTTTATAAACCCACAAAAGGGGATATTCACGTATCGAACACAAATCTTGAACTGATCGACAGCCGTTACTGGCGCTCCTTCTGTGGTAATGTTTCCCAGGATGGATTCCTGTTCTCGGATACCATTGCCAACAACATTTCTGTGGCTGATGAAACAGTGAATAAAGATAAGCTCCTTCGTGCAGTAGAGGTTGCAAATATTAAAGAGTTTATTGAGTCATTACCTCTGAAATACAATACAAAAGTCGGGCAGAATGGAAATGGCATCAGTCATGGCCAGAAGCAACGGTTGCAGATTGCGAGGGCGGTGTACAGAAATCCCAAATATGTTTTCCTGGATGAAGCAACAAATGCGCTGGATGCACATAATGAGAAAACAATTATTGAAAACATGTCGGAATTTCTGAAAAACAAAACGGTGGTGATTGTAGCCCACCGGCTAAGTACTATACGTAATGCGGACCAGATCGTGGTGCTGGATAAAGGAGTAATTAAGGAGATGGGCACACACAAGGAGCTGCTAGGTAAAATGGGCCCATATTACAGCCTGGTAAAGGATCAATTGGAATTATAATCATTTAAATATTTTTTGTGTATTTGAAGTGCTTATCCATCTTTTTTATGCTGTCTTTTTTTCGGCCGGGGCAAACTATCGCCCAAGCTGTTGTTCAGCCATCTGTACAATCAGTGTTGTGGAAGATAAAAGCCCCGGGAGCAGTTAAAACTTCTTATTTACTCGGTACCTGTCACCCATTTGGAAAGAGCTGGGTAGATGCTAACCCGGTGTTATACCGTTACATTAAGGAATGCAGGACTTTCATATGCGAATCATATACGGGTAAAGATACCACTGCAGGCTCGCTGATCGATAGCATCAGCGTGAATAAGCCTGTTAAAACAGCTGCGGAGCTTTTTGGTGCGGATACCACTCTTGTCAATGATCATTTCCTCCAGGTAGGCTGGGTGGAGAAACCAACAGATGTTTTAAATGAGGCGACTTCATTCTCTGAACAGATCGGTTTGATTATGCTGATGTGCTATTCATTGGAGTACCAGTTGATAAAACCTTTAGGAGTGGTCAGGGAGGATACAGGAATGGATAAGGCTTTAATAGACTATGCGACTGGCGAAGGGAAGTTTATGATCGGACTGGATAATGTTGAGGGCCTTTCGGGGATAAACTTTACAGAAGGCCCCGGTTCTTTTTGTGGCGTTATTGTACAATTGATCAGGTGGATTGATAATGTGAATATGTCGGCCGGCGAGCAAAAAAAACGCGATGAACATCTGGCATATATTAACTTATATAAAACCGGTTTAAGAGATTATGGAACTGACAGGATAGAGGAAGAAAGCGACGATCTTAGCAATGTGCTGGAGAGGAACCGCTTATGGATCAGTAAACTGCTTCCGCTTCTGAAACAGGGTTCATGCTTCATTGCTGTGGGAGCCGGACATTTGTTCGCCGGAAGTAATGAAGGTTTGATCAGCTTACTCCGGGATAGGGGCTATATTGTTACACCAGTTAGATTAGAGAATAAATGAACGGGACAACAGGGAATTGGATTTCTATTCACGTGGGTATAGAAGGAGATATGAATATCTTCCTGGAGAATATTTTAATGCCACTGTTGGAAGGAATCACGGATAAATATGACAGGTATTTTTTTATCAGGTATTTTGATCCCTCGCCGCATATCAGGATCAGGATATTACCGGCAGAAGGGATAAATTTTGATGTACTGGCTACAGAAGTAGCCGGCTCCCTGCATCATACAATGCGTGGAAACAGTGAGCAGCAGGGTTTTTCCCTGTTATCCATAACAAATGTGGAATATGAACCTGAAGTAGAAAGATATGGTGGGCCGGTGGCTATTGGTATTGCTGAAAGGCACTTCATGATGTCTTCAAATCTGGTATTGTCGCTTTTGAGAAGCCAGGATAATTGGGTGTATGCAGATTCCCTTGGCAGCGCAATAAGGATACACCTGGCTTTCCTGCAAACTATTAACCTGTCGACCGAAGTAAAAACCGCACTTGTAAGCAAAGTGCATGAAGGCTGGCTGGCGCATTTCCTGTATTTATGCCCCGGCGTAGAACGGGAGGTAATATTGACGGCCTTTAATAAAGCATATGAAAAACAACGGGATGTGCTGATGGCTAATATGGGAGTATTATCAGCCGCTTCAGATATGGACCTCAGGGAGGAGCCGCTTTTCTGGATGGCAGGATGGGTGGAGCATATAAAAATAGTTGATCGCCAGCTATCTGATCTCTTTTCAGAAGAGGAAGAAAAAGAAGAAATGATAGCGGGTATTTATGAAAGCTACATGCATATGACCAATAACAGGCTGGGAATTAATAATATCGATGAGTCTTTTATTGCTTATATCCTGTTGAATTTATTTGAGGACTATTTTCACTGACAACAAAAATAACCGGGTGCAATATGGAAAATGGCAACAAACCTGCTGCCGGGCAGGATATAGAACTAAGGAGCGAGGAAATGCAGGAAATAATGGGGAAGGTGCCTTCCTGGATAGTAAGGCGTGGGATCATGGTCGTATTTATAGTCATGATGCTGTTTATTGTTTTATCAACCATTATTAAATATCCGTATGTCATCTATTCAAGAGTAGTAATTACTACCAAAGTACCTCCTCTGCCTGTGGTGTCTAAAATATCCGGAAGAATATTCCTGTTGGTAAAAGATCAGCAACAGGTAAAACCAGGCGACATCCTTGGCGGTATAGACAATCCTGTAAAATATAATGACGTTGTTTACTTAAAGCAGCTGGCCACGAAAATAACCAATGCTTTGCAGCAACCGGATATTGACAGCATCTGGAGGCTTGATCTGAGAAATGACTTAAACCTGGGAGAACTGCAACCATATTTTTCTGATGTGGTAAAGAATATCCAGGGATTACGTATGTATACCTCGCTGGACCTAACGGCTAAAGAACTGCAATCACTGGGCGGGCAACTCAATACCTATGGCACCATAAACGAAAGCATAGAAAAGCAACTGAAAGCGGCAGAAGAAAATAAATTGATCCTGGCAAAGAGACTGGCAGATGATTCTATCCTGCTTCAAAAGAAGGTGATCTCAAATGAAGCATACCTGAATTCAAAGCAGGCATACTTCCAGGCCCTGATTGCCAGTGAGAACTCTAAAACATTGGTGTCAGGGAACATTATTCAATCCTCTAACATAAAATTCCAGTTACTGCAGCTAAATAAAAGTAAGCTGGAGAAGGAGAAAATGCTGTTGCTTACTTTAAGCGAATCTGTCCGGTCCGTACAGGCTAAGATTGCCGATTGGGAAAGCAGGTATCTGCTTACGGCACCTATGGCAGGTACTGTAAATATGCTGGCGGTTTGGGCCAATGAACAGCTTGTTAGCGAAGGCCAACAGGTGATTAAGATAATTCCCCCGGTAAATGCCTACTATTGCCAGGCGGTTGTGCCAACAGCCGGTTCAGGAAAATTAGCCTTGAACCAACGGGTTAATATAAAACTCGATAATTTCCCTTTCACTGAATATGGTTCATTAACCGGCAGGGTAGAGTCTATTTCTCTTGTGCCTGTCAATAATAATTACATCGTTACTATATCGTTGCCCAATGGCCTGGCAAGTAACTATAAGAAAATAATTCCGTTTAAACAGGAAATGCAGGGAAGCGCGGAAATAATCACTTCCAATCTGAGCATAAGTGATCGTATATTCAGCCAGCTTATCAGCATTCTAAATAAAGCAAATGTACAATGAAAGCAACATTTTTTCCATATGCACTGTTGCGTATCGGTGGGGAGCCTGTTACATTACTAGGGGCATTGAATGCGGAAAAGCTATGGGCTTGCATGAATGATATTTACCGGCTGAAAGACCAGATTGATGTATTGAAGAATAACTTGTGTGATTCGCTGTACCAGGTCATAAGTATTACAGAGGAATATGAAGTGAAGAAGGGTGTTATCACGGTAAAGAGGAATATCTTCAACCAACGGAAGAGCAGCGCATCCCTGATCCTGCAACTGAGTTCCTGTGTTCCGGAACATTTATTGAATAGTGTGCTGTTGTATCAACAACAGCTGGAACTGTTAGACAACAGGAAAACGGAGCTTTCCGATGTTTACAATGAGGAAATGGAGAACATTGAAAATCGTTTTCAAAATATCATTAATAATAACAATTTATTGAACGGCCTGCTGTTGGGAAGTCATGATTTATTACAGTCTGCAGAAAAATATATTGATACAGAAAAAAGAAAACTGCTTAACAGGAAGAATAATGTTGAGATAGGGCTATTGAAGTATTATTCAAGAATGGTCACCAAAACTTCTCCATTCAGTTCTTTTAATAATATCGGATTCTCGGCATTTCAGCCGGCAGCGCCAAAAGGATTACTGGCTGAGGAAAAGCAGTTAGCATCTTTTGTTAACCTAAGCAATTATATGCTCAGGAAAATACAGCACCTGCTGCTAAAATTTGACCCGTTTGTTCAGTACCAGTTCATCCGGTTGAATACAACGAGTAAAGTGACCGGGACGAAAATCATTTTCCTGTTGAATTTTAATAATTCAGAATCTTTCCAGGAATTAGACCGCTCAGAGATCATTGATTTTATCCTTGATCTTTATAAGAGGCAGCCGGCGATCAGGTTTGGAGAACTGGTGACAGAACTGATGGGTATAATTGATGCAGAAAAAGAAGAGTTGGATAATTACATTCATAAATTGGTAACTATCGGTTTCCTGGAGTTTGACCTGAAGCCTAACCGGAAGGAGCCGGATTGGCTACCGGCTTTAAGAAAGCATATTAATGAGATCAATAGCGAAGATGAACATCTTACAAGGTTTTCAGATCAGCTGGAAAAAGCAGAACAACTATTGTCCCAATACAGAAATGTAAAGGAGAATTATAAAGAGAGAAGGGAAGTCCTGGTAGCAATACACCGCACCTTGTTTTATGCATTTTATGAGCTTCATAAAGCGGCAGGATTGCCTGAACATGAGCGGGAGGCGATGAACAACTACTCATTCAGGATAAGGGAAAAAAAGGCGGTGGAAAAAGCCGTGAAAGAGCCGGCAGGCATGCCGGAAAAAAGAAGTGACATGGAGGATGCCGGTTCAGGAAAAGAAGATCGGAACCTGGAAATCAGCAATAACACCATATTTGGATTTACGCCGGAAAACGTACTGTATGAGGAAACTGTATTGGAAAACGACCTGTATATAGATATGCAAACCGGAGAGCAGCTGGCTGATATACTTTCAAAGCTGAATTCCTCATTGCGGTATATTAATCTTCATTCGCACAAGTGTAATGAGTTCAGGAGATTTTTTGTGGAGGAGTTCGGTACAGACAAAGAAGTTACTTTGCTGGACTTTTATGATAGATATTACCGTATCAGAAATGCAGCTGAACAAGGGCCAAGTGAGGAAGATCATAATTTCTACAGAACCATTGAGGAATGGCAAAACTGCTTGTTTGAAGAATTGGAAGGCAAAATGGATACTTCAGGAGAAGAGATACATATTAGCAGCGACTGGATTGAAAGTGCCAATAGTAACCTGGTAAATAAGCCGGTTATAAGAAACTATATAAGCCGGAGCTCGTTCAACGCCTTTATCCAATGTGGATTTGAGGGTAATCGCATTTCCACGGAAAAGCCGGTATTTGTGTTGAATGCAGGGCTTTTTCCTGGATTTGGCAAGTTGTTCAGCCGGTTTTTGTACTACGAGAATAATGGGGTCAGAAATGCATTGATGCAGAATTGTACAGACGGGGAATGTATTTTTGCCGAGTATAGCGATAATTCTTTTTTCAATGCAAATATCCATCCGCCTATAGCTGCTTATGAAATTGAATCGCCCGGAGGGCAGGTAATGCGGTCGCCGGACAAGGTGCTGTCATTGAGCAACCTGATGGTGAAGTTCGACCGGGAAAGGGATTATATTCATTTGTACGATAGTAGATCCGGGAAGAAAGTGGTTTTCCTTAATCTGGATTTTCAGGATCTGAGGGGCCGTTCCCCTTTATTCCGTTTCTTGTCCAGCTGTTTTACGGTTCCCCAGCCCGGAAACCATTTTATATTGCTGGAAATACTTTCTGATAAGACCAGGCGGCAAATCAATGCTAATATCAGTTTTCAACCCAGACTGGTTTTTAATAGCTACCTTGTTATACGGAGAAAATGCTGGGAGGTGAATATAGAGGAGTTTTCTTCATTTTCAGGAATGAATGACGAAGCAACACTCTTTTATGCAATAACAGAATGGCGTAAAAGAAATGATATTCCTGAAGAGGTCTTCGTAAAGTTATTGGAATACGATGAAAAGGAAGGCAAAAGAAAAGAGTTCAGGAAACCGCAGTATATCCATTTCAAGAGCCCTCTTTTGGTACGCTTGTTAGTAAAGAATTTTATTAAGGCGGAGAATGCAAAAAGAATATCTTTTACTGAATTTCTACCCACAGACAGCCAGTTGCTTTCTTCTTCACACGGGAAGTATGTGAGCGAATTTCTATTTGAGTGGCTGGAGGAATATGATGCCTGATACTAGTTTATTTTCTGATAATGTTCTAATATTCTCATCGAGAAGATATACTCATAGTAACTGGTGATCTTATCTGTTTGTGCCTGAAATAGCGTATTTCCCAGGTTCAGGAAACTTACCAATGGCGTATTCCCGGTATTAAAGCTTATCTTTTCCAGCTCAAATGCTTCCTGTAGCTGCGAGAGGCTGTTTTTCATAGACTGGTATCTGTTCCAGCTATTTAAGACATTTTTATAAGCTGCGTATATTTTATGTTTTAGTTCCAGGTTGTTGTTCACAATTGTCAGTTGCTGGTTGTTGTATTCGCTTTGGGCCAGTTTATAATTGGTCTTTAATTGTTTGTTATAGAATATAGGAACGTTTAATGACAGGTAGAACGACTGTTGAAAGTTGTTATTGAATAATTGTTGCCCGTAAGGAATTGGCCGGCCCAACGCATCACGGAAAGTATTTGCAAAGTTTGAACCTATGCCCGCATTGGCAGACAGGGTGGGATATTGAGCTGCTTTTGCTGCTTTTATCCGGTACTCAAATTCCTTTAGCTTCACAGCATTTTCTTTCTGTAATGGCTGATTGGTTAAAGCAATTTGATAGATTGTTTCCGGTTGCATTTCCATAATGTTTAAAATGCTTTTCTCCGGGACTTCCCTGGAAATTTTAATTTGCTGTTCAGGCCCGATCCCCAGTAATTTCAATAGGTTGGCATTGGATTGATAGTCGTTCAGCATACTATCAAAATAGATAGTGCTGTCTCTTGATAGTTGTGCCTGTAGCTGAAGCACATTTGCCTGGGTTTGCCGTCCCTGGTTAAACAATAGTTGAGTAGTTTCCAGTTGGCCGCTGGTTAACTGTATCTGTTTTTTGGAGATCTCTATTTTTTCGTTGGAAAGTAGCACCTGCAAATACGCGGCTGCAATATTCAGTGAAATATCATTCTTTAATTTCTCCAGGTCAAGGACTGAAGACTCCACGTTTTTTTTCTCGGCAAGGATGGTATTGCTGATGCTGAACCAGTTGAAAAGTGTGATCCCGGATTGCAGACCGAGGTTTTGGAATACAAGATTGGTATTTGTATACGTGTTTAATGTAGGATCAATAGACCTTCCTCCCTGCCATCCAATGTTGTTGTCAAAACTTAAGGAAGGTACCCGCCGTGCCGAACTTTGTTGCATCTGCGCCCTTACAGCGCGGATGCGGAGTGAAGCCTGAAGTATTGAGGTATTGTTTTGAGTGGCGTATTGAACACAACTGTCCAGGTTCCATACAACTTGTCCGTGGGTCTTAACTGAAATGAAGTAAATGGTCAGGAATAATATAACTCTCCTCATTTGCTGATAGTAATAATGGATGATGAACGGAAGATAATATTATCCCGCTAAAATAAAAACAACAAAAAGGGAAAAATGGAAATATCATGATAATAAAACCGGAATAACATCAGGAACATGCCCGGGAACCTTGTGCAGTTTCAATAAATTCCCTGATAAAAATCAATATCATTCGAAAAATAAAAATCCAGGCAGTATTTTTACCGGATAACAGTTATAACAATGGTGAACAGAAAAACTAAATTATGTGCAATTGTCGTAACAGCCCTGCTTGCAGGCTGTGCCGGCAGTCGCCGTACCGGGCAAGGTAAAGCCGCTAAGGTACCCGGTTTGGAAGGTATTGAAAAAGTGAACCATGTGGTAGTGATCTATATGGAGAACCACAGTTTTGATAACCTGTACGGGCAGTTTGAAGGTGCTGATGGCCTGGCAAACGCCTCCAAAGAAGCGGTGCTGCAGCTGGACCGTAACGGTCAGCCGTATCAATATCTCCCGGCGATACCCCGTTCCAGCGAGTTCCCCACCAATATTCCCAATGGCTATTTTAATATAGACCAGTATGTTCCTGCCGATAAAGAAACGCCAGATGTTACACACCGGTATTACCAGGAGCGCAGCCAGATCAATAATGGTAAAATGAATCTTTTCGCAGCGCATAACAGCACCGCGGGTCTGGCCATGGGATACTATAAAACTTCGCTGCTGCCTTTATACCCTGTTGCAAAAGAATTTACACTCTGCGATCATTTCTTTCACAGCGCTTTTGGCAGCTCCTTCCTCAATCATCAATGGCTGATCGCTGCGGCAACGCCTTATTTTCCGGATGCTCCGCAGGATACCAGGGCAGTATTGGAACCTGATGGGAAGATGAAGAAAGACGGGCTGTTAACTCCCGATGGTTACGCGGTGAACACTATTTACTCTGTAAACCAGCCTTATCCTGCCGGTACAAAAAAGGAAAATCTTGTTCCTAACCAAACAAATCCTACGATCGGTGACCGTCTCAGTGAAAAAAATATTTCCTGGGCCTGGTATTCAGGTGGCTGGAATGATGCGATAGCAGGCAAACCCGATGAATTCTTCCAGTACCATCACCAGCCCTTCATCTACTACAAAACATTTGCAGATGGCACTTCCGCCAAAAAGGAACATCTCAAAGATGAAGAGGATTTCCTGCAAGCCGCAAAGGAAGGAACGCTGCCGGCTGTTTCTTTTGTAAAGCCACTGGGCGTTCAGAACGAGCACCCCGGCTATTCCAGCGTTATAGCAGGAGAAACGCATGCTTTAAAGCTGATCAATGCTGTGCGCAATAGCCCTAACTGGAAAGATGCGGTGATCATACTTACCTATGATGAAAACGGGGGCTTCTGGGATCATGTAGCGCCGCCGGTGATTGATAAATGGGGACCGGGCAGCCGTATCCCTGCCATTATCATTTCTCCTTTTGCCAAAAAAGGTTACGTGGACCCAACACAGTACGAAACCGTGAGTATCCTCTCGTTTATCGAAAAACGCTGGGGCCTGAAACCGCTCAACAGCAGGGATGGCAATGCCAATCCACTACAGGGCGCTTTTAATTTTAACAACTGATTTTACCAGGTGAAGCATTCCCGGATAGCAATAGTTTTGGTGTTGATGGTGGGGACGATACAGCTGCTATCTTCTTTCGCGGTCCGAACCAACGATCCCGCAAAGGAAATAGCGGGAATGCTTTGCCGCGATATTGACGCCTTTTCTTTTTATATCAGGGATTCCCTGCAGCCTGTTATCAGAACCGGTCGGGAAAAAGACCTGCAACCCGCCTTCCTGGTTGCCAGGAAGTATTATAAGCGGATAGAATGGGCCGCAGAATACTTCGCCTGGTCTACCGCGAGATTTATAAACGGCGCACCCAAAGCAGAAGCGGAGCTGCCTGGTTATATGATCTTACATCCCGCAGG
Source organism: Chitinophaga sp. (assembly GCF_036569185.1). Classification (GTDB taxonomy): domain Bacteria; phylum Bacteroidota; class Bacteroidia; order Chitinophagales; family Chitinophagaceae; genus Chitinophaga. The sequence goes on from NZ_DATCRD010000144.1 coordinate 16,918, forward strand.
GCTGCAGGTAATGGAAGAACATATCTTTCCTGCATTCGACAGTACCTCCCGCAGCATGTTGCTTGGGCAAACGGAAAATATCCTGGATAAATTACAGGTATTCAAATCGTATTTTTCCGGTATTCCTGTTGCCGGCTGGCAGATCCTGGATGCTGCAAAACTGGAAGTATTCCGCATTGAAACACTGGGCATCACCGGGTACGATAATCCGCTCAGCAGGAACAGCATGGAGGAATGCGCAGTGGCCCTGCAGTCGCTGCAGCAGGCGCTGGCTCCTTATGCGGGCAACAGTAACACCACGCAGGAGCTGCTTGGCGGGAACATTGCTTTCCTGCTGGCGAATAAGGATTTTAATCATTTCGACAGGGCGCTTTATATCCGCCGTTATGCCAATCCGTTATCTACCGCTATAGAGCAATTACGCAGGCAGCTGGATTTCCAGGGATATCGTTACAACCGCTTACTGCGACAGGATGTTTTTACCCTGTTCGACAAAGACGCATTTAATGCAGATGCCTATTCACCTTTCCTTGACCAGGAAAATAAGATAGCCAAAGCAGCGCTGGGTAAAGCGTTATTTACAGAAACTGCTTTTTCTGGTAATGGAAAGATCAGCTGCGCTTCCTGTCATCATCCGCAAACAGCATTCGCAGAAAACCTGGCGAAGCACCCTGATATCAGCGGCACAGGTTTGATCAGCAGGAATGTGCCTTCCCTGCTTAATACGGCATTGCAGCCGCAGCAATTCTACGATCAGCGTGCAGAAACCCTGGAACAGCAGGTGAACGATGTGATACATAACCCAAAGGAAATGGGTGGCCGCATTCATTCGGCCCTGCAGGATATTACCCGTTCCGGCAGGTATACACAGCTGTTTGCTGCTGCATTTCCAGGCAGGCCACAACCGGATTCCGCAGCTGTAACAGAAGCGCTGGCAGCGTATGTAAGAAGTCTTGTACGGCTAAACAGCCGTTTCGATGATTACATGGCTGGTATGGATACTGCTATGTCGGCCGCAGAGGTGAAAGGGTTTAATTTATTTATGGGCAAGGCAGGCTGTGGCGCCTGTCATTTTATGCCGCTGTTCAGCGGGGTGCTACCTCCTAAATTTATTACACAGGATGCGGAGATACTCGGCGTTCCCGAAAAACAAGGCAGTAAAAATATTGATGCGGACAGGGGGCTTTTCAACACGCTCATGAGCTTTAATTATTTTGACAGCAGCCGCTTGTCGGGGTTTGATCATGCCTTTAAAACAGTTACCGTTCGCAATACCTCAACAACAGCGCCCTATATGCACAATGGGGCCTTTGCCACCCTGGAAGAAGTAATGGACTTCTACAATGAAGGCGGCGGTGCAGGGAATGGCCTGCCGGTGCACAACCAGAGCCTAAGCGCAAAAAAGCTGGGACTAACGCCTGTTGAAATAAAAGAAGTGATTGCGTTTATGCGTGCACTGGATAGCAGGTAAATTTTCTTTTGTTTGATAAAAACATAAAGGCCGCTCCGGTTATGGAAGCGGCTTTACATTTTCTACAGCGACCATACCGCCAGCTCATACCCATCCGGGTCTGTGAAGTGGAACCGTTTGCCACCGGGAAAACTAAAGATATCCTTTACAATAGTGCCTCCTGCGGCAACAATCTTTTGTTGGGTAGCTTCAAGATCCTTTGAATAAAGGATCACTAAAACAGTGCCTTTTACCGGTTTGCCGGCCGTAAACCCGCCATCTACATAATCGCCTTCAAATGCCGTATAGTCGGGACCGTAATCGGTAAACTTCCACCCAAAGCTCTTTGTATAAAACTCCTTCGCGCGGCGGATGTCTTTCGACAGGAATTCAAGATACTGTACCTGCTCATGTTTCAACTTGCTTGCCATAAGTTTTTTTTGTAAAGATAGGAGAATGGGGAGAGGGGGCGTTTGGAAAAAAACGACAAAGTTGGGGGATAAACCGGCAGGCAGCCGCCTGTTTATTTTGCAAATTCCCGGGATAATGTATTTTCGGGTAATTAACAGGTTCAAATGTCCGCAACTAAGGAAAAGAAAGCGAGTTGGCCGAAAATATGGAAGGGTGCAGCTATATTGGTTGCAGCTCTCGTCTGTATTATGCTGCATGCCATGCCATGGCTTTTTTTGGGTGTTACCTTTATGCCTCTTCTCTTACCCTTATCCCTGTTATTGTTCATTGGTATACCTGCGGCATGGTGGGCTGCGGGAAAGTGCCGGGGATGGCTCACCCGTTTGTTCGATGGTTTAACAGAGGGTATTTTACATAAAGGATGCATGTTGCTGCTAATCTCCTGGATACCGGCTTCCCTGCTGATGGGCGCCAATTACCTGTTTGCGGCAAAAGCGTCTTCAACGGAAATATTACCGGTAGTGGAGCGGGGATATTCCCAGAATAGGAATGGTAAAACTTATTGGGTAAAAGTGGAAAGCCGTGGTTATGTGAAGAAGATAGTGCTGGACAGGCACATATCCCCTGAAACGGTGAGCAGTGTGGAGGTGGAAGTCAGGAAAGGGGGTTTGGGATTTGATTTTTTCCGGGTAAAACGTTTCCTGTAGTACCTGGAATTCCACTAAAAGAGAAGGCTTATAAGCTACCTGCTTACAAGCCTTTCATGGAGTTTTTACCTATAAAGCCAATGGTTAAAAGCTCACTGTTACTTCGTTTACCATCAACCGGCTGCCCGCTTTACTTACCTTGCCGCCTGGCGGTGTAAATACCAGCACTGCAGGGCTAAGTCCCGGTAATACCAGGTCGTATGCCTGTTTCACGTTACGGGCAATAAACTGCCGGGTAATGGTATTATAAATATCCACCGGTTGATCACCCACATTTACTGTTACCTTTTTTTCTCCGGGGTAAGGATTATAGTAGAGATAAGATGGATAAGCCTTGTCTCTGAAAAAATCTGTAGCCAGTAAATTCAGTTGTAATATACCGGGCACTGAGGTGGTGCGGATAATACTGCCAAAGATCCCTGCATGCCCGCTGCCGTATACGCTGAATTGTGATACATCGGGGTTTCCTTTGGCCCATTGCGGTCCGTCGCCCTGTGCCACCGGGGCTTTGAGGTGGGCGTATTGGGGGTAAGAGGAAGTATGGATAATGCCTTCATAGCCGATCACGCCTTTGGTAATGGCTGCTTTCTCCGGGATCGTTTCATGATCATCGGGCATGTACTGGGTATAGAAGAAACGGGCTGCGTTGCTGGCATTTAGCATCCATTTGCCCACAACGGCGGCATAGGAAGGATCATAGCGTACCATGGCTACGAGCGGCCATGCGGCATCAAAGGTATTCATCAGGAACCCGTATCCGCCCCTGTCTGTGGTGCTCCCCACAATGCCCGATATGTCGATGCCATTCCAGTTGCCCGCCAGTACGCCCCAGCCCTGACGGCATTCCGGGTTGCCATTGAATGTCCATTCCATAAATTGCTGCACATTAAACTGTTTGCCCTGTTCTGCATTGAGCCTTGCAGCCATATAAGCGCCAAAAGGCATCAGCACTTCATAGTTGGTGTTGTGTGGCTGCTGCTCCAGTGTTTGCAGGGCTTTTATGGCGTGTTGCAGGTAGCGCGGATCACCAAACTTTTTGTAGGCGGCATATAATACGTAAGCATGACCGGCAGCGGCGTCCTGCTGTTTGCAGATCCAGTTATCTTTTGGTTGTAGTTGTGCATAGTCAAAAAATGAATGATCATAGTTGCCGTTCAGCACAGAGTCGGCTGCGCAGAACTTCTCCGCAATCTGATGCGCCAGCGAATCAAAGCCTGGCATATTTGGATAATGATCATAGATGCCGTAAAAAAGTACATTAGGGTATACGTCGTACCACCAGTCGCGCCCATAACCACCGCCAAGCTGGGCTACTTCGGGACAGGTATTGTTCATCATAATATCCCAGCCTGTTTCCCGGTTGAAATAATTTTTTAGCATGGCCACATAGTTCAGCCCCTGTTGCCGGCTTTTATCAACCCCCACCAATGTAGCGCCCAGCGTGGCGCCCATGGTAGCAAGCGCTTCGTGAAAAATTCCTTTGTTATGCGTGGGGCCCTGCCGCTGATCGTCCATCGCGGTATAAAGCCCTACCACCGGCTGGTCAAAATTGCGCCGGCTGCTGTCCCACCAAACCAGTGGCCAATGCGGACCGGTGGTGTTAAAATTGTACGCGGTGCTATCGAACTGCCGGGCCAGGGCATACCAGTCTATGATCTGTAGCGGCTGCGGCACATCGGCCATGGAGTCCAGGCGGGGCAGGTGTTGCTGCACCACCGGTGGCGGCGTGGGTGTTTTGCAGGACATCCAAAGGAGGCAGAGCGCGATTCCCGTTGTTGTTAATTTTACCATGCTGTATACAATTTATACCACCGCGGTGGTTTTTTCAGTAGTTTCTTTTATCAGCGCTTTCCCTTCTTTGATAATACTTTTGCCTACTGCAATGGAAAGCAGTTGCAGTATGGCAATGATGATAATGGCGTAACGCAGCGCCACCTCTGTGGAGAAATAGTAAGCCAGGAAAATAAAGGTGCCGGCGCCCAGGAAACGCCCGGCGTACAAGCCTACTTCGTGATTAAGGATATAGGCGTAAACGTTACGTTTTTCTTTTCTGGAAAGAATATCAATTACGCTGAACTGGATAGGGAAATATGCCATGTCGAGCAGCGGTTTTGCCAGCAGGAGGAACAGCATAAAAATCACCACCCCTGTTGCGTTATAAAAGGCACCGTTGAAAAGAGCGGCCAGCGTAAAACAGATAAGCCCTCCTGCAAAAATGGTGATCCGGTGTTCCGGTTTGGCCGCCCTGCCAATAATATACATCAGCACCGCTGCAATGATGGCGCCTACCGATTGAGCGGTGCCTAACGCGCCTTCTTTTCCCAGCAACAACATGATCAGCATAGCAGGGGCTGTTACCAGGTAACCCTGTGCCAATCCCTTCAGGGAAGCCAGCATCAATAGTTTGCGCCAGTAAGGATGGAAGCGCAGGTATAGAAACGCCTTCTCATCCGGGTTACGGAAATGCCCCCTGAAGCATACCACAGAGGCAAGGATAGTGATCACAAACACCAGCCCGGTAATGATACGGTAAGCATTGTTTACATTAATATCCCCACCCGATTCTATAAACCAGCCTATACAGATAGGTACTACTACCGCAATGATGGTATAGAAAAACGTTTCAAGACCATAGTAATAATTGCGGTTCCGGTCGTTGGTGATAGATAACGCCAGGTAGTCGCGGTTGGCCCAGTAAAAGCCAAACGACATACCCATAATAATACCTGCTATTCCAATACCGGTAAGGTCCAGCGTTTTGAGCGACATCATCACGATCATGGATACCCCGCTCAGCAGCATACCAGCGGAGTACAATGTTTTAATGTTGAAGCGGTTCAGCAAAAAACCATTTAACAGGAAAGTAAGCGGGATACCGGTATAAATAGTAAGCTGGTAGATCACCACTTTCGTAGGGTCGTTGGAGTTACGCATCACATAGGCGGCCACAAAGATGTCGATGACCGGCAGCACCAGCGCATAAATCATATTGGTGAGCACCAGTATGCGGAAGTCGTGCGGCTGCTGGTTGAAATGTTTTATTTCTGCAGAAAGGTTCCTGAGCATAAGTTGTTACCTTTTTAAGGATGAAAGTATTTCCCCGATAGAAAACCTGGCGGCGCACACTACCTCGTCGGCAGCGCCATAGTAAATGGTAAGCTCATCGCCTCTTACAATATGCCCGTTGGTAAAAACCACCTGCCCGAAAAAGCCGGTAAGCTCGTAAGGGGCTTCGGGGATCATAATGGGATCGTCGCTACGGGCCAGTACTATGGAGGGATCATTAAGATCCAGCAGCATAGCGCCTAGTCCGTACTGGTGTTTTTCATTGGCGCCGTGGTAAATTTCCAGCCATCCTTCGGTTGTTTTGACAGGGGAGGCGCCGGCGCCAACACGTTTGCTGTCCCAGTAACCCGGGCGGGTTCTGATGAGGCACCGGTGTTTGCCCCAATGCACCCCATCGGGCGACTGTGCCAGCCAGATGTAGTTGCCGCCAAGATCCACGCTGCTGGGCCGGTGCAGGGCATAGTAAAGGCCATTTATCTTTTCATCAAATAATGCACAGTCTTTATTATGCGGTGGTATGATCATGCATTGATCTGAAAAAGTTTTCCAGTCGCGCGTGGTGCGCATGCCTACTCCCACACCATTTGAAGATACTGCAGTGAAGGTGAGATAGTAAGTGCCTTCTATTTTTGTTACCCGGCAATCTTCCACGCCAAAGGATTCCAGCGGTCCTTCCCCATGCAGCTGTGGATAGCCTTCCGGCTCGTGGAAATGAATCCCGTCTTCGCTGCAAAACAACCGCAAATGGGAAAGCGTGGTGAGGTAATCGTCGCCTTTATAACGCAGTATCCGCGGATCGGTAGCATCCAGGTGCGGATCATCTTTTAAGATCTCAATAATTTCTATTCCTCCATTTTGTAACACAGGGAATGAAATAAGATGATGCTGTTGTTTTGGCCGTTCTGCTACGCGGATGATCAGCCATATTTTATTGTCGTATTCAAAAACGCCCGGGTTCAGCAAGCAGGCTACTTCAAGCCCGGGCCTGCTGGGCCGCACATCGGCCGGTTTTAGCAATGGATTTTCGGTAAAGCGGTTAGCGGTAACTTGGTTCATATTTAATACGCTTGAATTATTTGTTGGTTGCCGGCAGACGAACAAAAGAAAATTCGCCTGCTGGCAGCAAACAGGTTTCCGTTTTAATAAAGCTGGCTAATAGCCGGCGTTCTGATTAAGCTTCAGCAGGTCTGCTTCCCTTTGCGGGATGGGCAGCAGCTTGTTAAAAGATTGCCAGCCGTTACCATAATCCTTGTACCCTTTCAGCGGATCAGCATCCGGCGCTTTGGCCAGTATGGTTTGCGCCAGGTTCCATCTCACCAGGTCATAATAACGATGACCTTCCATCGCAAGTTCTACGCGTCTTTCATGTTGAATGGCGGAAAGCAGCGCTGCTTTATTATCAGTGGTAACAGGCGGCAGATTAACAGCCGGGTTAACTGCGTACTTGCGTGCCCGTGCCCGTATCCTTTCCAGGTCGGCGCGTGCTTCGGCTAATGCGCCCAGGTTGGCGTGGCATTCGGCTTTCCACAGTATCACATCACCCAAACGGATATACGCAAAATCAACGCCTCCATCATCGATAGGGTTTACATTGCTCATAAACTTGCGTACATTAAAACCGGTTACGGGCGACCAGGCCGGGTCGTAGTTGCTGCCATCAAGGTATTTATCGCCTGCCTGGAAAAGTGTAGCGGCCCTGCGTGGATCGCCGGTTTCAAAGGCATCTACGAGGTCTTTGGTAGGAATTTCAAAGCCCCAGCCTTTGCCCTGCGGCGCAAACACGGCGTTGAGCACAGATCCCTGGGAAGGGGTTTTGCCGGCATCATGACGGGCTGCAAAGATGATCTCACCCGCTTTTTCTCCAGCGCCGTTAAAATTATCTTCATAATGATCCAGCAACTGGTAATTACCTTTTTCCACTTCCGCCACCTGGTTCAGGCAATCCTGCCAGCGCTGCCTGTAGAGGTAGGTTTTAGCCAGCAGGGCATGCGCGGCGCCGGTGGTAGCCCGCTGGTAGTTATCGGCATCATAGGTAGCCGGTAACATGCTGAGTGCCTGCGTAAGATCGCTTTCTATCTGTTCATATACCTGTGCTACCGGGGTGCGCACGGAATTATCCGTCATCTTTTTTTCAGGTATCAGCAAAGGAATATCGCCAAAGTTGAGCACCAGTCTGAAATAATAAAATGCGCGCAGGAAATATGCTTCGCCTTTCATCCGTTTCAGCAATGCCGGATCAAGACCCGGTACACCGGCGCCGTCCTGTGCCAGCAGCGTGTTGCAGGCATCCACGCCTTTATAGTTAAAGCGCCAGATGCCCAGCACATTATTATTTTCCGGGAAGATGCTAAAGGTCTGCATCCGCCGCATATCTTCCTGGTCGCCCAGGCTACCGCCACCTTTCACGGCATCATCACTCATCAGGTCGCCTATTACCCAGTCGCGCGGTATACTGCTGCCCTCATCCCAGCCCCAGTCGCCACGGAAACGGTTGGTAAGCGGAAGATAAGCCGCATCGGTAGCCATCACAAAATCGTTGGCTTCTGTAAAAACATTGCCTCCTGTCAGCTTTCCCTGCGGGAATTTTTCCAGCTGCTTGGTGCAGCCCGCAACGCTAACGGCAATTGATATAATAGCAATTAATTTTTTCATGGTGTGTTGATTTTAATAAATGGCATTCCTAGAAACCGAACTGTAAACCAAAAGTGTAAGTGCGGGAAGGCGGATAAGTGCCCATGTCAATACCCACCGCCATATCAGCATAATTGGCGAGGTTCTCGTTGGTGTACAATTCCGGGTCCATGCCGCCGTATTTTGTAATGGTGAACAGGTTTTGTGCGCTCACATAAATACGCGCATTGGTAAAGCCGATGCGTTGCAGCAATGAAGGCGATAATGTATAACCCAGCATTACGTTTTTAAGCCGTAAATAGCTGCCATTTTCCACGTAACGGTCGGAAGTGCGGCGGTTGTTGTTGGGATCAAGGAAGGTAGCCCTGGGCGTTTTATTGCTGGTACCTTCTCCATGCCAGCGTTCTTTGTAGAAGTCTTCCTTATTATTAAATCCTCTTCCGTCAAAACTGTTAATGATGTTATCTACTTCATTATAGATCTGGTTGCCCTGTACGCCATTAAAGAAAAGGGTAAGGTCAAACTGTTTGTAATTCACGCCGGCATTCAGGCTATACAGCAGTTTGGGATTGGGGTTGCCGATAATAGTACGGTCGGCATCATCAATTTTTCCATCGTTATTGTAATCTACAAAACGGATATCACCGGGTTTGGCGTTGGGCTGATACAGTTCGCCTTTGCTGTTGGTATACTGTGCTACTTCCTGTTCGTTCTGGAATAAACCATTTGTTTTATAGCCATAGAAAGAGCTGATAGGTTCGCCTTCCCGCAGGATCACGCGACCGGAGCCGGCAGAAAAGATCTGTTCCCTGCCCTTGTATAACGACACCACCTTGTTACGAAGGGTAGTAACGTTGGCGGCTATATTAAAAGAGAGATCTTTTTGCAGGGTTTGCTTATAAGCGGCGGTAATTTCCAGCCCTTTATTGCTCATTTTAGCGCCGTTTACATAAGGCGGAGTGGCATCGCCGTTGGTGTAGGAGGAAGGCAGCTGTATGAGGATGTCGGAAGCCTGTTTGTTGAAGTAATCCACGCTGAGGGTGAGGGCCCCTTTCAGGAAACCTGCGTCCACACCTACGTTCGACTGTGTAGTGGTTTCCCATTTCACATCGGGGTTGCCACGGCTGATCACCTGCAAAATGTTATTGGTGGTGGAGTAAATGGTGGCAAATGGATAAAGGCCGATGTCCTGGTTGCCCAGTTGTCCCCAGCCTCCGCGGATTTTGAGGTCATTCAGCCAGGTCACCTCTTTCATGAAATTTTCATGGGCAATGTTCCAGCCGGCAGAGAAAGAGGGGAAGTATCCCCAGCGGTTGTCGGCGCCAAAGCGGGAGGAAGCATCTGCACGCATGTTCACGTTCAGCATGTATTTGTTGTCGTATGCGTAGGTAACCCTGCCGAAGTAAGACATGAGCGCCCATTCTTCCAGGTTGCCGCTGTTAAACTGCTGACCGGAGCCGTAGTCCAGGTAACGTAAGCTGGGAGAAGCATCGGCGCGGTTATCGTACCCGTTGCGGGATGCTGCGAGGTAATCCACCTTGGAAGAAATATATTCAGAGCCCAGCGTTACGCCCACATTGTGTTTTTCATTGAACAGGTGATTATAACTGAGCACATTGGTCCAGTTATAGGTAGTATAGCGGTTACGGAATTTATCCAGCCCTTTGTCTTTATCCTGCATCAGTGTGCGGTCGCCGGGTATTTGCCCGCTGTATTGCTGTTGTTCAGCAATATAGAAATCGGTGCCAAGATCGGTGCGTAGTTTAAAATCATTCAGAAAGCGGGCTTCGGCAAACACATTCCCCAGCAGGCGGTATTTGCTCATGGTGCGGGTGCGGTAATCGGCAATGGCCAGTGGGTTTTTTCCATCACCATATAATAATGCGTTTTTATAAAGACCTACCGGTGGAAGGTCGGTATAAAAGCCGGTCTTATCATCGTAGAGCGGAATGGCGTTTGGCCTGATCAGCGCGTAGCGTACCACGCCGGGTAGGCTGCCCGGGCGGGCGCCATCGCCGGAAGCGCCAATTTCCTGGGTACGATCGTAGGTAAGGTTCAGGTTTTCACCCACCCGCAGCCAGCTTTTTACTTCGCTGCTTACATTGGAGCGGAGCCCGTACCGTTTGAAATTGGAGTTTACAATAGTACCGTCCTGGTTTACCACGTTGCCCGCCAGGTAATAGCGGGTTTTATCCGAACCACCGGAGAACGCGAGGTTATAACGTTGGGTAAGCGCCTGCCGGAATATGGCGTTCAGCCAGTTGGTATTAGGCAGTTTGGAAGCATCATCCTGGTTACGGGTAGTGGAGCCGTCGTTGGCAAAAGCTTCGTTCTGTAATTCTATAAACTGGCTGGTGCTGAGCATATCAGGCAAGCCGCTGGCGTTGGCAATGCCATAGGCAATATCGAGATTGATCTCGTTTTTGCCGGCTTGCCCTGTTTTGGTGGTCACCAGTATCACACCGTTGGCGGCACGTGAGCCATAAATGGCGGCCGCTGCTGCATCTTTCAGCACTTCAATAGAAGCAATATCGTTGGGTGAAATAGTGTTCAACCCGCTGTTCATAGGCACTCCGTCAATAATATAAAGCGGGTTGCTGCTCTGGCTGAGGGAGCCTATCCCCCTGATGCGCACGACCGCTTCTGTACCAGGTGCGCCGGTAGGAGAGGTTACGGTAACGCCGGAAGCCTGTCCCTGCAGGGCGGTACTGAGGTCGACGGCCTGTGTTTTAGCAAGATTTTTTCCATCTATAGAGGAGATGGCGCCGGTTACCTGGCTTCGCCGTTGCGTACCATAGCCTATTACCACCACATCTTTTAAAGCTACTTCATCTTTTTGCAGGGTCACGTTCAGGGCGCCGCTGCCGGAATAAGGTACTGTTTTGGTAAGAAATCCCATAAAGGAAAACTGCAGCGTTGCAGGACCGCCGCCACTGATGGTAATGGTGTAACTGCCATCTACTCCGGAAACAGCGCCGTTTTTGGTATTGGGCTGTATTACGGTAACGCCGGGGAGGGCGCCGCCCTGTTCATCGCTGATACGGCCGCTTACTTTAACCTGGGCATAGGTAGCCCCGCCAAGCAGCAGCAGTATCACGGCTGACATTAATTGTGTCCAGTTTTTCATTCGTAAGAATTTAATGGTTCCATCCCCCTGGAAGAACCGGTTTAAAAAATGTTTTTAACGTTGGATTTGAATGGAATTTACAGGCTGTGCATCTCCTGTTTCTTTCATACGCCGGATAATTTTTTGATTGATCTGGATGAGCTAAAGATAGGAGTAAGGGGTGGAAAGCGACTGTACTATAGTTACAAATAACTGTACAATCGTGAAGATTTAAGAACGATATTTATTGATAATCAGTTGGTTGATTGTTTGCTTGTCTAGTGCGCCCAACTATACGATGGTTTGTTGTTCGCGGTATTCATTAGGGGAGCAGTGGTACATCTTCTTAAACTCACGGAAAAAATAAGACTGGTTATTAAAACCTGTTTTATAGAAAATTTCGGCCACGGTAAGCTGGGTTTTCACCAGGAGCCGGGCAGCCTGTTTTAGTCGGATATAACGGATAAATTCTGCCGGTGTCATATTGGTGAGTGTTTTCAGTTTCCGGTATAATTGCATTTTGCTGAGGAGCAGCTGTTTTTCCAATGCTTCCGCATTCAGTCCTTCCTCATCCATCCGGTCTTCAATGACCTGTACCAGTTCCTGCAGGAACTGTTTGTCGGCATCCGGCATACCGGTTTCTTCCAGCTGGCCCAAAGGATGATCTCTTTTGAAGATTTCGTGCAGGCGTTGGCGGTATTCCAGCAGTTTACGCACCCTTACCTGGAGATGATCTGCATAGAAGGGTTTGGGGAGATAGGCATCTGCGCCTGCTTCGTAGCCTTCCGTTTGTTGGTCGATGGTACCGCGGGCCGACAGGATAATAAAAGGAATATGACAGGTGCCGGCGGCATTCTTTACTTTGTCGCATAGCTCCAGGCCATTCATATCAGGCATCATGATGTCGCTGATGATCAGGTCGGGCAGCGTTTGCCGGATAAGTTCCAGCGCCTCGTTGCCATTACCGGCTTCATATATAATATACTGACCGGCCAGCAGGTCTTTTAACAGCTGGCGTATGGCGTATTCATCTTCCACTAACAAAATACTTTTTTTACCTGCCTCCTGTACGCTCTGTATCCTGGATAGTTTATTGGGATCAATAACCGGCGCTGTTTGCGGCAACAAGTCGGCAGTAATGGATTGTAACAGGTAGGAAGGAACGGGATTGGCGGGCGCTTCCTGTTGCTGCAGCTGAGTG
>NZ_DATCRD010000145.1:0-13157 GCF_036569185.1 Chitinophaga sp.
TGCGTGAACCGCTCGTCTTCCACCGCCGCTATCAGCTGCCCGTCTTTTACCAGGCAGGCAGCTGAGTCATGAAATGCGGCATTTATACCTAATGTATACATCTCCTGAAATTAAAATAAGCATTAAAAAATGGGTTAGTAAGGCAAGCGCTGATCCTCATTGACTGGATGCATTCTCTTCATCCCAGTCGATGTTATCCGCTTCTTCATCTGAAAGATTATTTTCTTCCAGGTCATTTTCATCTAAAACAGGATCAGTATCTTCTACTTCCTGGTCTGCTTCTTCATCAGCAGTTAATCCCGTAGCCTGGTCTTCTTCTTCCCGGGCGGCGCTTTGCGTATTGGCATGGCTGCTGAAACCTCCGCCTGCCTGTTTGTTGGGAGTGGCTTGTTTTGATGTTTGCTTTTCCATAGTCTGAGTTTTTTTTAAAGCTGGTTCAAAGACTACGCCATGCCATCCCTCTAAAGCGATTGCTCCGCATATGCGGAAAGTGTTACCCATTCGTTGGGTAATCCGGTTACAGTGTGGGAGTTATTTTTCAGCATGTAACCGCTTGTATTATTTTTTTACGGGAGAATAAGGAAGATGCAATGCTTCCCTGAAAAGCATCAGCAGCTCGTGGGTATAATACTGGCGCACTGCTACGGGGTCATCGTTTTGACCAGCTCTCAGAATACCCTGCGATACCGGGTGCCCCTTAAAGCTGAAAGCATAATAGGCAAACAGGTCGTGGATGCCCTGCTCTGGCACAGGTGAGGCATACCCGGTAACAGCAATGCCCCAGTCTGCCGCAAATAAAGGCCCTACCGCCGTTGCCATCTCCAGGGCCACTTTTTCCGAAACACAATCACACGATTGCCCGTGAATGGGATCAATATTCAGGTGCTTTGTTTTCTGTCCCAGGTTATAAGTAGTAATGCCGCCCTGGAAAAATTCCATGGCTTTTTCAGCGAGCGAAAGCGCAACCTGCAAATGGCCGGCAGTAACGCTTTCCGCCACAGCCACTGTTTGCTGGTTCCCGGTAAGCAGTTGCCGGATATGGCGCAGTAATTCAATATCAGGTTCCGATGGATGCATGTCTTAAATGTTTTCTTTATCATTCTACTAAATCCTGTGCCAACAGCACGCTGAACAGTAAGCATTACCGGGAAAGATAATAAACACAGCGTTGCTGTTATACCCCGGCTTCAGCTACGGAAAGCAATGTCATCAACCTGGTAAAATTACCCGGCCCCGTCTTTGCTGCCCACTTAATGAAATCATTTCTCCACACGCTCAATTTTTTTTCTATGGCAACCGTGAATGTTAACAACAGGAATGAATACGCATTAATTACCGGCGCTACCAGCGGTATCGGTTACGAGCTGGCTAAACTGTTGGCAGCCGACAGTTACAATCTTATTCTTGTAGCCAGGAATGAGGACCGTTTACAGGAAGTGACTGATGAACTGAAAACGGCATATGGTGTAGAAGTAACACCTATTGTAAAAGACCTGTTCATGCCGGCGTCTGCTGCTGAAATTTATGCGCAGACAAAAGATATGGGCATCAATATAGATGTGCTGGTGAACGATGCAGGACAGGGAGAATGGGGACCTTTCCTGGAAACAGATCTCAACAGGGATATCGATATCATCCAGCTGAACATTATTTCACTATTGTCTCTTACTAAATTTTATCTCAAAGAGATGCAACAGCGGAATATGGGACGCATCCTGCTGTTGGGCTCAGAAGCAGGAACTACGCCCATGCCGCTGTTGTCTGTTTATGCCGCTACCAAGGCATTCGTTATTTCCTTCGGCGCAGCGCTGTCGGAAGAATTGAGGGATACAGATGTAACCGTTACGGTGTTGCTCCCTGGCGCCACAGACACAGACTTCTTCCATAAGGCCCACCAGGAAGACACTGTTACCTATCGCGAAAAAACACTGGCTCCGCCGGAAGTAGTAGCAAAGGATGGTTATAATGCGCTGATGAACGGGGAACGGAAGATCATCTCCGGAGCGAAAACAAAAATGCACGTATGGATGAGCGATCTGCTGGGAACAACCAAAGCAGCTGTCAATGCCCGTAAACTGAATGAGCCAAGCACAGAAGCGCTCGGTGAAAAGAAACCGGAACACGCCGCTTCCCGGAAAGAACGGGAATATATCAATGAAGAAACCAAGCGCAGCGATGGTGACCTGAATCAGGATGTAAACTGATTTGTTATCCTGAAACCCTGATAATAAAGGGGCCAGCAACCGTGCAGGCCCCTTTATTATAGTAAATGCTGCAGCTTATTCAGCACTGTTTTCATATTAATACCTTTTCCCAGCAATCCTTTTAACAGGTCGCCTTCTTCTGCTATCCGCCGAGGCATGTTGTGAATATTGAAATCAGCTACTTTTAATCCCTTTTTCACTTCTTCCCAACGCAGCGGCGCCGATACTGTTGCTCCTGCTTTAGGGCGCAGCGAGTAGGCCACTGCCATTGTTTGTATCTGCCGGTTCTGCATAAAATCAAGATAGATCTGTCCCTTTCTTTTAGACGGCGTTCTCAGTACGCTGGTACTGTCCGGTAATTTTTTATTGGCAATATTCACGATCAGTTCTGCCAGCATGCGCGACTGCTCAAAGCTGTACCTGGCGCCTAACGGAATAAGTATATGCATGCCCGTAGCCCCGGACGTTTTCACGAAGGACGGGGCGCCTATTTCATCCAGGATATCTTTGATCGCCAGCGCCGTTTCAATCACTTCATTAAAGGAGTTGGTATCGGGATCAAGGTCTATCAGGCAGTAGTCTGGTTCATCAGGGTGTTGTATCCTGCTATGCCAGGGATTTAATTCAATGCAGCCGAGGTTGGCCATATACAATAGTGTGGCCCTGTCTTTACATACCAGGAACGATTTTGTTTCTCCATCTGATTCACTGGTATACGGAAAAGTGGGGATCCAGTCTGCTACCTTATCTTCCACGTTCTTCTGGTAGAAACTAAAACCTTTGATGCCTTCAGGGAACCTGTTGAGCGACTGTGGCCGGTCTTTCAGATAGGGCAGGATCGTGTCTGCAATGGCTGCGTAATAATTGATCATGTCCCGTTTGGTGATGCCTTCTTCCGGCCAGTAGAGCTTATCAAGGTTCGTGAATTTCAACAGCTGTCCGTCTACTTTTAATGCTGCCTGTTTATCGCCGTCCGGTAAAAATGTACCTGTATTTTTTTTACGAGGGGTTGTTTTTTTTACCGCAGGCGGACTAACAATTTTCACCTCCTTTTCGTCTGCTGCTTTTTTATCTTCCCTTAATCCCATAAACACCGGCTGCCGGAGTATGCCTTCCCGTGTTATCTCTGCAAATTTTACTTCGCAAACCAGCACAGGTTTCAGCCAGGTGGCCGGCATGTTGGTTTGCGGCTTTGTTTTAAACGGATGTTTTGAAGTAATAAGCGGCTGGAACTTTGCAAAAAGCTCCTTTAGCAGTTGATCGTTAAACCCTCCGCCGGTATGCCCGATATATTTCAATTCCTTGCCTTCGTATCTACCCAGTATTACCGCCCCAAAATGTTTACGGCTGTTACGGCCGGCAGTATACCCGCAAATGATGGCTTCCATCCGGTGGCTGTTTTTGATCTTTAACCAGCTCTCCGTTCTGCGTCCGCTGATATAATGACTGCCGGCTGCTTTGGCCATAATGCCTTCCAGCCCTTTGTTGATGGCGGCTTCATAAAAGGCAATGCCCTGACCGCTAATATGGTTGCTGTAAAGAATCACATCCTGGTTTACCGGAATGATCTCCGCCAGTATGGCTTTGCGTTCTTCCAGTGGCAGCTGTGTAAGGTTTTTACCATTGTACCAGGGAAGATCAAAGAGGTAATACACCAGTCGCGCTTTTTTTCCATGTTTAAAATAATTCTGTAATGCCTGGAAGTCGGGATTACCTTTTTCATCCACGGCTACTATTTCACCATCCGTTACGGCTTTCACTTTCCATTGTTGCAGGGCTGTAGTAATCACGCTGAATTTTTCATTAAAGGAAAGCTGGTTGCGTGAAAGCAATTCCACTTTGCCGTTATTAAGATAAGCTACAGCGCGGTAGCCATCCCATTTGATTTCATATAGCCAATCTTCTTTATCAAATGGGGTATTGGTAACGGATGCCAGCATGGGCTTAATGCTTTTGGGCATGGGGGCGGAGCTGCCTTTTTTTAGCAGCGCTGTAGCCTCATCAGCAACAGGCGCAGCTGCTTTTTTCTTAACTGCTGTTTTACCGGCTGTTTGTCCGCGGTTGCTTTTCCATATTTTATGATCCGGGTTTTGGGCGATCTGTTCTATTGTTTTTCCTGAGACGACTGATTTATTCTTCGTGGTGACATCTGTTTTGGAGGCATAGCGGTCTTTTACTTTCATCAGCAGCCATGCGTTCTCTCCTCTGCCAGCGGCTTTCACAAGGGCGAAACTGCCTTTGAGCTTTTTCCCTTTGAGCACAAACTTCAGTTTCCCGCTGTGCAGCTGGTGCAACAGGTCTTTCGTTTGTTGTTTTTTATCAGTATCATCCTGTTCAGCCGGTTCATAAGTACCTTCATCCCAAACCATTACTGTACCTGCACCATAATTGCCTTCCGGTATGATGCCTTCAAAATCCTTATAATTATAAGGATGATCTTCCACCATCATTGCCAGCCGTTTTATTTCCGGATCCATAGATGGGCCTTTAGGTACTGCCCAGCTTTTCAATACGCCTCTCATTTCAAGGCGGAAGTCGTAATGCAGGTGCGAGGCATCGTGCTTTTGTACAACAAAGTGTAGCGACTGGTCCTCACTTTTCCCGCCGGTAGGCTCAGGCGTTTTGGTAAAGGTTCTTTTTTGCCGGTATTTTTCCAGGCTCATATGCAAGGGGTTTATTACTATAACGTTTTCAGGAGATATCCAGTTGTTCCAATCCCTGGTCTGCCGGCGTATTGAGCACTTTGCCATTTATATCATAGCGGGCGCCGTGGCAGGGGCAGTCCCACGACCGCTCTGCGGTATTCCAGCCTACTTCGCATTTCATATGTGTACAAATTGGCTTTACTGCATACAATTTACCTTGTTCATCTTTATAAATAGCAATTTTCCCGTTTTCATATTCCACTACCTTTCCTTCGCCGGGGGCTATACCGGCGAGTGCATCCAGTTGTTCGCCGGAAAAGAATTTGCCCATAAATTGTTTCACCACATCTGCATTGTGGGAAATGAACTGGCTGAAACCGGCCACAGGTTTAATCCTGTTGGGATCAAACAATAACTCATTTTTAGGCTTCTGGCCCAGGATCAGGCGCTTTAACAATAACGCAGCTACACTGCTATAGGTCATGCCGTTACCGCCAAATCCGGTGGCTACATAAACGTTGTCTTCTGTGCCGGGAAGCCTGCCGATATAAGGCAAGCCATCTACCGGTTCATAATATTGAGACGACCACCTGTATTTTATTTCCTTTACCCTGAAGTGCTGCCTGATATGGCTTTCCAGCTTCAGGAAACATTGTTGGGTGTTTTCCTGTTCACCGGTTTTATGATCTTCTCCTCCTGCTATCAGGTATTTTTGACCGTCTATTTCCTGTGCCCGGTAGTAATGATAAGGATCATACATATCATATATAAGTTCTTCCGGGTAGTTGTCATCCTCCAGGGTGAAAGCCATCACATAGCTGCGGTACGGCGTACAGCGAAGATGCAGCAGGTTAATTCCCGGTGGAATATGCGTAGCATAGATCACCGCTTTTGATTTAAAAACGCCCGCATTCGTGGTAACAGTTACCGTGTTGTTATTGTCAACTCCTGCAACCCGGCATTGCTGCAGGATGGTACCGCCTGCTGTTTCAAATGCACGGGCCAGGCCCTGTATGTATGGTATTGGACTGAAGGTGGCCTGTTCACCGGCTTTCATGGCTTTGGTAAAAGGAATATCTACCGGGATGTTATCAATAGCGCTCATCTCCAGACCAGCTTCTGCAGATGTTCCCGCAATTTTATCCAGCTCTTTATCCTGTTCCTCATTTTGGGCAAACAGGATAGCATTTGCGTCACGGAATCCACAGTCAATTCCCCATCTGCTGATGTTGTGCCTGATCAGTGCAATCGCTTCGGTAGTACTGGTATATACCTGTTGTGCGGCTTCCCTGCCAAAGTTTTTTTGAATCACATAGTAGGGAACATCAAGCAGGGTATTTAAGTGCGCAGTTGTACCGCCGGAGGTACCATAACCAATGTTCTCTGCTTCCAGCAGCAGGCAGTTCTTACCTTCATCCTGCAAAAGAAAGGCGGTGCTTACTCCGGTAATGCCGCCGCCGATAATGATCACATCATATAAATTTTCCGGTTGAGCTTTATTACTTGCCGCAAGGGGAGTGGCGTGGTCCTGCCAGAGGCTGGTGGTATATGCATCTCTTGCTATCATAACAGTTGATTTAATATTTCAACCACATGTAAAACTATGCCACGTAAGAAAAGAAACCTTGATTTACGGCTCATACCGCTGTTTATACTGGCATGATTTTGCCGATTTTTTTTAGAGGAATAAATTTTTTTTTGATCTAAAAAGATGAGTTATGGTACAGCATGATCAGCAACAGAAACCTTCAGACAAGCCCTTTTCAAAGAGCGACCTGTTGGGTAAACAGGAGCAATCCGAGCCGGCAGAGATCCAGGCTGAAAATGATATTGAAAAAGAAGAGAACGAAGAGGAAGATATAGATGGAGAAAAAAAACAGGAAGAAAGTAGTGTCGGAGAATGAATAAAATTATTTTATGCGCACACAGCCCGTTAGAATAATTCAATGGATGATTACAGGGTTGGCCTTACTGTCTGCCTGTAATAACCGGCAGCAGTCAACAGCTGCAGATAGTACGGCCGCCCAGCAGAATGTACCCGGGGATACCTTTCCTTTACCGGATACAACGAAGTCTGTTAAGAACTTTAGCCGGGTAATCGGCTGGCCTGGTAATAAAGCACCCGTGGCGCCGGAAGGATTTACTGTTACTAAATTTGCAGATGGGCTCAGGAATCCCCGCTGGATATATGTAGCGCCCAACGGGGATATCTTCGTGGCAGAAAGCAATGCCACCAGGGCGTTTGTACAGAAGGTAGGAGATGTGGTGTCGGGAAAGGCCGCTTCTGAAAACGAAGGTAAAAGCGCCGATCGTATAACCTTGCTAAGGGATACCAACAAAGATGGAAAGCCGGATCAGCGCTATACTTTTCTTCAACAGCTGGACCAGCCTTTTGGTATGCTTATTCTCAACAACAGTTTTTATGTAGCCAATACAAATGGCGTGATGCAGTTTCCCTACAGGAAAGGCGATAATAAAATTTCCGTCGCCGGTAAGGCCATACTACCGTTGCCTGCCGGAGGTTATAATAATCACTGGACCCGCAATATAGTGGCGGCGCCTGACGGATCAAAACTGTATATATCCGTAGGCTCGGGCAGTAATGTAGCAGAGCATGGAATGGAAAATGAAAAACGCCGCGCCAACATACTGCAGGTGGACCCAGACGGAAGCAATGAACGGATTTATGCCAGTGGCCTCCGTAACCCTGTAGGTATGGACTGGGCGCCCGGAACCAATGCCTTATGGACAGTAGTGAACGAACGGGATGAACTGGGAGATGAACTGGTGCCGGATTATCTTACTGGCGTAAAGGAAGGCGCGTTTTACGGCTGGCCCTATTCTTATTTCGGGCAGCATGAAGATCCGCGCCGGAAAGGAGAGCAACCTGATTCCGTAAAAAAGGCCATCCCGCCTGATTTCCCGTTGGGGGCGCATACGGCGTCATTAGGGCTTGTTTTTTACAAAGGCAGTACATTCCCCGCAAAATACCAGCAAGGCGCTTTTATAGGTCAGCATGGCTCCTGGAACCGCTCCCGGCTGGCAGGATACAAAGTAATTTTTGTACCGTTTAAAAACGGGCAGCCATCGGGGCCGGCAGAGGACTTTCTTACCGGCTTTATTGCCGATGCTGCTGCCAGCGACGTATATGGGCGCCCGGTAGGAGTAGCTGTGGCTGCTGATGGAGCATTGCTGGTAGCAGATGATGCCGCTAATACCATTTGGAGGGTAGCGGCAAAGTAACTGATTTATTTACCTTTAAATAGTATGTTATGCCACTAAAAGACAGAACGATCGGCGGGCATGGAGAAACCAGTCCCGATCTTGGAAATGACTACAGCCGCGATATTACACGCGAAGTAACCTCCGATGATACATTGAAAAATGTAATACCGGATAAAGAAGAGAAGAAGAAAAATAAAACACAGGAGGAAACAGAAAAACATAACAAAGACACTGATAACGTGTCCGAATAAGAAAAGCCCCGGCGTGCAAATGGTGCGCCAGGGCTTTTTCAATGGTGCATGTTATTTACTTATTCTGATGTACGCGACCATGCTATCGTAAACACATGGAATCCGTTTTCAAAACGATAGCTTTCCTGCCACTTATGCAACCGGCATATTTGGCGTACAATAGCCAGTCCCAGCCCAATGCCGGTGGAGGCGCCAAAACGCCTGAAAAGCATTTCCCTGTTCAATGGAACGGCGCCGGTATTGGATATTTCCAACCGGTGGTCACCGAGGGTAAGGATTATCATATCGTGTGGGCGGCTATGCCTTACGGCATTCATAATAAGATTGGTAAGCATCACTTCCGCCAGTACTTTGTTCCCGGGTAATATTATTGCAGGTGCAATATATTTTTGTACCTGCAATTGCTTATCCTCCAGGAAATCTTCCAGCAACGACAGCTGGTTTTCCAGCATATCGGAGAGGTGGATGGACTCCTTTACGGGGAACTGGCTATTCTCAATTTTAGCCAGCAGCAACAGGTTCTTATTGATCCGTGTAACCTTTGAGAGGGATTGGTGGGCATCATTGATCAGCGCGGATTGTTCATCGGTGATCGGTTTACTTTGGTGTAGCAGGTCCAGCTTAAACTTTACAATAGACAAAGGTGTTTGCAATTCGTGTGAGGCGTTGTGCGTAAATTCCTTTTGCTGTTTATAGGCAGCCACGTTACCGGCAATTAATTTCTCCAGGTAACGGTGAAGTGTGTCAAATTCCTCGGTACCGCTGTTTTCAAACCGGATGGCATGTTGCTTATGCAGGTCGAAGGATGCTATGCTCTCTAAAGTATTATAAAAAGGTTGCCATAACTGTTTCGATATTCTCCTGTTAATAAAAATAAAGCCACCCAGTAAGATCAGGAAGAAAATAAAAGTGATACCGCCTATAGCGATAATGGTTTCATAGGATTCTTCTATATTGCTTTCCTGTGTAAGCTGCAATACTTTCCCATTGATAGTAAAGTAGGTAACAAGGCCCTGGAACCTGTCCCAGCCCTTTGCAGGGATATATTTATTTTTCCGGTAGATGTTATAAGTGGAGTCCGGGCGTAATGCCGCAACAGGCTGCAGCTGTGTTTCAGGATGCAATTTATTCCAGAGCGTGATGCTTTCGGCAAGTTCTTTATTGGAAAGTGAGAGCGCCTGCAGGTTTTGCCGGGTAGTGGCGCTTACAATACGGTTATGCTCTTTTAATTCATGTTTCCAGATGAAATCTATAATAGCATAATACGCGGGGATGCTGCAGGCCAGCACAATCCCGGCATACAGCACAAATGCTTTCATCGATTTATTAAGCAGCTTATTCATAAGGTAGTTTATAATGCAGGTGCATTAAGCTGCTAAGATAGGCTATACTTCCCAACGATAGCCGGTGGCGTAAATAGTTTTAAGGTAATTGGCGCATCCTGCCTCTCCGAGTTTTTTTTTGAGGTTTTTAATATGTGCGTAAATAAAATTATGATCGTCCAGCATACCGGCAATATCGCCGGAAAGATGTTCTGCCAGTGCGTTTTTGGAGATGACTTTATTTTTGTTGCCAATAAAATACAGTAAGAGATCAAATTCTTTTTTAGTAAGGATGACCGGGGTGGTATTAACAAGTACAGTTTTGGACAACAGGTTTATAGTAAGCTCATTTTGCCTCACAATATTCGTGTTGTTGAATTTTCTTCTCCTGATAACAGCGTATATCCTGGCCGAGAGCTCCGGTAAATGAAAAGGCTTGGCCAGGTAGTCATCTGCTCCTGTTTGCAATCCCCGTATCTTATCTTCATAGGAATCTTTTGCGGAGATGATAATAATTCCTTCTTCCCGGTCGCGTTTCTTTATTTCTTCCAGTAACCTGATGCCATCACCACCAGGTAGCATGATGTCCAGCAATATGCATTCATACTCGAACATCTCTATTTTTGCCAGCGCCTGTTGGTAGGTGCCGGCATATTCACAGGTATAATTTTCACCCGACAGATAGGAGATAATGCTCTGCGCCAGCTGTATCTCGTCTTCTATGACCAGTAATTTCATGGTACTAAATTAGATTTCAATTCTGAATTAATTCTGAACTCCTGGTCATTTAACGGGTACGGATTGTAAGCATATTTATAACTATTTGTACCTTTATTATTGTTAATTTATTGTAAATAATATAATTACGTATTAATATTTATATTTCCTGGAGATGGGTAGCAGTAAGGGTGTTCCTGCTGCGAAGGCTAATGACGGGCACATATTGAAAATGGAACTTTTCCCGATCCGTCTGAGCCATACGGCGCGATTGGTTTTTCTTTGCAGAAAATTAATCTCGTTGAAACATTTATACTTTATTCTCGGCCTCATTTTTATCAACCTTACTGTACTGGCGCAGAATGGTGTTATCAAAGGAAAGATCAGTTCTGCCGACGGCCAGCCTGCAGCATTCGTTACCATTGGATTGAAAGATACTAAAAAAGGAACGCTCACAGATGAAGCAGGTTTGTTTACACTGAAGAATGTAAAACCTGGTAATTACACACTTATCATCTCCTACACCGGCGCCAAAACGCTGCACCAGGATGTAACGATAGGCGCAGATGAAGTAACTGCTGTGAATATTGCACTGGAAGCCACTGCCAGCCAGTTGAACGAAGTAGTGGTGGATGGCACTAAAACAAGAACCATCAATAAAAGACCTGTAAGCATCGGCAAATTACCGGTACCGGTAATGGATCTGCCGCAAAGCGTGGCTATCATTGGGCATGAAGTACTGGAAGACCAGCAGGCCCAACGCCTCAGTGATGTGGTGAAGAATATAAATGGTGTGTACATGGCTTCTACAAGAGCGGGTACGCAGGAAACATTCAATGCGCGCGGTTACGGATTCTCAAGTACCAATACGTTTAAGAACGGCGCCCGTGTAAACGCAGGCGCTATGCCGGAAATGAGCTCCCTGGAAAGGGTGGAAGTGCTGAAAGGAAGCGCTGCTATCTTATATGGTAACGTAGCTCCCGGCGCTATTATGAACATGGTAACCAAGCAACCTAAATTCAATTTCGGTGGGGAAGTAAATCTCCGTGCCGGCAGTTACGGTTTGCTGAAACCCGCTTTCGATATTTATGGCCCCCTGTCGTCTAAAATAGCTTACCGTGTAAACGGTACTTTTGAAACAGCAGACAGCTATCGCGACCAGGTGCACTCCAAACGCTATTATGTAAACCCCTCGCTGTTATTCAAACTGAGCGACCGCACCGAATTACTGGTGCAGGCCGACTACCTGAAACATGATTTTACGCCTGATTTTGGCACCGGTTCTATCGCCGATACTGCCCTGATCAAAGTGCCGCGTAATACTTTCTATGGCGCTCCCTGGCAGTATGCGCATACACAGCAAACCACTGCTTCCGCCAATATTAAACATAAGCTGAATGATAACTGGTCTGTTACCGGTAACATTGCTTACTCCAAATACTACCGCGACTACTATTCAATAGAAAGGATCCAGGCAAAGAGCGACAGCACCTGGGCCCGTCCGCTGGGAAGGAACGCTACCAATGAAGACTACTACGCTGCACAGGTGGATTTAAACGGTAAGGTAAGGACCGGCGCCATAGAACATACTGTGCTTGCCGGTGTGGATGCAGACAGGTACCTGACAGGCACTTATGCATACGGTGTTCCATCTATCAACAAAACAACTGGTATCTATGATATCATCAATGTATATGACCCCAATAAATTCCCACGCCGTACAGATATGCCGGCAGACACCCTGAAAACCGTGAGCAATGCGCCGGTTAACAGGTTAGGCGTGTACGTGCAGGACCTGGTTAGTATCTCTGAAAAGATCAAGGTAATGGCCGGCATCCGTTTCTCCTACCTGCAAACCGAAGCCCCGGTTGTTTACAACTTTAAAGGTGGCAAAACACCCGGCAGCGCAAAGTATGATCATGCCTTCTCACCCCGTTTGGGCATAGTATACAAACCAATTGCCTCTACTGCTTTATTTGCCAGCTATTCCACTTCCTTCACGCCAAACAGCGGCCAGGATGTATATGGGGAAAACCTGAAACCATCCAATATAGAGCAGTATGAACTGGGGGTGAAGAATGATATCTTAAATGGTCGTTTGTCCGTTAACGTTACAGCCTATCGCATCCGGAACAACAACTATGCACAGATGGCGGCATTTCAGAAAGATGGCGTTACCCCTAACAGCAACACCAATATAAAAACACTGGTAGGAGAAACCCTTAGCCAGGGCGTTGAACTGGATATTGCCGGTCACCCGCTGGCTGGCCTGGATGTCATTGCAGGTTACAGCTATAACAATATGACCATCGAAAAAACACCTGGCCTGAAAGGAAGCTCTGTAGAAGGAGAACGCCTGGTAGGTAACCCAAATCATACTGCCAATGCCAGTGTATTTTACACTTTACAGGAAACGAAGTTGAAAGGCCTGAAACTGGGTGCAGGATTTTACTACATAGGTCAGCGCTTTGCAGGCTGGAACAACACTATCGGACAAACACAGCAATACAACAGGCTGATCTCCGTTCCTGGCTTTTCTACCCTCGACCTGAGCGCAGGATATGCTTTCAAACGTTTTGCTGTAATGGGTAAGGTTTCCAATGTTACCAATACCTACAGCTATTACGTGCATGAGAACTATAGTATCAATCCTATACCACCCACACAGTTTACAGGAACAGTGTCTTATAAGTTCTAGTATTATATCTTACTATAAATAAGAAATGCGGAAGGATCCTTTCCGCATTTCTTATTTTATCCAATCCCGATATTATTTTAAATATATGCCGGATG
>NZ_DATCRD010000146.1:0-9048 GCF_036569185.1 Chitinophaga sp.
ACATAGGGTTACATTCGTAACAAAGCCTTAAACGGCCGGCCGGGTATTTACCAAAAGCAGGATACATGAAAATACCGCCCTGGATCAGGGTGCGGTGTATTTCAGCCACCATACAGCCTACGAAACGGTGGCGGTAGATCCGGTCATTTTCATTCCTGGCCATGAAGTAGTCGATCGACTTACGGGTTTTCGCTTCATACAGGTGGTAGTAGCCAACGTTTACAGAGAAGATATCACTGTCGGGCGGGCATTTCAGGTTGGGGTGCGACAGGCAGAATTCACCGATGGATGGGTCAAGGGTAAAACCCTGTACGCTGCGGCGGGTAGCATATACCATCATGGTGGAAGATCCGTAAATGATATAGCCTGCCGCAATCTGCCGGGTGCCCGGCTGCAGGAAATCTTCCAGCTCACATTCCGATCCCTCCGGGGTAAGCCGGCGGTATACAGAGAAAATAGTGCCAATGGATACATTCACGTCTATATTACTGGAGCCATCCAGGGGGTCCAACAACACCACGTATTTCGACTTTTTGGAATGTTCATCGTGGAAAGGGATGAAGTTTTCATTTTCTTCCGAGGCTACGCCACAGCAGTAAATACTGGTTTCCAGGGCGTCAATGAACTGCTCATTGGCAAATTCATCGAGCTTCTTTACTGACTCGCCCTGCACGTTGGTTCTGCCGGCCTCCCCCAGGATATCAGCAATACCGGCTTTGTTTACTTCCACGTTTACCCTTTTGGCAGCGAGACCGATATCACGCAGTAAACCGGATAACTGACCGGTAGCGCCCGGGTAATTCCGTAACTCCTGGATAGTAAATTCATCCAGTGTCATTACTTTTTGCTTAAGATTCATAACGTTAGGTTGTACGAACGAAATTAGGCAATTGAAACTATTTTAACAGAACTACCAATTTAGATTTTAAAACAATTCTAAACTTGTCTTACTTTGCCGAATAATTTTTTAAAAGAAGATAAACTATCATATGAAGGTTTTCAAGTTTGGCGGCGCAAGTTTAGAAAGTGTTGAACGTATCCGGCAGGTGGCCCAGATTGTACAGTCATTCCCGGACGAAAAACTCCTCATTGTTATTTCTGCAATGGCCAAAACCACCAATGAACTGGAAAAGGTGGTGGAGAACTTCTTCCTTCGCAAAAAGGAAATAGCTGCACAACTCCTGCATAACATTGAACAGCAGCATCTGAATGTTGCAGAAGCCCTGCTGGGCACTAAGGACCACCCCTTGTTTTCCCAGCTGCAGCAGTTCTTCACAGAAGCGGAATGGACACTGGGTGAAAACCCTTTGCGCACCTACGATTACTACTACGACCAGCTGGTGAGCCTGGGCGAACTGCTCAGCACCGCCATTGTGAGCGCCTTCTTCAACAGCGTAGGGCTCCATAATACCTGGCTGGATGTAAGGGATATTTTCCGTACAGATGATAACTTCCGCGACGCCAATATCGACTGGACCTATACCCAACGCCAGGTAACCGAAAAAGTGGTTCCTCTTTTCAACAGTACCAATATTGTGATTACACAGGGTTTTATAGGCAGTACCGATCAGAACGAAAGCGTTACCCTCGGCAGGGAAGGCAGCGATTACTCCGCCGCCGTTTTTGCCAATATGCTGGACGCCGAAAGCCAAACCATCTGGAAAGATGTGGAAGGACTGAAAAATGCCGATCCCAAACTGTTCCCTAACACGGTGAACATACCGGAGATCAGCTACGGGGAAGTGATAGAAATGGCTTACTATGGCGCCCAGGTAATTCACCCCAAAACCATTAAGCCGTTACAGAACAAACAGATCCCGCTGCTGGTAAAGTGCTTCCTGGATAAAAACCTGCCCGGCACCGTGATCAGGGAAACGGCTGATATAAAACAGCTGCCGCCTATTATTGTGCTCAAAAAGAACCAGGTATTACTGAATATTACCTCCAAGGATTACTCTTTTATTACAGAAGATAAGATCAGCGATATCTATGAGATCTTCCACGGGCTGAAGGTGAAAATAAACCTGATGCAGAACGGGGCGATCAATTTCTCCTGCTGTATAGATAATAACCCGGAGAAGATAGAGCTCCTTATCAAAACCCTGCACCAGCAGTTTAAGATCGTTTATAACGAAGGATTGGAGCTGCTTACTGTACGGTACAACCAAAACAACCTGCTGGAAGAACTGAGCGACGGCCGCACCGTATTATTGGAACAACGTTCGCCCGCCACCATACAGCGTTTACTAAAAAAATAAATTTATCCAGTAAAATTATTCCCCCCTTTCATGCAACTTTTTCCGTACCCGTTCGTCTTTAGTAAAATCGTGGTATGAAAAAAGTTGCTATCGTTTTAAGCCTGAGTACCGTGGTAATGCTGATCATTGCATGCGGAGGGAAAATGGTCAACCGTGGCCACCTTTCCGCCAGCAACCCGGACGAATTGCCTATTTACCTGATCACCCTCGGAAATTTCAGGGAAACACCCACCTGTTCCACTACTCCATCGTCGTGTGTAATGAATGAAACAGGAAATATGCCCCTTGGTAAAATACAGGATGTGTTAAGACTGGCGCTTCAATATTATCAGGAAAACTGCAGCAGGAAATAACAGCCCCTTTTTTGGAATTAGCTTTTGAGAAATTTTATAACGGAAACGATAGTATGAGAACAATCATCGTAGCCCTGGGAATGCTTTTTATAGTGACGCGCCCTACCCTGGCGCAACAGTCCAACTCTACCGGAAAAATTATACTGACAATTACAGATCATGATGGCAAGCCCCTGCCTTTTACCAGCGTAATGGTGAGGAATATAAAGGATTCCACCCTTGTGAAAGGAGAACTGAGCACTGCCAATGGTAACTGCGCCTTTGAAAAAATACCCTATGGTCATTATTTCATCCAGGCCTCCCAGATGGGATATAATACCACGTACAGCAAAAACTTCCAGCTGAGCGCCGCACATAAAGCTGTTACCCTGGACACCATCCGGCTGCATACGCTGGGCAAAAACTTACAGGCGGTGAATGTAACCGCCCAGAAACCGTTTATTGAAAGCTCTGCCGGCAAAACAGTGATGAATATAGAAAACAGCGTTAGCGCCGCCGGTAACACCGCATTGGACCTGCTTCGCCGTGCCCCCGGTGTACAGGTGGATAACAATGAAAACGTAACCCTGAAAGGGCAAAGCGTAACGGTGATGATCGACGGTAAACTGACCTACCTCAGTGGCGAACAATTAACCAATCTCCTTAAAACAACACCCGGCGAAAGCATCGCTTCCATCGAAATACTGACCAGTCCTTCCGCCAAATATGATGCGGCCGGTAATGGCGGAATCATCAACATAAAAACTAAAAAAGGAAAAATGACGGGGGTAAATGGTAATGTGAGCGCTACCCTTACCCAATCGAGATATGGCCGCTATGGCATTTCCGGTAATATCAACTGGAGAACAGAAAAATTTAACCTGTTTGGTAATTTCGACCAGGGCGACTATCCCCGCCAGGTGACCCGCGAATACAGGAGGAACGTGAAGGAAAGCGACGGCAGCTCTACTTATCTCCAGCAGGATATATTCCAGCGCAACCGCTTTAAGAACAACTACCTGAAGGTGGGAATGGATTATTTTATCAACGATAAACAAACTATCGGGATACTGGCCAATGGTTATAAAAACGCCTTCACCAACCAGATCTACAGCAATGCAAATCTTGGCCGCATCAATATGCCGGCAGATTCAGTTGTGAACTCTCTTACCACCAATGATAATAAGTTTGACAACATTGCGCTCAACCTGAACTATAAGGTGACCCTGGATACAGCCGGCGGCCGGGAGATCAGTTTTGATGCCGATTATGCCCAGTTCAATAATCACCGCCTCATGCAGCTGAACGACAGCCTCTATGACGCCAAAACTGAGTTGAACCGCAATCCCAACAGTATCCGCACCAGGGGCGGTACCCAGGTGATTATAAAAAGCCTCAAGGCCGACCTGAGCTGGCCCCTGGGAAAGGAAGGTAAACTGGAGGCCGGCGCTAAAACCAGCTTTGTAACTACCACCAATGTGTTGCAGTTCGATTCGTTGTTTCATGGCAGCTATAAACCATCCCCTTCCTTAAGCGATCGCTTTAACTACCAGGAAAATATTTATGCCGCTTACGCCACTTACAAAAAACTGATCCATAAAACGAACCTGCAACTGGGACTGCGGGTAGAGAATACTGAATCCAACGGTACTTCGTATACAACCGGCACCAATGTGAAACGTTCCTATACTGACTTCTTTCCTAACATCAACATAGAACAAAAGCTGGATGATAAAAACAAAGTAAGCCTGGCTATGTCGCGCAGGATAGAAAGACCGCAATACGGGCAATTGAATCCATTTATGTTTTATCTGGACAAGTACACCTACTTCAGAGGAAACCCTTACCTGCGGCCACAGTACAGCAATATCGCAGAACTGGCCTATACGTTTAAGGACAAGTACATTGCTACTTTCCGCTACAGCCGGATCAAGGATATGATGGAAGAATTCATTACGCAGGACGACAGTACCAAAGCCTCCATCAGTACGGAACGTAACTATGATAAAACAGATATTTACAGTATCCTGTTTACATTGCCATTCCAGTTTACCAAGTGGTGGACCAGTGATAACAACGCAGATTTCTCGTATAATAAATACCGCTTTGAAGATCCTACTACCAATGATCCTTATTACCGGTATAACTTTAATTATTATATCAGCAGCACCAATACCATTACCCTTCCGAAAGATTTTAAGGTAGAAGTGATGGGATATTATAACTCGCCTTTTATATTCGGTATTTTCAGGGGTTACGCACAGTATAACCTGAATCTGGGCGTTCAGAAAATGTTCCTGAATAAAAACGCTACGGTGAAATTAAGCTATAACAATATTCTGCGGAATGAAAGCTACCGCGGGGCCGCAGAATTTGCCAACCTGAACATGAGCATTTTCAATACCTGGCAATTCCGCACGGTGAACCTTTCCTTCAGCTACAAGTTTGGCAGCGCTACTATTAAAGCGGCCCGCGAAAGAAAGACCGGTACCAGCGATGAACAGAACAGGGCGGGTTAAACAAGGATCCGCATCATTTGCTGGATCAGC
This sequence comes from Chitinophaga sp., assembly GCF_036569185.1. Taxonomy (GTDB): domain Bacteria; phylum Bacteroidota; class Bacteroidia; order Chitinophagales; family Chitinophagaceae; genus Chitinophaga. The sequence goes on from NZ_DATCRD010000146.1 coordinate 5,140, forward strand.
GCCATCATAGCGGTAGGATATACCCCCAGCCCTATTAACAGTATGGTTAAAATACCCAGGGTAATATTACCGGCCATGGGCAGGGCCGGTACCACCGTTGTTTGTTGCCCTTTTGCAGGCACTGCAAACATAGCCGCCACCAAACGGATATAATAGTATAAGCCTATCACACTGTTGATCACCAGCATAAAGAGCAGGAACCACTGGTGCCCGTCGACCCCAGCCAATACTACGTAAAACTTGCCGATAAAGCCCGCCGTAAGCGGGATACCTGCCAGTGATAACAGCATAGCGGTAAACACCGTAGCCACCCAGGGATAGCGCCAGAACAGCCCCCTGTAATCAGCAATTGTTTCTGCATCCTGCAAGCTGCTGGACATTACAATCACCACGCCGAAGGCGCCAATGCTGGTGATAAAATAAGCCACCAGGTAAAACGCCAGCGCTTCCAGCCCCGTTTGCACACCGGATAAAAAAGCCACCAGGATATAGCCCATATGCGCAATAGAAGAATAGGCCAGGATACGTTTTATATTCTGCTGGGTAAGCGCCAGCCAGTTACCCGCGAACATAGAGGCCACCGCTATAATAGCTACAATCCACCACAACATCGGATAGTCGTTACCGTGAATATCCTGGTAAAAACGGATCAGCAATACCAGCATGGCTCCTTTGGAAACAGTAGCAATAAAAGCCGCCACCGGCAGCGGCGCACCTTCATAAATATCCGGCGCCCACATATGGAAAGGAACAATGCCCAGCTTAAAGCCCACTCCTATCAACATCAGGCCAAAGCCTGCCATCACGCTCACCGGCAGGTAACCCGCCTGCCGTAATGCGGCGCCTATACCCGGGAAATCCATATGACCGGTAAAGGCATAGATCAGCGCCATGCCAAACAGCAGGAAAGCAGAAGATAAAGCCGCCAGCATCAGGTATTTAATGCCCGCTTCATCAGAGCGCTGACGGGCACGGAGATAGGCAATCAAGCCGTAGAGGCTGATGCTCAGTATTTCCAATCCCAGGAACAGCGACATAAAATGACGGCTCACCACCAGCACCAGAGCGCCTATGGTAGCCAGTAACAGCAGGATGTAGTATTCTTCTTTCCGTTCCTCCCTTTCCTCAAAATAGTTAAACGATAACAACAGGATGATAAAGCCTGATACCAGGATCAACCCGGAATTAAAGAGGGAAAACTCGTCGATCACCAACAAAGGTGGCACCGGGTGCGGGATATACCTGATGGCAGGAATTACCGCGGCCATAGCCATACCAAAAGCAATGAGCGAAAAGCTGTATACAATGCGGTGATTACGCCAGGCCGCTACCAGCAACATGGCTACCACCGCTGCAGCGCAGAGGGTGATCAGCGGGCCAAGACTTAAAAAATCAGCGAATGACATAGTCGATGTTTTGGGATGTATTCAATACCGGTTGCGGATGGAAGCCCAGCCAGCATATCACTATTACCAAAGCTATGATGATCACCAGCTCACGCCCGTTCAGATCGGGCATGGCATACTGCCGGTCGCAGGGACCAAAGAAAACTTTCTGCATAATACGCAGCGAATACGCCGTTGCCACTACCAGGCCAATAGTGGCCAGGATAGTAAACACATGACTGGCCTGCCAGCTGCCCAGCAGCACCAGGAACTCTGCTACAAAATTGCCCAGTCCAGGCAAGCCCAGGGAGGCCATTACAAAGATCATGGCTGCGCTGCCCATCATTGGGAGCCGCAGCCACAGGCCGCCCATCTGCCGCAGGTTACGGGTATGTATGCGCTCATACAATGCACCGGCAATAATAAATAATGCGCCGGTGCTGATACCGTGGGTAATCATCTGCATCACTACTCCCTGGTATGCTATTTCATTAAACGCAAAAGCCCCCAGCAGCACAAAGCCCATATGGCTTACACTGGTGTAGGCGATCAGTCGCTTCAGATCGGTTTGCGCATAAGCCAGCATACCTCCATACAGGATGCCCGCCACCCCCAGCAACATGGCTACGGGCGCTATATCTGCCGCTGCGGTGGGAAACAAAGGCAATACAAAACGGAGGATACCATAAGCGCCTGTTTTCAGCAGCAATCCGGCCAGTATCACACTCCCGGCTGTAGGCGCCTCCGTATGTGCATCCGGCAACCAGGTGTGAAAAGGCACTGCCGGCAGCTTTACCAGGAAGGCGACCAGGAAGCCCAGCATCAGCCAACGCTCCATGAAAGATGTCATAGGTGTGTTCAGCAATTCAAAATAGTTAAACGTGTATACGTTGGTGTTAGCTTTGTGCACAAAATAAAGACCGAGTATGGCCAGCAGCATCAGCAGCCCTCCCGCCTGTGTAAACAGGAAAAACTTATTGGCTGCATATTCCCTGTGCTCATGTCCCCAGATACCAATCAGGAAATACATGGGTATCAGCATCATCTCCCAGAAAAAATAAAACAAAAAAAGATCCATGGTAAGAAATACGCCGGTAATACCACATAGCACAAACAACAGGTTGAAGTGAAAGAAGCCTACCCTGTGCTGTATCTCCTTCCAGGAGATCAGTACCGCCAGCGCTCCCAGGAAGAATGTAAGTGCCAGCATCAGCATACTTAAACCGTCCATGGCCAGGTGCAGGTTGATACCAAAATGCGGCACCCAATCCATCCGGAACTGGTACCACCAGCGGCTGTTACTGTGAGTATGTTCCAGCCAAACCCCGGTGATAATCCCCAGGTTCACCAGCAGGCTGCAAAGGGCTATCCAGCGGCTGAATGCATGGCTTTTCACGCCCACTACCCACGACAATAACGCCGCGCCCAAAAGAACCAATATCATTACCAGCAATATCATAATTTTTCGTTTAATCGTTCCAGTTATAAGTAGATCCGCCAGATAAGCACAGATAATATTGCCACAGCGCCAAGTACTACGCTTAATATGTACCATCGCAACAACCCGCTCTGCGTACGTGCGAGCACGTTATGACACCACTCCATAAATGCTCCCAGCCCGGTGTAGAACGTATCTATCAGATCCCTTCTGTTAATGCGCGACAGGTACACAAAAGGACGCACCAGCAGTACATTGTACAATTCATCAAAATCCCATCCCCTGCTCCAGTAGCCACGCAACCACATGATAGCAGGCATTTCCAGGAAATCGGACATTCCTTTGGGATGCTTTACCACCCAGGCATAAGCCAACCCTATACCGCTCAGCGCCAGCAAAGCCGATAATGCCTGCGAAGTCCATTCCATGGCAAGGCTTTCATGCAATACGGATACCGCCGGCAATACCGGCTGCAACCAGTTACTGAACAGCGTTACATGGCCCATCGTATGCGGCAGCTCTATAAACCCTGCCACTGTCGATAATACGGCCAGTATATACAGGGGGATCATCATGCTGTTTCCCGGCTGATGATGCACTTTTGTTTTCTCTTCTCCATAAAATACCAGGAAGAACATACGGAAGGTGTACATGCCCGTGAGGAGCGCGCCCAGCAGGGCTGCCAGCCAGAAGCCCATATGGCCGCCCGCAGCCGACCAGGATAACCAGATGATCTGGTCTTTACTATAGAATCCGGCGGTTACAAAAGGAATAGCTGCCAGGGAAGCACAACCCACCAGGAACACCCAGTAAACACCCCGCAGCTGCTTTTTCAGTCCTCCCATCTTAAACATATCCTGCTCATGATGCAGGGCCACAATGATAGCTCCTGCTGCCATGAACAATAACGCCTTAAAAAAGGCATGCGTAACAAAATGAAATACGGCGGCCGACCATGCGCCACAACCCAGCGCCAGGAACATATACCCGATCTGGCTCACCGTAGAATAGGCCAGCACTCTTTTGATATCCGTTTGTACCAATGCGCTGAAACCAGCCAGTATCAATGTAACAGCGCCTATTACG
>NZ_DATCRD010000147.1:0-18690 GCF_036569185.1 Chitinophaga sp.
CTGGAAGTGAAAAAACCTTTGCTGCATGACCTGGTACCTGTACTGGCTGCGCAGTTTTCACACGTATTCCCCGAACTGCAGCAACAGGTAGACTTTGTGAAGAAAGTGGTGTTTGAAGAAGAAAATAATTTCCTGCGCACATTGGAAAGCGGTATCCGCCGGATAGAAGATTTTATACAGAACAGTACCACTAAAGCCGTAGATGGGAAAACTGCTTTCGAATTATATGATACCTACGGTTTTCCTTATGATCTCACCAGCCTGATAGCCTCTGAAAATGGCTTCTCTGTAGATGAAGAAGGCTTTGATGCCGCTATGCAACAACAGAAAGACCGCTCACGCGCCGCTACAGAACTGGATATGGGCGATTGGGTGATCCTGGATGAAACACCCAACTCTGTTTTTGTTGGTTACGAACAACTGGAAAGCACTACCAAACTGCTGAAGTACCGCACTGTAAAAGCGAAAGGCAAAGAACAGTTCCAGCTCGTGCTGGGACAAACGCCCTTCTATGCTGAAAGCGGCGGCCAGGTAGGCGATACCGGCACCCTGCATTTTGGCGACGAAGTAATTCATGTTACCGATACCAAAAAAGAGAACAACCTCACCATACATTTTGCGGATAAACTGCCCGCTCAGCCCGGAGCGCCTGTAAAAGCAGCTGTAGCTAAAGAGAAACGCCATAATACGGAGCGCCATCACTCCGCTACCCACTTATTGCATGCTGCACTGCGGCAGGTATTAGGTACGCACGTGGCACAAAAAGGCTCGCTGGTAAATGCGGATGCCCTGCGTTTCGACTTCTCTCATTTTGCAAAAGTAACTGATGAAGAACTGGCGCAGATAGAAGCAATTGTAAACGAAAAAATACGAGAAAACATTCCTGTGGTAATCCGTGAGCTGCCAAAGGAAGAAGCCCTGAAGCTTGGCGCTATGGCGCTGTTTGGTGAAAAATACGGCGATACGGTGAGGGTGGTGATCATAGACCCGGCTTACAGCGTGGAGCTTTGCGGTGGCACACACATCAGTTCTACCGGCGAATTGGGCCAGTTTAAATTTGTTTCCGAAGGCGCAGTCGCCGCCGGCGTACGCCGCGTAGAAGCCGTAACCGGTGCAAAAGCGGAAGCTTTTGTAAACGAACAGCTGCAGCAGCTGAAAGAAATTAAAGCTGCCCTGAAAAATCCGAAAGAACCGGTAAAAACCATAGAAACACTGCTCCAGGAAAAGGCTTCCCTGGAAAAACAACTGGAAGCGCTGGAACAGGAAAAAGTGCGGGCCCTGGCAGCCAGCATACGCCAGCAGGCAGAAAATATCCATGGTGTTAACTTCCTGGGCCAGGTGGTAAATGTGAGCAATGCAGAAGGATTGAAACAGCTTTCCTTCCAGCTTAAAAATGAGATCCCGGATCACGTGTTGCTGTTTGTGGCTAATATTGGCGGGAAAGCCAGTGTGGCGCTCAGTATAGATGAAAAACTGGTGGCCGCCAAAGGATGGGAAGCGCCAAAGATTATCAAAGAGCATATTGCCCCACTGATCAAAGGCGGCGGCGGTGGCCAGAAAACCTTTGCCACAGCAGGCGGACAGGAAACAGACAAACTTGATCAGGTTGTAGCGGCAGTAAAAAAATTACTCAACGCATAATCAAAAAACGTTAGACTTTGAGCGTCTCTTAAGTGATAACAAGTCTCCATCAGGCAGCCGAACAAACCAGGGCTGACCAGCATTTTTTGGTTAGCCCTCGCCGGATAAAGAGAAAATACGCTGAAAAGCGTATTTTTTTTGTCTATATCCCATACATTTTTAACTTTTTCTTTCCTGACCCACCCTTTAATTTTGTCGCATTAGTTAAATTTAATCAACAAAATACCTTAGCACCATGACCAGGTTACTGCAAATTCTCACCATAGCAGGTTTCTCCTGCTTCACCATGAGCGCGGTATCTGCGCAAACGAAAGACAGCTCCAGGAACCAGCTGGGAGAGTTCGATGAAATTGTGATCAAACACAAAAGCGATAAAGACGGTAAAGTAACCGTGGAAGTCAAAAACGGCGATGTTTTCATCAATGGCCAGAAGCTTGATCAGTACAAGGATTCCGATCTCTCTGTTTTTCGCCGGAAAATTACGCCCCGCGATGGCAATGCCATCAGCTTTGATAGTAACTCTTTACAGGGCGGAAGCTTTGATTTTTTCAACGGTAATGGCGATGATGATGACGATATAGAAATGCCGGTGATGAACAAAGCCATCCTGGGCGTGATCACTGAAAAAGTGACTGCCGGTGGCGTAACCGTAAAATCAGTAGCTAAAGGCACTCCCGCCGATAAGGCAGGAATAAAAACAGGTGATATTATTACTTCTGTAGATGATAAAAAGATTAACGAACCGGCAGAGCTATTTGAAGAAATCGGTAAACATAAACCGGCCGACAAAATAACGGTAACATATATACGCAATACCAAAACAAACAAAGTATCTGTTACCCTCGATGAAAGAAAAGGAATAGATAACAGCTGGAGTATGCATCCACCTTTATCTGCATTCCCAAAGAACGGGCCCAGATCTTTCTCCTTCCCTATGCCACGCGGTGAACAGGGCTTTGGCGACAACTGGTTTAACCGGATGGACAACGGCGAAAAACTTGGTATACAGGTTCAGGATACCGAAAAAGAAGAAGGCGCACAGGTGATTGGTGTAAGCCCGTCTTCACCTGCCAGTGAAGCGGGTTTTCAGAAAGATGATATTGTAGTGGAACTGGCCGGCACTCCCGTAAAAAATGCTGCAGAACTTTCCAGGGCATACCGTGAGCACCGCAGCCAGGGCAGTACTATTGAAGCTAAAATAAAAAGAAACGGTGCAGATAAAACACTGACGGTTAAAGTGCCGAAAAAATTAAACAAGGCGGATATATAGCTTTCCTGCAGATGTTGGTATTCATCTCCATAAAATAATACCAACATCTGCTATCTTCATCTATTTCATCACCATTTTCATCATCTTCAGCTTATTTTTAAACGGTGGGTATTTCATTGGCACATCCAGCCAGGTGGCCGTTTTCAGCATTCCTTTCTGATGAGTAAAAGTATCAAAGCTGTATTTGCCATGATACTTTCCCATCCCGCTATAACCTGCGCCGCCAAAAGGCAGTTCAGGATTAGTAAGATGTACCAGCGCATTGTTTACACAGCCCCCTCCAAAACGCACCTGTTCTATCAGCGCTTTTTCCGTTTTCTTATTCTTTGTAAATACATACAACGCCAGCGGGTAAGGCAGCTGCTTAATGGCCTGTATAGCCTGCGGCAGACTGGTATAAGTTAGAATAGGCAGCACCGGGCCAAATATTTCTTCCTGCATCACCGGATCCGTCCATTCCACTCCCTCCAGCAGGGTAGGGGCTATGTATAATTGTTCCCTGTTGGTTTGTCCGCCGTGCAATATATGGCCTTCTCCCAGATATCCTGCCACCGTATCAAAACGCCTGGCGTTAATAATACGGGCGTAATCGTCACTCCTGGAAGGATCTTCCCCGAAAAACTCCGTGATGGCCGCTTTCAGCGCAGTTACCAGGGCTGCTTTTACCTTCTGGTGCACCAGTAAATAATCCGGCGCTACACAGGTTTGCCCCGCGTTCCAGAACTTGCCCCATACTATTCGTTTAGCCGCCACCGTTACATTCACCTTTTCATCTACCACGCAGGGCGATTTACCGCCCAGTTCCAATGTAACCGGCGTAAGATGAGGCGCCGCCATTTCAAGGATCTTTTTACCCACCGGGATACTGCCGGTAAAAAATATATGATCGAAACGGAAGCCCATCAGGGTGGGGATTACTTCCGAGCCATCGCCCTCCACTACAGTGATATAGGCAGGGTCAAAAGTATCTTTTATCAGCTCGGCAGTTACTGCTGCGGTATGCGGCGCCAGCTCCGATGGCTTGATAATGGCACAGTTACCGCCGGCAATAGCTCCCAGCAAAGGGCTGATCAGCAACATAAACGGGTAGTTCCAGGGACCAATGATAAGGGTAAGCCCCAGCGGCTGCTTATACACCCGGCTGCTGCTGGGATAGGTCACAAACGGGGAGGTAACCAGCTCCGGTTCCATCCACTGTTTCAATCCCTCCAGCATATAGCTGATTTCCTCATATAAAAATCCTATCTCGCTACCATAGGCCTCCAGTGGGTGCTTATGCAGATCGGCATGCAGGGCAGCTGTAATTTTATCTTCAAACTTCCTGATCCCGTTTTTCAGACGCTTTAACTGCATTTTCCGGAAGGAATAGGAAAGTGTGGCGCCTGAGTCGAAATAAACCTGTTGCGCCTGGTAAAGCTGACTTGCCTGGGCCTTGCTGATCATAGGGAAGAAATTTTGATGTGTATCTCAATTTAGGGATTTATTGGCACCCAATAGCCTGAAATCACGGTATTATTTGAATATATTTGTGGGAATCAGTACGGAAAATGAGCGATATATACAGCAAATATGAAACAGTGATCGGGCTGGAAGTGCATGCCCAGCTGCTTACCGAAAGTAAATTATTCTGCAGCGACAGCGCAGCTTTTGGCGGCGCTCCCAATACACATATCAGCCCGATTACAATGGGACATCCGGGCACACTGCCCCGTATGAACCGCAAAGCGGCTGAATATGCCATTAAACTGGGGCTTGCCTGTCATTGTGAGATTGAAAAAGACAACTATTTTGCCCGTAAAAATTATTTTTATCCCGATCTTCCCAAAGGATACCAGGTATCCCAACATACAGCGCCCATCTGCAAAGGCGGCTATATCAGTATTATTACAGACGCGGGTTCCCGCAATGTACAGTTGAACCGCATTCACCTGGAAGAAGATGCCGGCAAACTCCTGCACGACCAGGATCCGCACAACAGCTATGTAGATCTGAACCGTGCCGGTGTGCCCCTCGTGGAAATTGTAACTGAGCCTGACATACACAGCAGCGAGGAAGCATACGCCTATCTCACAGAAATGCGCCGCCTGGTACGGTATCTTGGAGTATGTGATGGTAATATGGAAGAAGGCAGCATGCGCTGCGATGCCAACATTTCAGTTCGCCTGAAAGGCAGTACCCCCCTGGGTACCAAGGTGGAAGTGAAAAACATGAACTCCATCCGCAATGTGAAGCGGGCCATTGATAATGAAGTAAAAAGACAGATCGACCTGATAGAAGCCGGTGGTACGCTGGTACAGGAAACACGCAGTTTTGACGCGTCCAACGGCAGTTCTTTCTCGCTTCGTTCCAAAGAAGAAGCCAATGATTACCGTTATTTCCCTGAACCGGATCTGGCCCCATTCAAACTAACGGATGAATTTATCGACAGTGTAAGGGCCACATTACCTGCATTGCCGGAAGAGCTTATCCGTAAGTACACGGCCGATTTCGGTTTACCGGAATACGATGCCCGTGTAATTTGTGATGATAAATCTACCGCAGATTATTACGAAAGCCTGATCGCTGTTACCTCGCAATACAAAGCAGCCGCCAATTGGATGCTGGGCCCTGTTAAATCATGGCTGAACGAGCATTCCGCTGAAATCGGCCATTTCCCGGTAACACCACAGGCGCTCGCTGCGTTGATTACACTTACAGACGCCGGCAAAGTGAGCTTCTCCACTGCTTCGTCACGTATATTGCCTGAAATGATCCAGGCGCCTGCGGATCACCCGATGGATATTGCCACCCGCCTGAACTTATTACAGGATAATAATGCTGATAATATTTCTCCCATCATTGATGAAGTACTGGCTAAATATCCTGATAAAGTGGCTGCCTTTAAAGGCGGGAAAAAAGGGCTTATGTCGCTGTTTGTAGGAGAGGTAATGAAACTGTCGAAAGGCAAGGCTGATCCCCGGCTTACCAATGAATTGCTGGCGGAAAAGCTGAAGGGTTAAATCTGCATTGAAAATATTTAGTCTATCTTGAGTAGTATCCGTCAGATGAATGTTCAAAAAATAGTAGCATGAAAAAATACTTATTATGGGTTTCCGCCGCTGCTTTCCTTGCAGGATGCGCCGGACAAACGGAAAAAGGGGAATTTAAAATAGAAGGGCACCTGAATAATTTACCACTGGGTGCGGTGGTACTGGAAGAACTGACACTGGACAATGTGAAAGTAGTTGATTCTACCAATGTAAAAGACGCCAGTGGAAAGTTCACATTGAAAGGAATGGTGGCTGAACAAGGGTTGTACCGTGTGCGCTTTGACAATGGCAAATTTATATTGCTCGCACTCGATGCCGGTAATATGAAAATAGATGGGGATGTAGATAAACTGGAAGATGTAAAGATCAGTGGTTCTGAGCCGACAGCCGAGTTACAACAGTTTATGAGCGATATCAGCAAACAGTCTATTGCCCTCACAGAAGAAATGCGTAGCCTGGATAGTCTTCACGCCATACTGCCTGATAGTGCATTCCAACCTAAAGTTGCTGCTTTCCAGAAAAAAGAAAAAGAATTTGAAAACGGCTTTTTCCTGATGGCAGACAAAACAAAAAATCCTGCTACAGCAGTATTTGCTATCAGCCAGGTAAGAAGCGGGGAAGAAATTGTGGCGCACAAGCAAGTGATCACCAATCTTGCTGCCCGTTTTCCTAAAAACACGCTGGTAAAAAGCATGACAGATAAGATCCTGGAACTGGAGAAGAACCAGTCTGGCGGCGATGCTGCGGGTGGGGAAGAGCCATCTGCCGTGAAAGTAGGACAGGTAGCTCCCGACTTTACACTTCCGGATCCATCCGGCAAAATGATCAGCCTGAGCTCATTCCGTGGTAAATATGTACTGGTGGATTTCTGGGCCAGTTGGTGCGGTCCCTGTCGCCAGGAAAACCCCAATGTAGTAAAAGCCTATCAGCAATACAAAGGAAAGAACTTCACTATCCTTGGCGTATCGCTGGATAAAACAAAAGATAAATGGCAGGAAGCTATTAAAGCAGACGGGCTGGCCTGGAATCATGTAAGTGATCTTAAATTCTGGGATTCAGCAGTGGTGCCTTTATATGGCCTCAATGCCATTCCTACCAATTTCCTGCTTGACCCACAGGGGAAAGTGATCGCGGCCAACCTGAGAGGCCCCGCGCTGGAAGCGAAGCTGCAGGAAGTGCTGAAGTAAGTTGTTTATCTTCATAAAAAAAACACACAGGTGAAATATCACCTGTGTGTTTTTTTATCTCCTCATGCAACTGATTTTATTTCTACCGCCGGTATTTTATTGAACCTGCTATTATATCATTAATACTTTGTTGGTTAATTCCTGGCAAAACTTCCATACACCTCACCTGAAAATTGTTTGCATTCCGAATAATCCATTCTGATGTTTATATAATTCTTGTTGCATATGACCACCTATCTCCACTAATTCCAGATGGTCAGGATTACTTAGAACTGAATGAGTGAAATATTGAACATCATTTTTAGAACCTGCACCCACACAAAAAAGCGGGTGCCTCAAAAGAGACACCCGCTTTCGTATTATTAGTTAAATGAAATACTGATTATTGTTTGGTATCCCACCAAACGCGATCGGTAAGTTTACCAGGTTGTTCAGGCTGGGCATTTGTTTCATTTTCAGAAGCTGGATATACCCATCTGCGTGGGATGGTAGTAATACCTTGATATGCGTTCTGTACGACAGTGAGCTTAGGGAAATTACTACGGCGCCAGTCGTTATATGATTCGAGCGACAGGTAGTTAGAGATATATTTCTGCGTCATGATCACTTCATAAGCGTTGGCAGCAGTGAGCTTACAATTAGCAGCTAAATAGGTCTTAAATGCTGTGCTATCGGCAGTAAGCGGTTTCATTCCAAACCTTGTGAAAGTCGCTTCAACAGCACTATTCAGAACTGGTTGAGCAGCTGTAAAACCAGATGCCAGATAAGTAGCTTCCGCTTTAATGAACAGTTGTTCATCATAAGTTGCTAAATATATGGATTGGTCAGCAGCGGCGAAAAACTTACCTACACCTGAAAGCGAATCAATGTTAATCTGATCCTCGCCTATTATTCTGCCTCTGTAACCGCCACCCAGTTTGGCCGTATCTGCAATCACCGGCAACCTTGGATCATTTGTTGACTTCAGCAACTGGAGGAAAGTAGATGATACTGCTACGCTACCCCATTTCTTAGTAAACTGATTCCAGGGAGCTTCTGATCCTGATTTGGTACCAAACTGTATACCTGCATTATAACTGGCATCAGGGAAAGCCTTCGCTAATGCAGTTAAAGCCGCCTGTGCCTGGGTAGCAGCTACTTTGCCAGGTGCATATGTTAAACGTAAAGCGTAACGTGCTTTTAATAAATAGGCAAAAGCTGTCCATTTTTCCGGATCTGATCCATATATCAGGTCTTTATCACCTACTGATGCAGAAGCATCTTCCTGTGCAAACAGTTTTATAGCATCATCCAGTAAGGTGTTAATGCTGGTATAGATACTTTCTTGTGTGTCGTACTTAGGCTTAAAATTTCCAAAGCCGGTGAATGCCTGTGAATAAGGCACTGCATTCCACAGGTCGGTAGTAACGGCCAGGTTATAAGCCATTAATACCTTGCCTATGCCGGCAGCATGTGGATGATTGGCTTCAGTAGCCTGACTCTGTAAAATATTCAGGTTATTCAGGATCTGGGGATACATGTCAAAAGCCCAGGTATTATCTACATCGGAAGCGGTTACCTTATAAGTATCCCATTCAGGTGCGTTTTGGTCATAACCCAATTGCTGTGTCCAGAAAGCGGCAGTTCTGGCAGGATAACCACCTGCAATATTAAATGCGGTGGTTAATTCAGCTCCGCCCACCAACAAGGCATCAGTTACGTTTGTGGCAGCAGCCGGGTCGTTGTTTACATCCAGGAATTTTTTACATCCTGAACCTCCTAACATTACACTTCCTGCTATAACGGATATAATTATCTTCTTGTTCATCATTACTCAGTTTAGAAAGTTAACTTCAAAGTTGCGTTGTAAGATCTGGTGCTTGGCGAAACATAGTGATAGAAGCCACCGGAGTTACTACCTGCGCCATAAGTGCTCAATTCAGGATCTGAACCGGTAAAGTGCGGCGTGTAGATCCACAGGTTACGACCAGCAACAGAAAATACTGCTGCTTTAAATGGAGTATGTTTTAACAACTTTGGACTAAAATTATAGGCTAGTGTAACATTTCTCAGTTTTACAAAGGTGGCATCCTGAACCAGGTTTTCATAAGTATCACCCCAAGCCTGCCAGTAGCCCTCATCAGTTTTAATGGATTTGGTATTTTGTTTACCATCGGCAGTTACACCATCATATACCATTGATCCGTCGCGGCTGCTGGTAAGACCACTTGTACCGTAGAAGGTCATGTAATATTCGTCGAAGTTGATCACCTGACCACCAAAGCGTCCGTCGAAAGTAAACGACAGGTTAATTCCTTTATAAGATACGCTGTTGGTTACACCACCAATCCATCTTGGCTGGGTATTGCCAATATCGAAAGAAGTACCATCGTCCTGGATAGGATAACCATCATCATCAATCAGCAGTTTGCCCTGATCATTCCTCTTATAGCGGGAACCTCTGATGGTACCATAAGGCTGACCTTCTACCAGGTATACACCAGGAGTAGTGAAACCGCCTATCTGGATAGAAGTTACACCTTCTGTCAGTTTGTTGATCATTGCTTTGTTCCTGGAGTAGTTAGCAGAAATATTCCAGTTGAAATCTTTCGATCTGATCGGGTTAGCGTTTAAAGTTACTTCCAAACCTTTGTTGGTGATTTTACCGGCATTGATTACTGCCTGGGTATAACCGGAACCAGCAGATACCGCCGTCTGGAATATCAGGTCAGTACTAACCTTGTTATAGTAACTTGCTTCCAGTCCAATACGGTTGTCTAACCATTTTGTTTCCAAACCAACTTCAAATTCTTTAATCTTTTCTGGTCTCAGGTCAGGATTACCCAACACATTATTCTTGGAGAAACCATTTACACCATTGAAAGGAAGATCCAGTGAACCACGAAGACCATCACCAACTACTGTTTTATTAAAGGGTGTCGCTACCTTATAAGGAAGTGCGTCATTACCAATAGCGGTGTAGGCCACCCTTGCTTTACCAAATGATAATACTTTGCTGTCTTTTAATCCTTCCAGTTCAGAGAATACGAAAGCGCCGGTTACTGAAGGGTAAAAGTAGGAGTTATTCTTAACCGGCATAGAAGATGACCAGTCATTTCTACCAGTTAAGGTTAATGACAACATACGGTTATATTCCAAAACTGCCTGAGCATAAACACTTACCCTTCTTCTGTCGTAGAAAGATTTGGTAGATGTTACAGATTCCGCGCTGGTAATATCGTAGAAGCCAGGCACGGCTAACCCGATACCTTTTGAAAACTGGTCGGTATAATGTTCAGAAATAATGTTATTACCAACCATTACTGTCAGATCGAATTTATCAAATTCTTTTCTGGCGGTAGCGTAGAAATCATGGTTAACCTGCTTATTGTTAATGATTTCATTGTACATACGACCATTGGGGAAACTACCAAATGAGCCAACTGCCTCATGAAATATACGCTCGTCTGTATAAATATCCGCGCCTATTCTTTCTGTTAAAGTCAACCAGTTTAATGGATTGTATACCAAACTAAAGTTAGGGATGAACCGGGTTACATTCAGTTGCAATCCAGTGTTAGCGGCTGTCCAGAACGGGTTATTAGAATTCACCTTGTACATATTCTGTGACTTATCCACCGGGTTCTCATATGGTAACAGGTTGTAACTTACCGGGGCAGTATAGAGGTTGGCCAGGTAAGAAGTACCACCACTACCGTTACCTTCCAGCAAACGGTCGTTACGTGAATCAATGTAGTTGATACCGGTAGTTGCTGTTAACTTATCAGTAAGACGGGTAGAAAAATTTGCGTAAAAGGAATTACGATAAAAATCAGTACCAGGAGCCACGCCTTCCTGCCTTAAAGAAGAATAGGACATCAGGTAATTAGATTTATCAGTAGATCCGTTCAGGCTGATATTATTATCCCAGGTGGTACCTGTTTTAAAGAACGCATCACGTGGATCATAGGTAACAGCTGGCTTGCCGTCAACTTTTAAGGTATCCATTTTAGCGCCCCAAGAGCGTGAAGTAGGACGGGTTCTTCCATCCCAAAATATTCCACCGTTACCTTGTGACCAACCGGTTTGAAACTCAGGCAGCACCACTTTGTCGATATTTACGCTGGAACCTACTGTGAGGCTGAAAGATTTACCTTTCAGGCCAGCCCCGGTTTTAGTGGTGATGATGATAGCTCCACCAGCAGCCCTGGAACCGTACAGCGCGGTTGCAGAAGCACCACGGAGGATGTTTACTGATTCAATGATGTTCGGGTCAATATCAATACCCCTGTTAGGAGTAGTACCACCCGCCAATACCGGATCATCGTCGGAGTCACCGGCTCCGATCTGATCGTTGTTGATCGGGTTACCATCTATTACATATAACGGTTGGTTATTACCAGTTAAAGAGGCTGCACCACGGATAACGATACGGGTACCGCCACCGGGAATACCTGAAGTATTATTGATTTGTACACCGGCAATTTTACCCTGCATACCATTCAGGAAGTTTACTTCCTTGGATTGCACAATGTCGTCGCCTTTCACCTCCTGGGTAGTATAACCCAGTGTGCGTTTTTCACGTTTGATACCCAACGCGGTAACTACCACCTCGCTGAGGTCTTTATTATCGGCGCCAAGTGCCACATTGATAGTGTTCTCAGCTCCAACAGTAACTTCTTTAGGAGCGTAACCAATAAAAGAAAAAACAAGCACGGAGCCCGCAGGAGCTTCGAGTTTGAATGAACCATCGTTTGTGGTTAGGGAACCTTTACCTGTACCTTTAATTCCAACTGATACACCAGGGAGTCCGGAACCGTCTTTGGCATCCGTAACCTTGCCGCTGATTAATTTTGTTTGTGCATAGGCTTGCACAACACTGATGGCCATTAGCAACCATAAGAGTAGTCCTCTTTTCATAAGCAATTTAGATTTGAAAGATATTGTCAGTTAACTAATAAAAAAGGGAGTGCCGTAGTTATTTATCCCAAGGTTAATTCCGTAAATCCGTCTTCCTCATAGCCCATCGTTTTGTATTGTTATTTCTCAAAAGCAAATTCCAGTTTCTCCCCTCTGTTCGTTCCGAAACTATATCAGAAACTGTTTCCGGTATAGATTTGAAATGGCGGTTAAATCCACACAAGCACCAACTAATTCAGATTTTGTTCTTAGATTTTGTTTTTTACTGTGGTACGTATTTGTTAAATATTGTTTAAATTCTTCTGCAATATAGGAAATTTAAAAAATACTAGTGCAAAACACACATTTTTTTAAATCCGTACTCCTCTGTATATTCCAAATAACGCCATTTTTAGGTATTTATTTATATGAATATTCATAAATAATTAATTTTTAATTGTTTATATTAAAAATTAAATCTTCCAGCAAAGCTAACGGTATTATATATTTAAGTATTCAAATGGTGAAGCTGATAGTATATTTATCGTAGTAACGTTCACTGCCAGCCCCTGTTCATGCACCCTTGCCTTTATATTTCCTAAATAAATCACTCGATAACCTTCTTCGGCTATTCTTCTTATCCAGTATAGTTAATAAAAAAGGTGTCTTCTGAAAAAGACACCTTTTTTATTATATAACAATACTGTGCGTTAATTAGAATACCCCGGGTTCTGTACCATGTTAGGATTTGCATCCATTTCAGCCTGTGGAATCGGGAAAGCCACACGGAAATCATTCGCTTCTGTAACCCTCGTACTCAGTGCGTTGGCATCCTTAATATTACGCTGTCCGTTCTTACGGAACAGATCAGTCATACCAAAACCTTCACCCACCAGTTCCAATCTTCTCTGTTTAACGATTTCAGCTTTAATATTAGCTACATCCGTAAACGGATCCAGGCCACGTTTGGCCCTCAGCATATTCACGTCGTCAGTTGCTTTCTGCAGGTTGCCCAGCTCAGCATATGCTTCTGCACGATTCAGTAACACTTCACTGATCCTCAGGATCTTCACATTCACAAGGCCCACCTGACCGGTAGCCTCATTACCTGAGAACTTCATCAGGTAGTTGCTGCCATCGAGGTTTTGCACCAGCTCATTACGCACATCCTTCGGATCCAGTAAATCCATAAAACCATCGGTCAATCTTATATCACCATATCCGCCTAATTTAGCCGGCACATACATATAACCAAAGTTATTGGCACCATTACCGTCGGGAGTCAGGAAACGCAGTGAAAATATTTCCTCGGCACCAGCTGCATCCAGGTTAAAGGCTTTTGCCACTTCGGATGCTTCGTACAAAGGATACTTACCAACCAGTTTATCCGCTTCATCAATTACCAGCTGCCAATCGCCTTTGTACAGGTAAGCCCTGGTAAGCAACGCGGTAGCCGCATCTTTTGTAGCGTTAAAAATATTGGCTGATTTATTTTCAGATTTGCCGGCAGGAGCGGTTTGCTGGGCAACCTTCAGATCACTGATGATTGATGCATATGTTTCTGCCAGTGTGCTGCGGCCTGGTTTAAATGTACCAGGTGCATCCACTGCTTTGGTCACCAATGTAATCCCTGTATTAGCCTCATTCACCTTTGCCCCAACGTTGGTATAGGGCCGGGTGTATCTTCTGGCCAGATCAAAGTCTGCCAGCGCACGCAGGAAATAAGCCTCCCCGCGGATAGTGCTGGTTTTTTCTGATTCCGGCAGTTTATCAATCAACACGTTCGCCTGGTTTACCACCCGGTAGGCATTGAGAAAAGTATTGGTTTGCGGCGCTACTAACGGTGTATAGTTCAGCTGGAATTCTGTTATAAACCTGTTGGAGTTCTGGGAAGTGATCTTCATATCATTGCCCCCAAGGTCTGTTACTATCATAAAATCGCGGCCATAATATTCCAGCGTCTGCATACGCTCATACATCCCGTTTGCCAGGATACGGGCGTTCCCTTCAGTTACCGCATCGCCTTCGTTCAGTGAGGACTGCGGATTCTGATCCAGCTTGGAACAAGCTGAAAACAAACCAGCTGCAGCCAATGCCAATATGGAGAGTTTTGTATATTTCATAATTAACTTAAATTTTTGATGTTACTTCATTACAGCCCCACACTAATACCAAATGTGATCACCCTTGAAGTAGGATAACGGTAAAAATCAGTTCCTGCATTAGTAGTAGCCGGAGACGCAGTACTGGTCGGAGAAATCGGGTTGGTGCTCATATCCGGATCCCATCCTTTATACCCTGTCAGCGTAAATAAGTTTTCTGCCTGCGCATACACTCTTAATCCCTGCATTTTCAGTCTGCTCAAAGTGCTTTTCGGAAGATTGTAACCTAACGACAGGTTTCTCAGTCTTACGTAAGAAATATCCTCCAGGTAACGGGTAGAGGAGGCATTGGAATTGGTACCGTTACCCCAGATAACTTTAGGCCTGTCGGCAATATCGCCTGGTTTTTCCCAGTGGCTGCCCGCATCTTTTGCCTGGTTTCCGGTTGTGTTGTTACCATCGCTTTCCAGGAAGGAACGGTTATAGTTATATGCTTTGTTGCCAGCGCTGAAAGTGATGAATACAGACAAGTCGAAATCTTTATAGGAGAATTTGTTGGTGAAACCGCCGGTGATCTTAGGCAGTGCCTGGCCAACATATTTTCTAACTGCTGAATTGTAGTCAGATGTTGGTTTTCCATCAGCACCTTCCCAGGTAGCTGCACCAGTTGCCGGATCCACACCTGTCCAAACCGGCATATACCAGGACCCGAATGGCATGCCCACTTCAATCCGCTGGCGGGAACCAGCCGGGATAAACTGCTGGCCTCCCAGCGACAGGATCCTGTTTTTCAGCGTTGCGAAGTTCAGGTCGGAAGTCCACTGGAAGTTTTTAGTAGCCACCGGTATACCACCCAGTGTTACTTCAAATCCCTGGTTCAGCATTTTACCTACGTTCATCGTCATTACGTCAAAGCCGCTGGTCATAGACAATGGCAGCTGCATCAACAATGCGGAAGAGCGCTTGTCGTAGTATCCTACGCTACCGTATAAACGTTTTTTCAGCACGCTGATATCCAAACCTACATCATACAGGTTTTGTTTTTCCCAGCTCAATGCCATGTTACCCGGTTGTTTCAGGTAGGCAACAGAACCTCCGTCATATGCACCTACCAGGCTGTACAGCGGCTGGTACGGATAATCTCCCAAACCTTCCGCATTACCCATGATACCATAACTGGTGCGCAGTTTCAGATCGCTGAGCCAGGAAATATTCTTTGTAAATTCTTCTTCCGTAATGCGCCATGCAGCACCTACAGAGTAAAAGTTTCCATAGCGGTTGTCTTTAGGGAAACGGGAAGAACCATCTCTCCTGAAACTACCACTCAGGAAATATTTTGATTTGTAATCATAATCCGCTTTTGCCAATAAGCCCTGGAAGGCGTAAGAAGTTTCATCACCTGCCATGTCGAAGTACTGGGAACCTGCATCCGGCACCTGCGCCTGGCCATTCGGGAAGCCATTCTTTGCGCTATAGTTCCATACACGGTTCTGGAAGGAATATTCATTTCCTGCCAGTAAGCGGATACTGTGATCTTTACCTATGTTAAAATTATAGGTCAGTAACTGCTGGGTAGTGTACAGCGCCATGTTGGTATTTACGTTATACAGGTAACCACCGTAGTTACGGCCGTCGTAAGAGTTAGGCGAAGTCCATTGTTTCTCGCGGATGTTGGTCAGCTCGGCATTTCCCTTCACTACAAAACGTAACCCGTCGATAATGTTGTAGCCCAATGCAGCATTGAAAACTGTTTGGGTGTTATTACTTCTGTTATAGTTACTGCTTACAGTATTCAGGAAGTTACCACCACGTAATACCGGGCGGTAGGAGGAAGGAATATCAGCAAAACCAGTCCAGGAAGTAGTACCTGGCTGCCCGGCAGTATATCCGTTATAAGGATTTCCATTCTCATCACGGGAAGGTATAAACGGAGAATTGGCTAAAGCTCCCATCAATGGGGATGAATAGCTATTACCTGCACTAGCGCTTCTCTGGTCAGTGTAGCTACCGTTCACCTTTACGCTCAGGTCAAATTTCTCGTTGAATTTATGATCTACATTCAAGCGTCCACTGTAACGACTGAAGTCCGAACCGATCAGGATACCTTGTTGTTTGAAATAGTCACCAGAAGCATAGAACTGTGTTTTTTCGTTTCCGCCGCTGGCATTAATACCATAGGACTGGGTTTTACCGGTGCGGAATGCTTCATCCATCCAGTTGGTGTTAATATTTGCCAGGCTGTTGGGGCGATTGGCAAGGATCTGTTCTGCGGTGAAAAGCGGTGTACCATCTTTTTTGGTAGCATTCTTCATGGCTTCGCGCTGGTAAGCAAGGAGCTCTGTAGAATTCATCATATCAATACCATGCGCCAGGTTCTGAAAACCATATTTGGCATTAAAATTAATTCTGCTCTGGCCTTTTTTACCGGTTTTGGTAGTTATAACTACCACACCATTGGAACCACGGGAGCCATACAATGCTGTTGCAGACGCATCTTTCAGGATAGTCACGTTTTCAATATCAGCAGGGTTCAGGTTGGCAATTACATCCTGGGAAGGTGTGTTCTGGGTGAAATCACCGGAAGAAATGATCACACCATCCACTACATACAGCGGGCTGTTGCTGGCGGAAATGGAACCGATACCACGGATGCGCACTTCCGTTTTAGCGCCGGGCTGACCGGAGTTGGTAGATACCGCCACGCCGGGCGCATTACCCTGCAGCATCTGGTTTACGTCGGGCAGTGCCACATTGTTGATCTTTGCGCCGCTGATGCTGGAGGCTGCAATGGTGGAGTTGATCTTCTTCTCTACGGTGTAACCTGTTACCACTACTTCTTCCAGGCTTTTGGAATCAGTTTTCAGCTTTACATTTAAAGTAGCTGCATTCCCAACAGGTACTTCTTTTGCTTCAAATCCAATAAAAGATACGATCAGTGTAGCATTGGCATCTACCTGGATAGTGTAAGCGCCTTCCGGATTTGTTACGGTTCCTTTGGTGGTGCCTTTGATCTGGATGTTGGCACCGGGAATTGCTGAGCCATCAGTGGCATCAGTGACTCTCCCTGTTACTGTGCGACTTTGCGCATAGACCTGCCCGCCCAGAAATAGCACGGACAAGAGGAGAAATAGTACTTTCCTCATAAGCATGATTTTGTTTCCTAACCTTAAAAAATAATAAACATCATTATCAAGGCCCTAAGCCTTAATTCAATTGGTTCCCGTTAAATAAGCAGTTGGTGAAATTGTAATTGGATACTTAAAGCTGGAGCGGGTAAACGGTACAGTGATATTTGACCATATATTATATTAAATAATTAACCCTTTCTTTTGCGATTTATTCAATAAATCACAAATAGAAGTAGTCAACTTCTTCCTCATAAGCAGTTTCCTTAAGCAATTTTCAACCGGGATCAAATGTAATAATTCTTAACAAAAAGTTAAGCTTGGAAAGTTGCTGATAACGTTTAGATAACATCTTTTTAACATCCCATTAACATATTGTTATATAAAATAACGTGTATGGGCATAAAAATGAAACAAGCGGCAAGAATACCGCCTGTGCTCATCAACCAAAATCTAAATCGAGATTAAAGTTGCCCCGCATAAATGCGGGGCCAATATGTTTATCAGGAAAGGGTAAGCGGATATGTTTTCAACAACTCCAGCAATACCGTGAAAAGATCATCATTACGATGGTTAAACCTGTACTCACACTCTTTCAGATGCAAATACGCGGTGTTCCGGTTAAGCCCTTTGAACTTAGCCAGGCGGTGCTTGGTCAGGCCCCAGAAAGCATCTACATCATCCATCTGATGGGTGTCTGATGTTTGCCCCAACCGGTATAAACGGTACTGACCAAGATCAACCAGCCCGTTGAACCGGCGCAAGCGCTCAGTAGCAGACTGCGTTTCCAGTACGGAACGCCCGCGGGTAGCGGCGTGGATCATGGACCTGCTTACATCTGGGAGAATTTCGGTGTGTAACCGGTCTGAGGATCTGCAGATGCCGAAAATCACCGGCTTTACAATCCGGTCTACTTCCGGCTTTACCGCCACCAGCGTGTCGCTATCGTGGTCGGAGGTAAGGTCGCTCTGCCGGGGTTCATACGTTAATACGGGAACCGGCACAGGATGCTGCGTTTCACAGTATCGCGCAATCTGGTGTCGTAGCTTCTTCAGGTAGCTGTTAATAGTTACCCTGCTTACACCGCTGATATTTGCTATCTGGGTCGCAGTGAGATCATCGGCAAACAGCCGCAGGATCTCCTTAAACTTGCGCTCGGATAAATGAGCGCCCTTTAAGTACTTATTTTTCATGAACTATGTGGTTAGAATGGCATACTAAACCTCATACTTTTTCATTATAATCCACCCCCTTTTTTTACGAGCGGCTATAAGGGTATGTGAATGCTGCCCACTAGATCATTTCAGCGTTGTTTTTTGTCCATTTTAGCTAAATATTTAGCATTTACTGCGGTATCATGACACTAAAAAAACACCGGGACAAACAGGGCGCTCAAAACGCAAACTGCTCATCCCGGTGGCCCGGTATAATTATCTGTTTAAGTGCTATTCCTTATCG
>NZ_DATCRD010000148.1:0-19702 GCF_036569185.1 Chitinophaga sp.
GCATGAAGTGCTGTTACAGGAAGGCTGGCCTTTGCCTCCGGTAGAAAGAATCACTCCTGAAACACCTAAAGCAACCTTTAAAAATGCGGTAATCATTGCACCGCCTTCGGCGGAAGATAATGTATGGATGCGCAGGTTCCAACCTTACTCACTGGGCATATGCAGTGGCTGGATGCAGGTACGTGGTAATATGAGGCGCAGGAATGCAGATGCAGGCTTTGCGCTATCTGACCATGCCGACTGGGCCGGCCTGCTGGAAGCAGTTACCGCCACCGGCGCTGAACAGGTATATGCCACACATGGCTTCAGTAGCGTGTTTGCCCGTTACCTGACGGAGAAAGGTATTGCCGCACAGGAAGTAACTACTTCCTATGGCGACGAAGAAATTATTAATAACCCTGAATCTTAAGCCGTGCAACAATTTGCTGAACTGGTACAACTATTAAGCAACAGCACCAAAACCAACGAGAAGCTGGGGGCGCTGAGCCAGTACTTTGCCACAGCGCCGGATAAAGATAAAACATGGGTACTCGCATTGTTTTCCGGACGGCGGCCAAAACGGACGGTTAACAGCACCCAGCTGAAAACATGGTGCATGCAGGTTACCGGGCTGTCCGACTGGCTTTTTGAAGAATGTTATCATACCGTAGGCGATCTTGGTGAAACCATTGCATTGCTGCTTCCCCCACGGACAAAGCCAGTGGCAGCCCCTCTTCATTACTGGCTGGAACAGTTGCAGCAACTGGAAAAAGCAACGGAAGAAACCAAACAGGCGTTTATTTTACAGGCATGGGATGCATTGGATAACGGAGAAAGATTTGTGTTCAACAAACTGATCACCGGTGGTTTTCGTATAGGCGTGTCGCAGAAAATGATGGTGAATGCGCTGGCCAGAACTTACGACATCGAGCCCGCCACCCTTTCCCATATGATCAGCGGCAACTGGGATCCGCATAATGTCACCATAGAAGAACTGTTACATCAACATACCACCGGTGCGGATGCATCCAGGCCCTACCCCTTTTACCTTGCCTACGCGCTGGAAGGATCACCCGGAGCGCTGGGACCGGAAAAAGAATGGCAGGCGGAATGGAAATGGGATGGTATCCGTGGGCAGATCATCAAACGGGAAGGGCAACTGTTTGTATGGTCGAGGGGAGAAGAACTGATCACGGAAAAGTTCCCCGAGTTTGTACCCCTGAATACTGCGCTACCGGATGGAACAGTACTGGATGGGGAAATACTCACTTTTGACAATGGATTGCCACTACCTTTTCAAACATTGCAAACAAGAATTGGCCGCAAAAATGTAACCCGCAAACAGCTGCAGGAAGCGCCGGTCATCTTTCTAAGTTATGACCTGCTGGAATGGGAAGGAACAGATATCCGGGAAAAGACACTGGCAGAACGACGTGCCCTGCTGGAAACATTGGTACAAAACGTACAGGCGCCGATGTTACAACTTTCACCGGAAATCGTTTTCGATAGCTGGGATGAATTAACACAGCTGCGGTTACTATCGCGCGATAAAGGCAGCGAAGGACTAATGCTCAAAAGAAAAATGGCTGCTTACCAGGTAGGCCGCAAACGGGGCGACTGGTGGAAGTGGAAAATTGATCCGCTCACTATAGATGCAGTGATGATATATGCACAGAAAGGCCATGGCCGCCGTTCAAATTTATACACCGATTATACTTTTGCCGTGAAAGATGGCGAACAACTGGTACCCTTTACCAAAGCCTATTCCGGTCTTACAGATAAAGAAATTGCCGAAGTGGACAACTGGATCAAACGCCACTCCCTTGAAAAATTCGGACCGGTTAGAACAGTGCAGCCACAACTGGTATTTGAAATTGCTTTTGAAGGCATTGCTGCTTCCAATCGTCATAAATCAGGTGTGGCGCTGCGTTTCCCGCGTATTAACCGTTGGCGGAAAGATAAGCCCGTAGCGGAGATCAATACCCTGGAAGACCTGAAAGAACTATTACGGGTGAATGGCCATAACACCGGCACCGGCAGCTGATGCATTCTTCCGGTAAAATACCAATAGTTGTACAACAGACAATACCGCAATGATCACCAGCATGGTTAATGCTGCACCATAACTGCTCCATCCTCTGGTTGCTGCCAGCTGCATTATTAATCCTGCCAAAGACAGTCCCAGGCCGCCTCCCAGCGCATTAGCCGTACCGTTGATCCCCGAGGCAAGCCCTTGCTGTGGCTCCGGAACAGATTGCACAGCCAGGATAGTTACACAGGGAAATGTAATGGCCATACCAAATGAATTAATACAACCCGCCGCGCAGAGAATAAACAAAAAAGAATAATCCGTAAAATAACTGGCCATAAAGAACAGGATTCCGGCTCCCATAAACACATTACCCAGCATGCCTGTTTTTATCACACCCATTGTTCTGAAGAGATGTGGCAGGATAAATTTTGAAACAATGCCGGATAAAATACTGAAAGGAAACAACAGCAGTCCCGCCTGGGAGGAAGTGAAATGAAGATCCTGCTGCAGGTATAAAGTAAGCATGAAAATATAACTCAGGAAAATGCTGCCAAGCATTACTGCTCCGATGTTTCCTGTGATCACTCCATGCAACCGGAACAAACGGAGGTCTACTAACGGCGACGGATGTACGCGCTCCCGACGTATAAAAAATATACCCGCCGCAAGAAACAGTAACAGCCACAAACCATACTGCATATAGTGGTGGGTAATATTGCCAAGGTCGTGAATGAGCCATGCTGCGAGCATCATGAGGCCCGTGATCAGGATAGCGCTCAGGAGGTTATGCTCCGGTTTTACCGCCGGCTTTTCATCTGCCGGAATATAGATCATGGCCAGTATAATGGCTGATCCTATTACCGGCACATTAATAAAAAACACCCATTGCCAGCCAAGATAATTACTGATTAGGCCGCCGGTGGCAAGTCCCGTGGCAAACCCGATACCCGCCGTAGCGCCAAAAACTCCAAAGGCACGGTTCCTTTCAACAGGCTCCGTAAAGGTGTTGGTGATAACAGCCATCGCTGCCGGGATGGCCAGTGCCACGCCTGTGCCCTGCAAGGCCCTGCATATCAGCAACCAGGTAAAGTTCAGGGAAAATCCTGCCGCCAGGGATGCCAGTACAAAACAGCAGGCGCCGGTAACAAATACTTTTTTCTTCCCTATGGTATCTGCCAGCCGGCCGCCAAGTAATACAAGGCCGGCGTAAAATAATACATACACTGTTTGCACCCATTGAATGGCGTTTACACCGAAATGAAAAAATGATTCCATCTGTGGAATGGCCATGTTAAGCACGGATACATCCAATGCTTCAAAGAAAATAGCCATACAGGCTACGGTTAATATAATTCGTTCTTTTTTCACGGCACAAACCTATTAAAACATCTCAAAAGACATTTAATTCTCAAAAATTTAGAATAAACAGCTATAATCTTCTAATAAATCAGATATTTGTTCCAAATTGATACAGGCATGCCCGGTAAAAAAGAAAATAATACGGATATACAATTAAACCTGGATGAGAAAGATCTTGGTATCCTGAAATTATTACAACAGGATGCTAAAATGACCATCCGCGATATTGCCCGCCAGTTAAATCTCAGTACTACCCCGGTATATGAACGTATCCGGAAAATGGAGCAGGCAGGCGTTATCAAGCAATACGCCGCTATAGTGGACCCCAGGAAAATTAATAAGAGTCTTACCGTACTATGTTATATCACACTGAAAGAGCACAATAAAAAATGCGGCAGGAAATTTATTCAGGAAATACTCGGTTTTACAGAAGTAACCGAATGCCTGAATATCTCCGGTGAATTCGACTTCATGATCAAAGTACAGGTGAAAGACATGGATGAATACCGTGAATTTTATGTAAATAAACTTGGCGAATTAGATAATCTAAGCCATACACAAAGTATATTTGTTATCTCAGTGATTAAAGCTACACACCAGGTAGTTTTTTAACTATTCCCGATACCTATGTTACGTCTATACGCATTACTGTGTGCAGGATGCTGCTTCCTGATACCCGTTACAGCGCGGGCGCAATCACCGTTGTTTTCGCATGCGATAGGCGGAGGATTATTCACCACCCGCAATTTCCTGGGTGGAGGAATCGTTTATTCCCCCCGGCTGAATATGATACGTTTCTCCAACAAATCGGTATTATCGGCCGGGATGCAGCTTGGCCTGGGTACTTCTATCGGCGATAATTACAACAGCAACACAGGCGGCAATTCCACCAGTATCTTTATGATAAATGTACCATTCCTTCTGACCTGGAATTATGGTAATGCAGCCACCAGCCAGGCGCTTACAAAATGGGGATTTTTTGCGGGCGCCGGTTATGGATTTCAGAATTCCACCCGTAGTGTGGAATTTATAGATGATGAAGAAGTAACCACCAACCAGGTACATGTATCCGGTATTGCGCTTGGCGCCGGGATAAGATTTCCTGTTAGTCATCACTCATTTGGTATCAGTTGCTCCTATCTCTTCAATAACAATCAATATAACCCCGACATTCATGGTATTGCCGGCATCTCCGTTAATTACAATATAGGAGCAAAGGTGAGTAGTACAAGATAAAATGGTTGATAAAAACTACCGGCCCCTGTAACCAAGCGTTCACTTATCCGTTCCACTTGTATGAAACACCTTTACCTTTCACTGTTAGTATTTGCAACATTGCATGTTACCGCCCAAAAAAGATCATTTCAATCGGCTGTCGGAATAGGCGGCATAGGAGGCCATCATTATGGTGCAATGGCTTTCAGCTTTGAACCGAGATTCAATTTTTATGAGTTTTCTAAAAAGGAAAGTTTATCAATTGGCGCCTGCTTTGCAATAGGGCCTTCTGTGGGTAGTGACCGCCGTACTAACAAAGCGTATGATATGCCTGGTCCTATTCAACCAGGATGGATGGTAAATGTTCCCGTAACTATTAATTATACCTTTGGTAATGCTGCCACTCCGCATAGCTATAAATATATGGGTTATTCGGTTGGGGCAGGTTATGCAGCACACAATGGCTGGCGCCGTGTAGATGCCGGTCCGGGAATAGACACTACCGAAGTGCATGCACACGGCCTGGTGCTGGACGGCAGGATCAATTTTCCAATGGGTAATTCCTCGTGGAGCCTTCAGTCGTCCTACATGTTTAACTTCAGCAATAATAACCCTGATATCAAAGGCCTCTTCAGCATGTCGCTGCTCTATAACATAGGCATCCGTATACATGAGCACAGGGAGAAGGAGCGTTATAAACATCCCCGGGAATATTATCATGAGCTGGACCGGCAAATGAGACAGAAGAAAAGGGAAAACAAACGGAAAGCTATGGCGCCACAGGATTCATAAGATCAAACCCTGCATGAAAATCCAGGACGCCTGCGGCAGATTCCCCGGGATCAAAAACAACTACCATAGAACATACTGGTTTCCTTTTCCCGGAATTAGCCGTTTCAAAAGCAATTCCCAGCTTTTTATCTTCATACACTACAATCTTTCTGGCTTTATTGGCAGATTCATAAGCCTGTGCCTTCTGGGCACCAGGGTATGCTTTCCTGATAGCGGCAATTGTGCTTCCGGGGCCTACTCCCTTACTGGTTCTGAACTTCGGTGAATTCACCCGGATCTGTTTTACATATTGTGTATCCTGGGTGCGCATCGCAGTAAATACGGCCAGCATATGCGAAGAATCGATACTGTTATCTTTCCTGCGGCTGTACCAGATCCGCCAGGCTTTCATCATAGCTGCATCGCCACCGTCCGGTTTTCCTAATACGGAAAGGCTCTGGGCCGGGGCTTCAATATTTATCTGCCCTATAGATTTTCCGGGAGTGATGAGCCAGGCGCTTTTCTGCGCGGTTACCGCAGTGGAAGCGGACAGAAGTGATAAGAAAATAATGAGGAGACGCATAGCATCAGGTTTTGGAATTGATTTCAAAAATGCTGCCATTAATAGTAACGTTTTGTGTAGGGAAAAGTTAAAAAGGGAAAAGCGTAACCTGAAGCGTTTTCCGAATGATTTTATGTTCCAGTTAACGTTATTGAAAAAGAAGAGGTAGTCGCAAAATGCGACCACCATAAAAATTTGAAATTCTCTCCAAAATCTTCCCTATGTATTCACAGAACATGGAGCGGTAATGCCCGCCAGTATTTTGAACAGCGACAGGGCTATCGCGGTGAATATTCAGATTGTCCGCATTTTTATCAAAATGAGGGAAATGACACTTACACAAAAAGATATCCTGCTAAAGCTGGAACAATTGGAAACCCGTATAACAGGCCATGATGAACAGATAACATTAGTCTTTGAATATCTCAAACAATTACTAAGTTCTCCACAGGAACCACGGGTTCAAATCGGCTTTGTCCGGCACCCGGTTTAATCCTGCTGCGGATTCCCTTACCTTTGCCCCATGTTAGTCAAATTTCCAACAAACCAGGAAGGGCAACAGATCCTTAAAGCAGGTAACATCCATTTTGCTCAGCTGAAGCAAAGAAATAAAGCCGAAAAACGCACCGTATTCCTCACGGAAAATGTAATGATATTTGTGTTAACCGGGCATAAGCTGTTGCACTTCGACCAGCATACGGTGAAGGTGGAAGCAGGTTCCATGCTATTGATGAAACGCGGCTTCTACGTGATGTCTGATTTTGTGGAAGAAGGTTTACAGTTTCAAAGTTTGCTGTTATATTTTTCAGATGAACAACTGCGCAGGTTCCTGCACAAATACAATTATACGACGCCGGTTAAAGCTGCTTCCACCAATTATCTCACTGTTCCCATTACCCCTTTATTGGAGGCTTTCAGAGAACAGTATACTATTTATTTCAGGGAGGAACCATCTACCCTGGCGGCTTTACTGTCTGTAAAATTATATGAGGCATTCCTGTTATTGCTGGGCACTCCACAGCATGCTTCCGTACTTGCTTTTATACAGCAGATTGTATACGCCCAGCCACAGGACATTACCTTTATTGTAAAACAGCACTTGTTCCAGCCGGTTACCCTGGACGAAATGGCAAGGTTATCCGGTCGCAGCCTGGCTTCTTTTAAACGTGATTTCCAGCAGCAATACCAAACATCTCCCCGCCGGTGGATCAATGAACAACGGCTGTCTTATGCACGCACATTGCTGGAAACCACTACACAACAGGTAGCCGAAATAGCCGTCACCTGTGGCTTTGAAAGCACATCGCACTTTATCCGCATCTTCAAACAGCGCTACGGCGTTACGCCCAATCATGTAAGAGCCAAAAAAGCGATCATCTGAGCTTTTCCCGTTACCAGCCGTAAATATTCCGCGATAATTTTGTGTACATAAAAAAAAGAAGAAGATGCAAACATTATCAGAAAAGAATAAGGCAGTGGTAAAACGCTTTAATGAAGAGTTCCTGGTGAAAGGTAACCTCCAGGCATTTGAAGAAATAGTAGCTCCGGATTTTATTAATCACACAGGGCCTGAAGGCAGCAAAGACCGTAACGCCACCCGCGATTTTATTTTAAAATTATTACATCCTGCTATGCCGGATCTTCAGCTGGAAATTTTTGATATGATAGCGGAAGATGATAAAGTAGTTACCCATAAAGCATTTACAGGCACCTTCACCGCCCCTTTTATGGGACAGGCGCCAACCGGCAGGAAAGCTACCCTGCGCATTATTGATATCATCCGGTTGAAAGATGAACAATACATTGCCCACTGGTCTATCCGCGAAATGATCACTGCATAGTTATCTGCTGAAATATGCTTATTTTAAGCGTATGAACCGCAAACACTTTTTGTCTGCCCTTATTACCACCGGCGCAGGATTACCGGCGCTGCAAACGCTTGCCAGCATTGGCTTACCCGTTCCTTCCGGTAAAAAGGAGCCACTTGTGCCTCCTTACCTGAAACCCGGCGATATCATTGGCATCACCTGCCCCGCGGGGTACATTAACAGGGAGGAGATACAACCTGCCATCCGGATTATGGAAAGCTGGGGTTTTAATATACGTATAGGCAAAACCGTTGGCGACCGCGACTACAGCTTCGGCGGCACTGATGCCAAAAGACTGGCCGACCTGCAGGCCATGCTGAACGATGATGATGTGAAAGCCATTATGTGTGGGCGTGGTGGCTATGGCACCGCACGGATCATTGACAAGCTCGATTTTTCCCGTTTCCAGCGGAAACCCAAATGGGTGATCGGCTTTAGTGATGCTACCGTATTACATTGCCATATTGGCCGGCACTTCGGCATAGCCTCCCTGCATTCCAAAATGTGCAACAGCTTCCCGGATGATTTCGGAAAATCAGAACCTGTTATCCAGGATACCATCATGTCTATTTACCAGGCGCTCACCGGTAAAAAAATGCAGTACAGCACAGCACCGGATACCCGTAACCGGAAAGGGAAAGCACGTGGCGTGATCACCGGCGGCAATCTTTCCATTATCCAAAGTATGTCGGGCACCGACTCTGAAATTGATACAAACGGAAAGATCCTGTTCCTGGAAGAAGTGGGGGAATATCCGTATAGCCTCGACCGTATGTTGGGCACCCTTCAGCGCTCGCATAAGCTGGATAACCTAGCGGGCCTTATCATTGGCGGGTTTAACCGTATTAAACCGGATGATCCCGGCGAAGAATTTGGCAGAACGGTATACGATATGGTTCTGGAAAAAGTAAAGGATTTCAGTTACCCGGTATGTTTCAATTTCCCCGTAGGGCATCAGAAAAATAACTATGCGCTTAAATGTGGTATGATGCATACCCTTTACGTGGGCGACGATGCCGTTACGCTGAAAGAATAATTACTTCACGAGGAAAGTAATGACAAACAACACTGCCAGTACATACATCACAGGGCTGATGCTTTTGTATTGCCCGGTTAATACTTTCAGTAATACATAAGACAACATACCAAACACGATCCCTTCTGCAATGCTGTAGCTGTAAGGCATCATCACAATAGCTAAAAACGCGGGAATCGCTTCTGTTACATCATTGAAATTTATTTTGGTCACCGCTCCCATCATCAGCATACCTACAATGATCAGGGCGGGTGCTGTAGCCGCCTGCGGGATCATGGCAAATACCGGTGCAAAGAACAGGGAAAGCAGGAACATAACGGCCACTGTAAGGGCTGTTAAACCCGTTTTACCTCCCGCTGCAATACCACTGGCACTTTCCACGTAGGCTGTTACTACGCTGGTGCCTAACAAACCTGCAGCGGTAGTGCCCACCGCATCTGCCATCAACGCCTGCTTGGCGCGGGGCAGGCGTCCATTCTCATCCAGCAGCCCGGCTTTATTGCAAAGCCCTATCAATGTACCTACGGTATCAAAAAGATTTACCATCAGCAGGGTAAACAGGATCATCACCATATCCAGGGTGAATATCTTATCGAACTCTAATTTGAAGGCTACGGGCGCCAGCGAGGGTGGCAGGCTTACCAGGTGGCCGTTTGCCGGGAAATGCGTGATCCCCAGCGGGATCCCTACCACCGTGGCAGCGAGTATGCCAATCAGTAAAGCGGCATTCACATTACGGTACATCAGTACAGCGCTCACAATCAGCCCTATCAACGCAACCAGGGGCCCAACACTGGTAATGTTCCCCATCTTCAGGATCACGCCGTCCAGTTTTCCGTCGCCCACATGATGCATGCCCGTTTCAATAATACCCGCATTGGCCATCCCTATCAATGCAATCAATAAGCCGATGCCCACTGAAATAGCGTGCTTCAGGTTTTCCGGTATGCTGTTGATGATCGCCTCCCGGATCCGGAACATCGACAAAAAAATAAAAATAATTCCCTCCAGGAACACGGCGGTCAACGCAAACTGCCAGCTATAACCCATAGCCGATACAATGGTGTAGGCAAAAAAAGCATTCAATCCCATTCCCGGCGCCACGCCTATAGGCAGCCTGGCATATAACGCCATCACCAGCGTACCAATAGCCGCCGCCAGCGCTGTGGCAGTGATCAGTGCATTAAAATCCATTCCTGTGCGCGACAGTATACTGGGATTAACGGCCAGTATATATGCCATTGTGGAAAAGGTAGTTAACCCTGCCAGTATTTCTTTTTTTACAGTTGTCTTGTGTTCGGTGAGATGGAAAAATTTTGCGAGCATAACGCAAAAATAAGCGTTTCACGATTTATCATTTTATGCTAATTTCATTCCTATGCAACAACGTTCGGGTGGATGGAAAGTGATCAATAACTGGCTGGGCGAAAAGGACCTGAAGCCCTTCAAATTCCAGGAGGATGCCTGGAAAGCTTACCTGCAGGGCAAATCGGGGATCGTAAATGCCCCTACCGGCTTCGGAAAAACCTTCTCCCTGTTCCTGGGAGCCGTTATCGCATGGATAGATGCGCACCCGAAAGACTATACCCGTAAAACAAAAAATGGCTTACAGCTTTTATGGATAACACCCCTGCGTGCACTTGCCAAAGACCTGGGAAGGGCCATGGAAAGCGCCCTGCAGGAACTCAACATTCCCTGGCAGGTGGGCATCCGCAGCGGCGATACCCCTGTTTCCACACGGGCTGCACAAAAAAAGCAGATGCCCGAAGTGCTGATCATCACACCGGAAAGTTTACACCTGCTGCTGGCCCAGAAAGAATACCCCTCTGTATTTAAGCACCTGCACACCGTTGTGGTAGACGAATGGCATGAGCTTATAGGCAGCAAGCGCGGTGTGATGGTGGAGCTTGGCCTCAGCCGCCTGAGAGGACTGCGTGAAAACCAGTTGAAGGTATGGGGGATCTCTGCTACTATCGGCAATCTCGACGAAGCAATGGAAGTGTTGCTGGGACCGTATCACAGCGATGGGCTTATCATCCGCGCCAAACTAAAAAAGAATATTGCCCTGAAAAGCGTGATCCCCCACGAAATAGAAAATTATCCCTGGGCAGGGCACCTGGGGATCAAAATGCTGCCGCAGGCGCTTCCTGTTATCAACGACAGTCAAACCACGCTGATATTCACCAATACCCGGTCCCAATCAGAGCTGTGGTACCAGGCCCTGCTACGGGAAGATCCCATGCTGGCCGGCGCACTGGCCCTGCATCATGGGTCTATAGACATGGAACTGCGCATATGGGTGGAAGAAGCGCTGCACAATGGGATTCTGAAAGCGGTGGTATGTACCGCCAGCCTGGATCTGGGCGTGGATTTCCGGCCGGTCGACAGCGTGATACAGGTGGGCAGCCCCAAAGGGGTGGCCCGGTTCCTACAGAGAGCCGGCCGTAGCGGACATCAGCCCGGCGCCATCAGTAAAATTTTCTTCCTGCCCACGCATGCACTGGAACTGGTAGAGGCGGCTGCGCTCAAAGCCGCTATGGAACAGGACCTTATTGAAAGCAGGATGCCGGTATTGCTCGCTTACGACGTTTTACTCCAATACCTGATGACACTGGCAGTATCCGACGGCTTTCACGCCAGTGATATCTGGGAAGAAGTACGGCAGACCTTCTGTTACCAACATATCACGGAAGATGACTGGCAGTGGCTCCTTTCTTTTCTTACCACTGGTGGCGATGCATTGGGCAGCTATGATGAATTCAAAAAAGTAGAACGGGAAGGCAATTTCTATATCTGCCGCAGCCGCATGATGGCCATGCGCCACCGTTTACACATTGGTACCATTGTAAGCGACGCCATGCTGAAAGTAAAGTTCATGAGCGGCGGCTATATTGGCGTGATAGAAGAAAGCTTTATTTCCCGGTTATCGCCCGGCGACTCCTTTACGCTGGCTGGCCGCAATCTTGAATTTGTGCTGATCAAGGATATGACCGTGCTGGTACGTAAATCCAATTCCAAAAGATCTATTGTGCCCAGCTACCAGGGCGGCCGTATTCCCCTGTCGTCTAACCTGGGGCGCATGCTCCGGGAAAAATTCAATGAAGCCCTCTCGCGGAACACAAAAGATCCCGAACTGATCGCCCTGCAGCCGCTGTTCAATTTGCAGGAAGAGCTGTCGCACATTCCAAAGGCCGGAGAGCTGCTGATTGAACAGATCACTACCAAAGACGGTTATCATCTTTTCGTATATCCCTTTGAAGGAAGGCTGGTACATGAAGTAATGGCAGCGCTGCTGGCCTACCGGATAAGCCGTATCCAGCCCATTACTTTTTCTATGGCCATGAACGACTATGGCTTCGAATTGCTATCTGACCAGCCTATCCCGTTAACAGCCGAAAATGCCAAACAGTTATTTTCTACCGAAAACCTGCTCACAGAACTGCAAACCAGTGTAAACGCTACGGAAATGGCACGCCGTAAGTTCCGCGATATCGCAGTGATAGCCGGTCTGATATTCCAGGGTTATCCCGGCAAGCACAAAGCCAACCGTCACCTGCAATCATCGGCTTCGCTGCTGTTCAATGTATTCAGGGATTACGATCCTCAAAACCTGCTGCTGAAACAGGCGTTCAATGAAGCGTTCTTTTACCAGATGGAAGAAGCCCGTTTGAGGGAAACGCTGGAACGTATTGCAGTAAGCCGGATTGTGATCACCACGCCGCAAAAGCTCACGCCTTTCTGCTTCCCCATTAAAGTAGACAGTTTGCGTGATACCATGACCAGCGAAAAGCTGGAAGACAGGATCAAAAAATTGATCACGGTGAACGGCTAAGAAATCTCTAATTTGCACTTCATTAAAAAACAGTTGAACCAGTGGTTGGGGAAATATTTCACTTTCAGGAGCAGCATTGGCATTTGTTGCCACAGCGGGCAATTTTTTGGGAAGAAGAGAAAGCGCTGATCCTTTCGGATCTGCACCTGGGGAAAGCGGCTCATTTCAGGAAGGCAGGAATTGCCGTGCCGGCGGGCATTGTACAGGAAGACCTGTTCCGGTTGCAACAGCTGATCACCCGTTACCTGCCGGAGCGGATCATTATAGTGGGCGATATGTTCCATAGCCGGGAGAACAACGAAGTACAGTATTTCAGGTTATGGCGGCAACAGTTTTCCCGGATCTCCTTCGACCTGGTAAAAGGCAACCATGATATCATGCCCGATGATGTGTACGGGCAATTGCAGATCAATGTACATCCTGCGCTTACCCTGCGTAACATTCATTTTATTCATGAGCCTTGTGAAGATGCCAATGGCTTCGCCTATACTTTTTCCGGGCACCTGCACCCGGCTTTCGTGATGCAGGGAGCCGGCAGGCAGCGACTGCGTTTACCCTGTTTCTATTTTGGCCGTTATTGCGGCATTTTACCCGCTTTTGGCCACTTTACCGGCTCGGCTACCCTTGACCCTGATGAAAGGGATCCTGTGTTTGTAATAGCCGGGAAATCGATTATACGCGCACAATGAAAATTGCCAGTCACGATATATATACCCATCCCCTGCCGGCCGACCATCGCTTCCCGATGCTCAAGTATGAACTGATACCTGCACAGCTGCTGCGGGAAGGTATTATTACACCCGGGCAGTTATTTGCCCCTGAACCCGCTACGGAGGAAAGCATCCTCCTCACGCATACAGCTGAATACTGGCATAAGCTGAGGGATCAAACACTGGAACCGCGGGAGCAGCGGAAGATAGGGTTCCCGCAGTCGCCCGCCCTCACTTTAAGGGAGATAGTGATTACGCAGGGCACCATTGATATTTCGCTGCATGCGCTGGATCATGGCATTGGTTTTAACGTGGCGGGAGGCACCCATCACGCATTTGCAGATCATGGGGAAGGTTTCTGCCTGCTCAACGATTTTGCTGTTGCCGCCAATTACCTGTTACACAGGCAACTCATCCGGCAGGCGCTGGTGATAGACCTGGACGTTCACCAGGGTAATGGTACTGCCGCGCTGTTTGCAGATAACCCTCATGTATACACGTTTAGTATGCATGGTGCGCATAATTATCCCTTTCATAAAGAGACATCCGACTGGGATATTCCCCTGGCAGACGGCATGGATAACGGCGCCTATCTGCAGTTGCTGGAAGAAGCTTTACCTGTGCTGATTAACCGGGTAAAACCCGATCTTGTTTTTTATCTCTCCGGGGTGGATATACTGGAAACTGATAAGTTCGGAAAGCTGAAAATAACGCAGCAGGGCTGCCTGGAGCGGGATGAAATGGTTTTCCATTCACTGCGGCAACATCATATCCCCTGCGCGGTGGCCATGGGAGGTGGCTATTCCACCCATATCCGCGATATCGTAAATGCGCACTGTAATACTTTTAAGGCAGGCATCCGTATCTACGGCTAAATAATTTTCCCGTCCTTCATTACCAGCTGACGGTCGCTCATAGGCGCCAGTTCTTCATTGTGCGTAACAATGATGAAGGTTTGTTTCAGCTGGTCCCGCAGTTCCATGAAAAGGTGATGCAGCTCCCTGGCGTTACGGGAGTCGAGGTTACCGGTTGGCTCATCGGCCATTACCACATCCGGATCGTTGATCAGGGCGCGCGCCACGGCTACCCTTTGTTGCTCTCCGCCGGAGAGGGCGTTGGGTTTGTGCTCAAGCCGGTCTTTGAGGCCCAGCGTTTCCAGCAGGAATACGGCTTTTTCCTTTACCTGGCTTTTCCGGGCGCCGGCAATGTAGCCGGGGATACAAACATTTTCAAGGGCGGTGAATTCCGGCAGCAGGTGATGGAACTGGAAAATAAAGCCAATATGACGGTTCCTGAAATCGGCCAGGGTGTTTCCCTTTAAAGCCGTCAGATTGACATCATTCAGCCATACCTCCCCGGCAGTAGGCGTATCAAGGGTTCCGAGAATATGCAGCAAAGTGCTTTTGCCGGCTCCGGATGATCCCACGATAGTTACTATCTCCCCCTTACTGACAGTAATATCCACCCCTTTTAATATGGGTAAATTGGAATAATTTTTGGTAACATTGCGAGCGGTTAGCATAACCCAAAGAAAAGTAATTAACCGATAAAATAGTAAAAGTTGTTTATTTCAAATTAAATAATACTTTTGCGGAAAATTAAAAAGTAAAAATTTTAATAAGATGTACTGGACATTAGAATTAGCTTCATACCTGGAGGACGCTCCATGGCCAGCTACTAAAGACGAACTTATCGACTACGCCATTCGTTCCGGTGCACCGATCGAAGTAATCGAGAACCTTCAGGAGCTGGAGGATGAGGGAGAAATTTATGAGGGGATTGAAGATATTTGGTCTGATTATCCGTCACAGGACGACTTCTTCTTTAACGAAGATGAATATTAGCCACTATCGCTTACCGCACACTCCCGTTTTACTATGACAAATAATTACTAAGCCGCTCCTGATAAGGAAGCGGCTTTTATTTTGGTATTTAATGATCCGGCGATGCTGCAATGATGATCCTATCATTTGCTACATCGCCGGGCTCAGTAAATAAAGCTATTATTTTTCCATCTGGTCGATCACTGGCTTGGATACACCGGTGAAGGAGAAACCTCCGTCGTGGAACAGGTTCTGCATAGTCACCATCCTGGTGAGGTCGGAGAACATGGCCACAGCGTAGTTAGCGCATTCGTCTGCAGTGGCGTTACCCAGTGGGCTCATTTTTTCTGCGTAGGACATAAAGCCATCGAAACCTTTCACACCGCCACCTGCAGTTGTTTTAACCGGCGACTGGGAGATGGTATTTATGCGTACTTTCTTGTGGGTGCCGTAATGGTAGCCGAAACTGCGAGCAATTGATTCCAGCAGGGCTTTGGCATCTGCCATTTCTCCATAGTCCGGGAATACGCGCTGAGCTGCGATATAAGACATTGCAATCACAGAAGCCCATTCGTTCAGTGCATCCAGCTTATAAGCTGTTTGCAGCACGCGGTGCAGTGACATTGCGGAGATATCAAATGTTTTGTGATTAAAATCGTAATCCAGGTCGGTATAGCTTCTGCCTTTACGGATGTTCATACCCATAGCAACAGAGTGGAGAACGAAGTCGATCTTGCCTCCAAAATGCTCCATGGATTTGTTGAACAGGTTGGTCAGATCATCCATATTGGTAACATCAGCCGGAATAACAGGTGCTTTACAGGTTTCCGCCAGTTTGTTGATCTCACCCATACGCAGGGCAATAGGGGCATTGGTAAGCACAATTTC
Organism: Chitinophaga sp.; assembly: GCF_036569185.1. Taxonomy (GTDB): domain Bacteria; phylum Bacteroidota; class Bacteroidia; order Chitinophagales; family Chitinophagaceae; genus Chitinophaga. The sequence continues at coordinate 16,076 of NZ_DATCRD010000148.1, forward strand.
AGCGCCTTCTTCCACGCAACGCAGTGCTGTTCTCCAGGCAATAGACTTGTCGTCCAGTGCGCCAAAGATGATACCTTTCTTCCCTTTTAATAAGTTATGAGCCATTTGGTCAAAAATTAATTTCGGCAAAAATAGTCGTTATAGTTGAAAAAAAAAGCTGTTAGCTCTCCGCAACGGCATTTAGATGGTTTTATACCAGCTAAAGGCAGCCTGCTAAAGGCTAACAGCTAATATGGAATGGTTTTTACGCAATAGCAGCTATAAAGCAGCTACTGCGGCATAGCAATTATATATTGATGGCTGTTATGAAGCGTTATTACCGGATATTATGTTACGCAGTTATAAAACGGCAGTTATCAGTGTATAGCCAGCATTTCGCGGGCGTTTTCCAGCGCGGCAGCGGTGGGCCGCTCTCCGCTCAGCATCTGGGCAATCTTATTCACCCTTTCATCCGGTGATAACAAACGTACACTGGTAGTGACCTTATCGGCTTTGGCATCTTTATACACAAAGTAATGCGCATCTGCTTTGCCCGCAATCTGCGGCTGATGGGTAATACAGATGATCTGGTGCGATTTGGCAAGGCCTTTCAGGATAACACCCACCTGGCGGGCCGCTTCTCCCGAAATCCCCGTGTCAATTTCATCGAAGATCAGGGTAGGGAGTGCTACTGACTGCGCTACCAGCGATTTGATACATAACATAATACGGCTCAACTCACCACCGGATGCCACCTTGCCTACCGGCGCAAACTGGTTGCTCTTATTGGCATCAAACAGGAATTCGATGGTATCCTGTCCATATGGATTGAGCTCCCCGGGCGTGATAGCCACTTTCAGGCGGGCATTAGGCATACCTACCTGCGCAAGCAGGGCATTCACATGTTTTTCAAAAGGCCCGGCCTGTTCCTGGCGGTGACCGGTGATAACGCCGGCTGCTTTCGTCAGGCTTTCTTTCAACCGTGTTTGTTCCTGCTCCAATGATGCCAGCTGCTCATCCAGGTTCAGCACATCATCTACCTTCTGTGTCAGCGTTTCCTTTATGGCCAGCAGTTCATCCGTGGTTTGTACGCCATGTTTCTTGAACAACCGGTAACCCAGCGCCATCCTTTCATTCACCAGTTCTATCCGTTGCGCATCGTATTGTACATGATCGTTAATACTTTCCACTTCCCCGGCAATATCCTGAAGCTCAAGATAGGTGGATAGCAGTCGTTCAGCCACTGCGGGTACATCTTTATGAAAACCCGACAATCCCTGCAGGGATGATTGCAGCTGCTTTAACTGCTGCAGGATGGGCTGTTCATCTTCTTTCAGCTGAAAATAAACACGGTTAAGTGTATTCTTGATCTCTTCCGCGTGGCTTAATGTTTGCAGCTCCGCTTCCAGGTCTTCTATTTCGTTGGGGTTAAAACCTGCTTCCGCCAGTTCATCGAGGAGGAAACGGTTATAGTCCAGCTCTTTATTGGCATTGTCGCGGTTATCCAGCAGTTGTTTATATTTCTTCTGTACCTGTGTGTACTGGATAAACTCCTGGTGATATTGCTGCAATTCGGCGGGCTTGTTCACCAGTGCATCAATCACTTCCCGTTGGAAATCCGCATTACCGAGCGCCAGTGTATCAAACTGCTGGTGCAGGTCTACCAGGTAACCACTGAGCTCTGCCAGCTGGGAGATATTCACCGGCGTATCGTTTACAAAGGCTCTTGATTTACCGGCGGCACTTACTTCTCTTCTTATGATCAGCTGATCTTCCAGGTCCAGTTCATGTTCCTGGAAGAAATCGGCCACCTGTGATTTTTTTACTTTAAAAAATCCTTCTATGATGCATTTGCCGGTTTTATCGAACAATACTCCCGGGTCCGCTCTTTCTCCCAGTATCAGGGAAAGGGCCCCGAGCAGAATAGATTTACCTGCACCGGTTTCCCCGGTAATCACGTTGAGGTTTCCTGAGAAGTCTACTTCCAGGTGATCGATAATTGCGTAATTCTTGATGGTTAATCGCTGTAACATAAGTAAGGAAATTCCTTTATGATGTTGAAAGCTCAGGTTCCGTTAACCCGCTGCATCCCTGCTTTGGCGCGCTGGTCAAGGGAGTTTTTATAATCATGGCCTTTCATGTTCAGACAACGCTGATAACATTCTATGGCTTTGGCTTTATCGTTTCTTTTTTCATAAATGTAACCCATTTGGAGGGAAGCGCGGGCCGCATAATATTCCGGCCTGTTGCTGCCTACTTTTATGGTTACTTCATACATGGCGATGGCCTGATCGTCCTGCCCGCTTTCGTCGTAAATGCGGCCCAGTCGGTAGGCATATTCCAGTTTATCTTCCATTGCCGGGAATTCTGCCGCTTTTTTTGTGAGCAGTAATGCCAGCGCTTTGGTGAAATACCCGCCATCGCTCAGTAAACGCACCCGCAACAGGAAAGGGTTGGGCCATTTACCGGTTTTGGCTTCCTTCAATGCCTGCTTATCTGCATCCGTTTCCAGCCCGCCTTTTGTGAGGATCAAAGCCCGGTATTTATCTGCCGCCGCCTGGTTCCCTTCCAGGTAATAGTACCAGCTGAGCCGCTGCAGGCACTCCTTCACATAAAACTTGCCTTTGAAGTTATTGACAAACCGTTCCAGGTAAATATGCGCATCCTGGTCTAACCTCGTTAGTTTCAGTAAGCCCATTACATAGTTGTAATACTGGATGTCCGCATACTCCGCTGTATCATTACGCTCCTGGAGCACTTTTATCCCAGTGGCAGCCTTCTGGTTGTTCAGTGACAGGTTAGCCACCATTAAAGCAAACAGGTAGTTGTTCTTTGTATCCAGCTGTTTTCTTTGCAGGAATTCCCACGTTTCTTCCGGTTTATTCACAATAAACAACATCAGGTAGCAGTAATAGTAGTAGGATTCTTCCCGGAATAACTTTGCTTCCGGCGCATTGCTCTCAATGAACTTGTTCACATTGGCCATCCCGTCTTTCATACTCCCCTTAAGGCCCAGGATATTGGTAATCCACTTGTATCCTTCCGGAATGGTCCCGAATACGGTTTGCATAGCGCCCAGCAACAGGTTGTTAGGCACAAAACCAGGAAACCGCTGCTGGTTTTCTTTCAGCATCATGTATGCCTTCCGGATCTCCCAGGTGGCATCCCATTTTTCATCAAACTTTATTTTGATCAGCGCCCACTGGAACTTGATCGCCGCCTGTGTGTACAGGTAGTAAGGAGAATCCGGTGATCCTTCCGCCATTTTATTCAGCCGGAACGACCGCAGGCTCCTTTTCTTTGAATACTCTGCAGGATCTTCATTAAAGAAGAGCGGGAAAAAATCCGCATAGTTATCCAGGAAATAAGGCGCCAGATTATCCGGGTGCTCTTTTTTCTCTGCTTCCAGCAAAGCCCTTCCGGTGTTTAACCTCAACTGCATGATAGCATCATATGCCTGCTCACAGCGGGTATTAAAATCAAAAACTTTCTGCCTGGCGCTCACGTTAAATCCAACACTCAACAATAACAACAAAGAAAAAATAATACGCATACGGAAAAATTCCAGAATTAAAGGCCAAATCTCCCATAACATCTTCCAAATCCCAAATAACACTTCACATTTTTTAAAGTTGTATTGTTTAGCTA
>NZ_DATCRD010000149.1:0-42625 GCF_036569185.1 Chitinophaga sp.
TATCCTGCGCTTCAATGATTCAATTTCTTTTTGTTGTTGAATAAGATAGAGTGTAAGCTCTTCTACTTTTTGTAACAGGAGCTTATTCATCTCGCCAACGTCCACGCCATTTTCTTTTACTTCTGCTGCTGTTGGGATTTCCGGCAGATGACCATTTTTTGTAATGAAGCTTTCTACTTCCTGTAACGGAGGAAGTTTGTATTCCGGGTGGAAAACAAAGTCGGCCCAGTTGGCTTGCTGCGTAACTTTTATACGGCGTGCGCCGATGGCGCCTTCTACAGCCAGTTTGTAGTTATTGGGTGTTGTTGTGCCAATACCTATATTGCCCGTGTTGGTGATTACCATGTGATATCTTGCGGGGAGTGTCGTGGTGTCTGTATCAGTAGAAAAGAAATAAAGCAGAGAATCAGTGCTGGCGGCAATTCCAAATTTCCTGACACCGGCCTCCAGTTCGATAGATTGAGCGGTTGTTAGTTTGATCGCCTTTCCCCAGCCATTTGCAGTCCATGTTGGCGCTCCGGCAATTTCCAGTTTTGCAGTGGGAGTGGATGTGCCGATACCTATATTCCCAGAAAAATAGTTAAGCCCGCCCAGGTTGTAACTACTACCTGTGCGAGTAACTCCATTGGAGTTTACATAGCTATCGATAGCGGTTTTAAAAGTATGGGATACACTGCTGAGAGGCTCGGTATAAGGGAGCGGACCGGAAGGAGTGCCATCGTATACGGCTACCTTATCGTTATAACGGGAGCTATAGTTATAGCTGGTGTTACCTCTTAGCCAGATAATAATAATCTTTGAAATATTTACTGAAGTTGCATCTTTCCAACCGGCCACAAATTTATTGAATGGCATTGCAGGGTTAATGTATTGCCGGATATCTGCCTCAATAAAATTAGAACCGTTTCCCCAGTTGGCGGTATGATACCTGAATGTGGCAATAATACTGCCTTTCCAGCTATTGGCACCATCCTGGTGCACGCTGGAGCGTCCTATCTGAAGCTCAGAAGCCTCATTATAATTCCACGCCGTGTCAGTAAATACCACCGGGTAATATTTGTCAATATCGCCATTCACTACAAAAGTGCCACGAACCTGGGCCTGGGAATGAAAGCTGCACAAGGTTAATAAACAGGCCAATAACAGGCCAGGTAACTGGATGAATTTCATATGTATAGGTTTTAAAAAGAAAACAAAAATACAGGGTTTATACGATTACCAAAATAACATTTTAATTTGATCCGGCAGAAAAAAAGACCTGTTACAAATCTGTAACAGGTCTTCATGAAAAGTATGTTAATTGTTTATATCTCTCCCTTTTTCAATTGCTGAACTGCGTAATCCACTGCTCTCGCTGTGAGCGCCATATAGGTAAGCGACGGATTCTGTGTAGACGTGGACGTCATACAAGCTCCATCGGTCACAAATACGTTGTTACATGCGTGCATCTGGTTCCATTTATTCAGCATGGATGTTTTAGGGTCTTTACCCATACGCACCCCGCCCATCTCGTGGATATCCAGTCCGGGCGCCTGTTTGGAGTCGCTGGTATGTATATTGGTGAACCCTGCTTTGGTATACATTTCGGTCATCTGCTCAAAGAAATCTTTCAGCATTTTTTCATCATTATCATCATAGTCTACGTTGATATTGATCTGCGGAATGCCCCATTCATCTTTCTTTTGCGTATCCAGTGTAACGGTGCTGATCTCTTTCGGGATTGTTTCTCCCATCATGTGGGAGCCAACATACCAGGAGCCTGTTTCACTGTTAAACAGTTGGTCTTTCAGACTCTTGCCAAACCCGTCGGTATTGGTGTGCGAGCCTCTGCCGGCGGAAAATCCTGCTGCGTATCCGCGGAGGAAATCGGTTTCCTGTTTGTGCACATTGCGGAATCGTGGAAGGTAGGCGCTGGTAGGGCGACGGCCATCTGTGGTGGAATCTTTGAATCCTTCATACTGCCCGCTGATATGGCCGCGATAATTATGAAAGGCAAAGTATTTGCCGAGTACGCCGCTGTCGTTGCCTAGTCCGTTAGGGAAGCGGTGGGAGGTGGAGTTCAGCAATACCGCATTGGTATTTACTGCGGCAGCGTTTACGAAAATCACCTTTGCATAGTACTCCATCATTTCTTTGGTATTGGTATCCACCACGCGCACGCCGGTGGCTTTTCCTTTTTGTTCATCATAGATGATGGAATGTACTACGGAAAAAGGACGCAGGGTAAGGTTGCCGGTTTTTTCCGCCCATGGAATAGTGGAGGAGTTGCTGCTGAAATAGCCGCCAAACGGGCATCCACGCTGGCAAAGCACCCTGTTCTGGCATTTCCCGCGGCCCTGGTCCAGGTGGATCTGCTGCGGTTGCGTTAAGTGGGCGCAACGGGCGTAGATCACCTGCCGGTCTGTATAATTATTTTTTACAAAATCCTTGAAATAGTTTTCTACACAGGAAAGCTCCAGGGGTGGCAGGAATTCTCCATCGGGAAGGTGTGGTAAACCGTCTTTGTTCCCGGATATGCCCACAAATTTTTCCACGTAGCTGTACCAGGGGGCGATGTCTTTATAACGGATAGGCCAGTCGGTGGCGAATCCGTCGCGGGCAGGGCCTTCAAAGTCGAAGTCGCTCCAGCGCTGTGTTTGCCTGGCCCACATCAGTGATTTCCCACCTACCTGGTATCCCCTGATCCAGTCGAACGGTTTAGGCTGGCCATAAGGATGCTCCGTATCTTTCACGAAGAAGTGCATGGCATCTTCCTTATAGGCGTAGCAGCGGCTGATCACCGGGTTGGCGGCTTTGATGGCCTCCGGTATCTGGCCGCGGTGGGGAAATTCCCAGGGAAACTGGCTGGTAGTGGGATAGTCTTTCAGGTGTTTTACATCACGGCCTCTTTCCAGCACCAGTGTTTTCAATCCTTTTTCCGTGAATTCTTTTGCCGCCCATCCGCCGCTGATGCCGGAGCCGATAACTATGGCGTCGAACGTACGGTTTTGCAGGCTGGTATTATCTTTACTCATACAATTAATAGTTAGGCAAGCTTCCTGGTAATGGGTTTCAGTGGTACGCAACCGTGGTACCGTGCAGGTACCAGTTCATAGACATTTACTTTGGTAAGGAAATATTTAGAGCTGGTATACGCCTGGATGGTGAGGCGTTTGGTAGCGCGATAGAAAAAAGCAGCGTCACCCTTATCGTCTTTAGCGTCTTCGAAGGTTTTAAGCAGGGCTTCCCGTTGCGCCGGCGTACTGTCAACGAAGCTATGCCCGTTTAATTTTTTACCGGCCTGTTCGAATGCTTTCATGCCACTGAGCCATTTCTGCTGGTCTTCTTTTTGGTAGCAATCATCCATCATGATAAGAGTAAACAGGTGGGCGGACAATTCTTTTGCGCCTGGTGTGGTGGTGGCGGGGATAATTGTTTCCACGAGCTCAGCCAGCATTTTTTCCTGGTCGCCGTCTACCGCAATATTCTTTAATGTTAGGGATGTTCTGCTGGTATGCTGCAAACATGCCGGCAATAGAGCCATACCTGCTGAAACATACAGCAGCTGTCTGAGCGCTGCTCTTCTGGTCACTGTCATTGATCGGAATTTTTTGTAACAAAACGGGAATTGATCGACATTATTTTAGTCTTAATAAACTGCAAAATCCACATTTCCGTGCGTTCCCGCCGGAAACAGGGATTAAATATAAAGGAATCCGGGAGTTTTCACAATGTTTTTGTGGCGACCGGTAGGGAGCGGAGGTATTATCATGCAGGTAGTGCTGCGGAAGAAATGGTTTTCGCCGGCACAGGGGAGTGGATGTACCACCGGGAGCATTATTTCCTGCCGGCATCTGGGGTGAATGTACCGTTGGGCAGTGAGTGCCAACGGGAGTGTTATTTCCCGCCGGCAACACTGAGCGCCGGCGGGCATTAAACCGGGAACCGGTTTTATTTCACCCCTTTTTCGGGATTCCAGTTGCCTCGTAGTTTACGGATATAGAGGATCTGGCCAATATGATAAGCATTGTGCGCACTGATATTGGCAATGGTGGTGTATTGTGTTGACAGCTTTGTTTCATCTGCCTGTTCAATGATTGTTTCCCAGGCGGTAAGCACACTGTCGATCCGCTTCACGGAAGCTTCCCATTGCGCCGCTGTAGCTGGTGTAAAGGTATCGTCGTTGTTACCGTTGAAGGCCGACTTTTCTTTCCCTTTAAACTTTTCCAGTTGGTCGAGATTCCAGAAAGTAAGATGAGTTACCAGTTGCGCAATGGAGTGATTGCCGCTGCTGTCTTTCCAATTGGCCTGTTCCGGTGTAAGCCCTTCTATGGCCGTATTCACCGGTACAAACCATTCGGCTTTATTATGGGTGCTACGTAACTGGTTTAGCAGTATGGATCTGGTGGTAGCGGTTTGACTGTAACCCGAAAAGGATATTAACAGGAACGGGAGTACGAAAATAATTCTCATAGCAGTTGTATTGGAGTTATTATTGGTTGAGCAGCCAAATATAATGATTTCAGGATATTGATGCGTTCTCATATGCAAGTGAGAAAAAAACACCGGTAACGTTCTCAGTGAAAAAAAATAACCGGATAAGTCAATACATTATCTTTATCGCCATGGCTGCATTGCCGGCAAATGCCCGCCCTGTAAGTACCGGGTATGCCGGCCAGATATTGCGCCATCACCCACGCAGTGGCCATAGCAAAGCGATTGGAGTAACAAAATAACTAAGCATGAAACAACAAACAGCTACTGTAACAGCAGGATCCCTTAGCCGGCGGGATACCGTAATATCGATACTCATTGTAGGTTTATTGTTTTTTGTATTCGGGTTTGTAACCTGGGTGAATGCCATTCTGATACCCTATTTTAAGATTGCCTGTGAACTGAGCAATTTCCAGTCGTACCTGGTAGCTTTTGCTTTTTATATCTCCTATTTTTTTATGTCCGTTCCGGCATCCTACCTGCTGAAGGCAGTGGGTTTCAAGAAGGGAATGATGGTAGGGTTCTGGGTGATGTCGATGGGAGCGTTGATCTTTATACCTGCGGCATATACGCGTACCTACGAGGTTTTCCTGGCAGGGCTGTTTATCATTGGCCTGGGGCTGGCCGTACTGCAAACGGCGGCGAACCCGTATATCACTATCCTGGGGCCTAAAGAGAGCGCGGCTGCGCGTATCAGCATTATGGGCATCTGCAACAAGGGAGCGGGCATTGTGGCGCCGCTGATCTTTGCGGCGGTGATACTGAAAGCCACGGATGGCGACCTGTTCAAAGAACTGGCCCATATGACCGGCGATGCACGCAGCGCTGTGCTGGATGCGCTGATCAGGAGGGTGATAGTGCCTTATGGCGTAGTGGCGGTAGTATTATTTGGATTGGGTTGCCTGGTGCGTTTATCACCTTTGCCGGAAATTGACACAGAGCACGAAGATGCGGAGGTGGCCAGCGCCAATGCCGGTAAAACCAGCATCTTCCAGTTTCCCCACCTGATCCTCGGGGCGCTGGCAATATTTTTACACGTAGGCACGCAGGTAGTGGCCATCGACACCATTATCGGTTATGCCGGCTCCATGCATATCCCTTTGCTGGAAGCAAAAACATTTCCTTCCTATACATTATTCGTAACCATTTGCGGCTACCTCCTGGGTATATTGCTGATCCCGCGGGTGATCAGCCAGGCCAATGCCCTGAGAGTGTGCACCGTTCTCGGCGCCTTATTTACGCTGGGCATCATATACCTGCACGGGGAAGTGAGGTTCCTTGGGCATGTAACGGATATTTCCATTTGGTTCGTGGTATTGCTTGGATTCGCCAATTCCCTGGTATGGGCGGGTATATGGCCGCTGGCATTGGATGGATTGGGACGGTTTACCAAACTGGGGGCGTCTGTAATGATCATGGGCTTATGCGGCAATGCCATGTTGCCGGTGGTATACGGGCTGGTGGCAGATGCCTGCAATGTACGGCTGGCTTACTGGGTATTGTTCCCCTGCTATCTCTACCTGATTTTCTACGCGTTTTATGGGTATAAGCTAAGAAGCTGGAGCAGGCAGTGATATGCCCTGATGCGGTTCGACCGGATAAAAAATTGTATACTTGAAGTTTATAAAAGACTTCTACATGCTTAAAGAAAGAATCCGGCAATTAGCCAGCGGACTGCTGGAGGAGGCCACGGCCAACCGTCGCCATCTGCATAGTCATCCAGAGCTTTCATACCAGGAATACCAGACGGCTGCTTTTATTGAAAACCGGTTGCATTCCCTGGGGATCCCTTATGAAAGAATGGCTGATACCGGTATTGTTGCTTTATTGCAGGGAGGTGGCGGGCCATCTGATAAAGTAGTGGCCCTGCGGGCCGATATTGATGCCCTGCCTATTGTAGAGTTGAACGAAGTGCCCTACCGTTCGCAGCACCAGGGTGTTATGCATGCCTGCGGGCACGATGTGCATACCGCGTCATTACTGGGGGTAGCGGGCATCCTGAGCCGGATGAAGAACGAGTTTTCCGGAACGGTGAAGTTTATTTTCCAGCCGGCGGAAGAAGTGATCCCCGGCGGAGCCAGCCTGATGATCAAGGCGGGGGTGCTGGAAAACCCCAGGCCGCATCATATCCTGGGCCAGCATGTGATGCCGGAGCTACCGGTAGGCAAGGTAGGCTTCCGTTCCGGGCGCTATATGGCCAGCAACGACGAGATCTCCATTACAGTAAGAGGAAAGGGCGGGCATGGAGCCATGCCGCACCTGGGCATTGACCCGGTGGTGATTGCCTGCCATATGGTAATAGCGCTGCAGCAGATTGTAAGTCGACGGGCCAACCCCTTACTGCCTTCCGTGCTCACCTTCGGAAAAATGCATGCCAACGGTGCCAGTAACGTGATCCCCGATGAAGTGAAGCTCGAAGGCACTTTCCGCTCGCTGGACGAAACCTGGCGCAGTGCGGCGCATGAGAAAATTAAAAAAATGGCCATCTCCATAGCAGAAAGCATGGAAGGCTCCTGCGATATTAAAATAGAAAGAGGATATCCTGTGCTGATCAACGAAGATAAGCTCACCGCAGCCAGCAGGGGGCATGCGGTGGATTACCTGGGAGAAGAACTGGTGGAAGACCTGGACATCTGGATGGCGGCGGAAGATTTTGCCTCCTATTCCCAGGTGGCTGATGCCTGTTTTTATCGCCTGGGCGTACGCAATGAAAACCGGGGTATTGTATCCGGTTTGCACACCGCTACGTTTGATGCGGATGAAAAAGCGCTGGAAACCGGTGCTGGCCTGATGTCTTATCTCGCGCTGAAAACATTGGGTAATTAATGGAAGCGTTGGCTACACCCTTATTATTTTGTTAATCACCGGTTAAGGCCGGTTAATTTCATGCATTCACGGGGAATAATGATGCGTTCACAAAATAAGGTGGGCTACTAACGGCCATGAATATATCTTTGTATCAGGTTTTTCATAGGATATGGTTAAAATATTAAAGGGGAGGTAGTCTTGCCACCCCTTTATTTATGCATATCACCGCAGATAAGAAATAAATCTTATTTATCTTCGCGCCCTATGTCAGGGATTACAGATTCTATTGATATCATCATTCCCACCTTCCGGCTGGATGAGCAATATTTGCTTCCATTGATTCATTTGCCTAAGCCCGGCGGTTGGAAATTCAATTATTATATTATTGCAGATAACCCAAATGTGAAGCCCGGCGCGGAGTTACAACGCCTGGCGCAGGAGGGCGTCATACAATTATTTATCAATCCTGAAAACAGGGGCCCGGGCGAAACCCGTAACACAGGAATCGAAGCAGGGAGTGGAAACTGGATCTTATTCCTGGATGATGATATTGTGGCAGATGATGATTTGTTGTTCCGTTATGCAGATGCTATCAAAGCGCAACCGGTTGCAATCGGTTTTATAGGATTAACAGATTTCCCGGCTCCTGTAAATGCCTTTACACGCGCGCTGGATGCCGCGGGGCTTACCAGTATTTTTACCATTGCCAGGAAGAAGGAGCAGTTTAAATGGGGCGTAACAGCAAACATTATATTTAAGCGCAGCGCTTTGCAGGACCTGCGGTTTTCGCCGGAGCTGTCGGCCATTGGCGGGGGAGAGGATATTGACCTCGGGGCCAGGATAAGCATGCTGCATGATGCGCAATTCACCTGTGTGAAAGAAGCGCGTGTTACGCATCCCTGGTGGAATAACGGACAGCCGCATTACGATCGTTTTACCCGTTATGGTGCGGGCATGGCCATGCTGCTGCCCAGGTTTAAAGCGTTTAACTGGTATGCGTTTCCCAATCCTGTAGAAGGCTTGCTGCTGGCTTTATTATGTGCGCCTTTGTTCTTTATATTTCTTAGCTGGCAGAAATGGCTGATCCTTTTAGCAGCCATTCCTTTAATAGATATGGGGATTAATTATATAAGAGCTGCGGGTATGGGTTACCGTGATCTGAAAGTAGCTTATTATATGACCCTACTGCGGTGCAGTAATGAATGGGGAATGCTTAAAACCCTGGTAGGGCGCGGTTATGCAGGTTATTTTATGCGGCGTATCAATGTTGATTTTACGCGGCCCCGTCACTTCCGCACCAACCGGTGGAGAATCATCAAGCTGGTGATCTATCTTATTTTACTATCGTTACTCATCTTCCTATAACTAATTATAAAAAAGAGCCCGGCGATCATACCGGGCTTTTATTTTATTTTACGGCGGTTGCTTCGAATTCAACCTTCAATGTTTCAAAGAGCGTTTTCACTTCGAATAAAGTAGTGGCCTGTTTAATGCCATGCTTTGCAATCCAGGCCTGGAATATATCAAAGCAGCTGAAAAATTCTTCAGAAGAAGTGGTGTAAATGTTTAACCGCACAATATTCCCGCATTGGTAACCAGCTTCGCTGATCACACGTTCCAGGTTTTGAAGCGCCAATAACATCTGGGTTTTCATATCGGCGGTACTTGATGTTCCATCAGCTTCTACAGCCGCCTGGCCTGCGCAATAAAGTGTACTTTCTACTTTCTTTACTTCAACGGCCTGCACATAGCTTCGCTCATCCTGCCATTGCCAGGGATTGATCATTCTTTTTTCCATGTTGTTGTTTTGTTATTCGTAGCGCTGCAGGCACGGTGTGATTAAAAAATTGTACACTGCAAAGATGAGCACAATGCATTATTTTTTGTGTGACAAACATCACTTTCCCGAAGAGTGATAAAGCCTGCTGAGGGTTTCGCGGGATACGCCAAGATAAGCTGCCAGCAATGTTTTTGATACTCTCTGGTACAGTGATGGATAACGTTTGAGCAGTTGCTCATATCGCTCTTTTGCATTGGAAGTTAAGAAAGATAAGATGCGGCGCTGCGCGCCGATATGACCCGCATTTGATTTTTCCAGGAAGAAATGTTCCATCTTCCGGATACCTGCGCACAGCGCTCTGTATTGTGGCAGAGAAAGGCAATATACTATGGTATCTTCCAGGCATTGCAACGACATGGAGGCTTTCGTTTGCGTGAACCAGGCCAGGGTATCCGTTTCCCACCAGTCTTCCATGGCAAAGGAAACAATATGCTGTTTCCCCTGGTCGTCGTTATGAGATAGCATTAACAACCCTGAAATCACAAAATAAAGATATGGTACGCTTTCCCCGCTTTGGATGATCAGCTCCCGTTTTTTATAGTTTTTCACCGTGAAATGACCGGATATAAATTCAAATTCCTGGTCGGTAAGCGGTACTATTTTTTCTATATGCGCACGTAGTTTTTCTTCGATATCATGGAGCATGGCCGGATTTATGAAGGCCTGAAATTAAGTATTTTTGTTATCTTCCTTTCCTGCATTAAAACTTCCTGCATGAAGAAGGTGCTGGTGCCACTGCCCGATTATGGTTTTGATCCTACAGAAACAGCTATACCCTGGTTGCTGCTATCGGCAAAAGGGTACGACGTGCAATTTGCCACACCGGGCGGTTATAGCGGTATGGCCGATCTGCGGGTATTGAGGGGAGAAGGACTGGGCATATGGAAATGGTTGTTGCAGGCCAGGGAAGATGCTGTGATGGCTTATCACCGGATGTCGAACAGTGAATCCTTCTGTACGCCATTAAAATATACAGAGATCCGGGCGGAGGCGTATGATGCGTTGCTGTTGCCCGGGGGGCACGACAAAGGCGTTATTCCCTATCTGGAATCGGCTTTATTACAGCAGGTGGTGGCCCGCTTTTTTACGGAAGGGAAGCCGGTGGCAGCTATTTGTCATGGTACAGTACTGGCCGCGCGCAGCAAAAACCTGCAAACGGGTTTTTCCGTGTTGCATTCCTACAAAACTACCGCCCTGTTGGCCACCCAGGAGCGGATGGCTTATCAGCTTACCCGTTGGTGGCTGAAAGACTATTATCTTACCTACCCGGTAACGGTGCAGGCCGAAGTAACGGCCGCGCTGGCAAGCCCTGCACAGTTCGTCCGTGGCCCGCTACCATTGCGGAGAGATGATGCACATCACCCGGAGCGTGGTTTCATTGTACGGGACCGGAACTACCTTTCTGCCCGCTGGCCGGGCGATGTTTATCATTTTTCGGCTGCCTTCATTGATATGCTCACGCATGCTTAGGCTGCTTACCTAAAGTATATCGCCTGGTGTCCGTTGGTCGCATTATAGTAAATTTGTACCCATGAGTAAGCAAGGATTAAGACGGCCGTTGTCAGTATTAGACCTGGCGCCGGTAACGGAAGGAAGTACGCCTGCAGATGCATTCCGGAACAGCCTGCAGCTGGCGCAACATGTTGAGAAGCTGGGATATAAGCGGTTCTGGATGGCTGAGCACCACAATATGGTGAGCGTGGCGAGTTCCGCCACGGCCGTATTACTGGGATATATTGCCGGTGGCACCAGCACCATCCGGGTAGGATCAGGCGGTATTATGCTTCCGAATCATGCCCCGTTGGTGGTGGCAGAGCAGTTTGGCACCCTGGCCTCGCTGTATCCCGACCGGATAGACCTGGGGCTTGGGCGTGCGCCTGGCACCGACCAGGTAACAGCAAGGGCCCTGCGCCGCGACAGGCTTGGGGCCGGTTACGATTTCCCCGAACAGGTACAGGAACTGCAACAATACTTATCGTTTGATAATCACACCAGCGCTGTAAGGGCTATACCCGGCGAAGGACTGGATATTCCCATCTGGATACTGGGCTCCAGTACCGACAGCGCTTACCTGGCCGCCGCCATGGGATTGCCCTATGCGTTTGCCAGTCATTTTGCACCCGCACAACTGCATGCCGCACTGAAAATATACCGGCAGCATTTCAAGCCCTCTGAATTTTTATCGGCTCCCCATACCATGGCCTGCGTGAATGTAATTGCTGCAGACACCGATGCGGAAGCGAACCGGCTGGCTACATCTCTCTACCAGCTGTTCCTGGGAATAATACGCGGGAATCGTCGCCGACTGGGCCCTCCGATCGACAGCATGGAAGGTGTGTGGAATGAATATGAAAAGGCGCAGGCACAACAGATGCTGGTGTATTCTTTTGTAGGTAGTACAGATACCGTTAAAACTGGTTTGCAGCGTTTCATAGAAGAAACACAGGTGGATGAACTGATGGCTACCACGCATATTTACTACCAGGACAAACGGTTACGGTCGTACGAATTATTGAAAGGAGTAGTGGATACTTTGTAATATCAATGAAGATAACATAAATGATGGCGCTGTTTTTAACAGTGCCATTTTTGTTTTTGGGAGATGAAGACAGCGACAGGACCAGGAAGGCACGGTTTTTATTGTATCTTTAGGAGAAAGGTTGTCAGGTGGCAGCTTTAAAAAACGACACGTTATGGTTAATGCAATGAGAACAGTTATTACCGGTACTGGTAGTTTTATTCCTGCCAACAAAATAAAGAACAGTGATTTTTTGCAGCAGGATTTTTACAGTGACCGGGGAGAGAAGATCCCATATGAGGCGGCGGTGATTATCCGCAAATTTGGGGAGGTAACGGGGATCTGCGAGCGCAGGTATGCCGACCTGGACATGAATGCTACAGAAATGGCCGTGGCTGCGGCAGCAGCAGCCATCAAAGACGCTGGTGTTGATCCGGAAACACTGGACCAGATCATAGTGGCCCATAACTTTGGTAATATACTTACGGATACGATACAGTCGGATGCAGTGCCATCACTGGCTTCCAGGGTAAAGCAGGCATTGGGGATCAGGAACCCGGCGTGTATTCCATATGATATTTTGTTTGGCTGTCCCGGCTGGATCCAGGGCTTTATACAGGCAGATGCGTTCTTTAAAGCAGGACTGGCAAAGAAGTGCCTGGTAGTTGGCACAGAAACGCTGAGCCGGGTGATTGACCGTTATGACCGCGACAGCATGATTTTCAGCGACGGTGCAGGCGCCGTGATTGTAGAAGCTTTTGATGATAAAGAAGGCGCGGCAGGGGTGATCAGCACCAGTGCGCAATCGTATGTAACAGAAGAGCTCAACTATATTTGTATCGGCAAATCCTATGCTCCTGAAGCGGATCCGCGTATACGTTATGTGAAGATGCAGGGGCGCAAGGTATATGAATTTGCATTGAAGCATGTGCCTGAAGCCATGAAAGCCTGCCTGGATGCCGGTGGAATTAATATTGCTGATGTAAAGAAGATCTTTATTCACCAGGCCAATGAGAAGATGGATATTGCCATCATCAGGGCTTTTTATTCACTGTATGGTATCAAGGAAGCGCCTGCGGATATTATGCCTATGAATATCCACGAACTTGGCAACAGCTCTGTAGCCACTGTGCCCACTTTATATGACATGGTACGCAAGGGGCATATTGCCAACCAGGAAGTGCATGCCGGCGATGTGATCCTGTTTGCCTCCGTAGGAGCTGGTATGAATATCAATGCGATCTGTTACCGCGTGTAGGCATTATCGTTATAACTTTTACTGTAGCTGCGGGTTACCGTATAACCGTAACCGTAGCTTGCCTTACTACGGATACTGTTACCGTATAAGTGTAACCGTAGCTTGCCTTGCTTTGGTTGCAGAAACCGTTACCGTATAAGCGTAACCGTGCCTTTCCTGCTAAAGCGGCGTCCTGTATAATCCACGCCCTGCACCATCCATATATAGGTGGCGGCAGGAGCAGGTTGTCCGTTCCAGGTACCGTCCCAACCGCCGGGGAGACTGGCGCTGCGGAAAATTTCCTGTCCCCAGCGGTTCCATATGCAAAAGAAATCCAGTTTGGGCACACCCGCGGCAATCACCCTGAAAATATCGTTACGCCCGTCGTTGTTGGGTGTGAAGGCATTGGGAACATAGAATTCCGGTCCCTCGTATACTTTGATGTTTACATCATCGTGATCCTCGCAACCTTCCGGGGAAGTGAGGGTAAGGCGGAAGGTCTGGTCTTTCTGCAATATGGCAACCGGGTTGGCAATGTAGGGATCATTGAGGCCCGTCACCGGCGACCAGGTATAACGGACGCGCGGGTTCAGCCATTCCGCCTGTAACTGGAGTGGCTGGCCGCTGGCTACTATGGTATCTTTGCCGGCGCGCGCGAATACAGCAGTAACCCTTACAGGAACTTCCACCTGGGGCGATATACAGCCATCGTTGCTGACAGCGTATAGGCTTACCCGGTAGTAGCCGGTATCTGCGAAGCGGAAGCTGCCCTGTTGCTGTTGCAATGTGTTCCCTCCGCCTAAGTCCCAGTGCCACTGGCTTAGCGGAGTAGCCGGTGTAAGGTTGAAGCCTTCAAATGCAGTGGCTGTGCCCAGGCATACATCTTCACCGTTGCCGCTTACCTGCGGCGTATTGCTCACAAGAATTGTTTTAGTGGCGGTACCGGCACAACCTTGTGCTGAGGTGACCGAGAGCTGTATTTGCCTGGGTCCCGGCGTGGTGTAGGGGGCAGTGGGTTGGGGGCCGGTAGTAGTGGTACCGTTGCCCCAGTTCCATTCCCATTTTTCGGCAGTGCCAACGGCGATGGTAGTACGATCTTCCATCTGCATTTTCCCGGTAATACATAGCGGATCGGGGCCGAAGTCCACTACCGGGTACGCCCCCACGGTAAAGGGCGCCTTCAGGGTATCCGACATGCAGCCGCTGTTATCTTCGATCACCAGCTTTACTTCATACTGTCCTGCCGCGGGGTATACGTGAGCGGGCGGCAACGGTGCAGTGGACTGGGTCCCATCTCCCAGATCCCACCACCAACGGGTGATAGATCCGAAGGAGCTGGAATTGTCCCGGAAGGAGATGGGTGTGCCATCGCAGAAGATCTGCCCGGGATTGAAGTTAAATTCCGGGCGCAGGGCGGCGCAGAACTCCTGCTTGTTGGAGCTGCCGCCGGTGGATCCGGCAAAGCCCCAGAATACGTTGGGATCGCCGCCGAAAATATCGTTTACAATATCTTTATCCAGTGTAAGTCGCAGCACATTATCCACGCTTACTTCCATATGCTGTGCAGCAGCGTCCCAGCGGATACGGAAAAGATGCCAGTTACAGTCTTCAATATTGTCGCTTCCGGCCAGCGCTGTTACCGGTGTGGTAAGGTTGCCCGCAGGATCGCTGTGATCCGTGATACCATTCATCTGAATGGCGATATGATCATATGGCGGATCGTTTTCGTCGTTGTTCTGGTACGTATCAATGATAATCCCCAAAGAAGGGGAGATGCCCTTAAAACCGATGCCCTGGCCGGTAGCGCCGAGATTGGTGCCTTTGGTTTGCAGGATGAAGCCAATGCCATCTGCGCCGGTAGCATCTTTACAACCCAGGTTCACATCAAAAACATAATTAAAAGACTGGTGGAGGTTGATTTTATTTTTGTTCCATACCGTACCGCTGGTAGTTTGCTGGTCGGGAGTGAGCACATAGCAGTTACAGGTACGCTGGGTGGCGGCCCCGTTGAGGATATATGGCAACAACGTTTGGCCCGTCAGGGAAGAGCTACTGAGCAATAACAGGCCGGTGATCAGGCATAGTAATCTTTTCATATCAGGGACCGGGCAGCGTGACAAATTGCCTGTAACAAGTTACATTCTTGATTTTTAACATCAAAGCATAATTATTGACGGCATTGGGTTTTTAAGTAATTTGCAGCCATATGGATATCAGCGTTAATAAATATATCAGTGAAACGGGCTTCTGCAGCAGGAGGGAGGCGGACAAATATATTGAACAGGGCCGTGTTACGATCAACGATAATATTGCCTCCAAAGGTAACCGCGTAAAAGACGGCGATGTGGTAGAGATAGATGGGGAACCGCTGAAAAAGAAGAAATCGACCGTGTATATAGCGCTCAATAAACCTAAAGGTATTACCTGTACCACTGATCTGAAAGATAAAACGAACATTATCGACTATGTGAACTTTCCATCCCGGATATTTCCCATCGGACGGCTGGATAAGCGTTCCGAAGGATTAATATTCCTTACCAACGACGGGGATATTGTAAACAAGATCCTGCGGGCCGGCAACCAGCATGAAAAGGAATACATTGTTACCGTTGATAAACCTATAGACCTGGAATTTGTTAAGAATATGCGCAGTGGCGTACGTATCCTGGGTGTAATGACACAGAAATGTTTTGTTCAGCAGGAAGGGCCAAACCGTTTCCGCATTATATTAACCCAGGGGCTTAACCGGCAGATCCGCCGTATGTGCGAAGCTTTGGGATATGAAGTAACCACGCTGAAACGCATACGGATCATGAATATGACCTTGAAAGACCTGGCGCCCGGCAGCTGGCGGTATTTCACCAAAGAAGAGATCAGTAATATCAACGCCCTTGTTGCCAACAGCAGCAAAACGGAGAAAGGCGCCAATAACTACCAGGATGGCATGGATGAATAATCTATGTTAACAGATAATGATAAGCCGCCATGCAGTAATGAGCAGGCGGTTTATTTATTTAATCCAGTTTCTTTACATACAAGAAAGAAGAATCTTTGGCATTATAGGTAAAAATAAACCTGCCGTTCACAGCTGTTCCTGAAAGAAGGCTGTTTTTATTTGCCAGCGTATACACCGGTTGATGTACAAAAGCCACCACAAATGAATCAAGATAAACATACTGCAATTGCAGATCGGTGAACCCTGTTGCTTTCATGTCTTTAAATGCGCTACGGCTTTTATCGTTCATATTTTGCAGGTTCCATAAGTCCTGCGGAAAATGATGAAAGGTGCGGCGGTATTCTTTTACAGCCTCCATAAAAGTGATGGTAGGTTGTATGGCCCGTTTTTTCCTTTTGGCGTGGAGAGGCGAGCCATAGCCGGTTTCAGTATGTTCCTGGACTTTGAGTTGCCCATCTGCTCCGCGGTAGTAGGTGTAGGAGGTGGCTGGTGTGCTGCAGGAACAGGTCAACAATAAAATTGCTAAGTACTTTTTCATAGTGATGTTGAAGTTATTTTATTTTTCCTGAAAAAAAATTTGGCGGTTAAAGTGGGATTATTATCTTTGCAGCCCTTAACAGTAAAGGATTCCCTAGCTCAGTTGGTAGAGCAATACACTTTTAATGTATGGGTCTTGGGTTCGAGTCCCAAGGGGATCACGGAGAGACAGGTTCGCATTGCGAACCTGTTTTATTTTGTCGTATTCCACAAACCGAACGAAAATATGAGAATTGCGGTATGCGGCGCTCACAATGTAGGTAAGACCACATTGACGGAAGAACTTCTGGAGAACCTTCCAGGGTATACACTTGAAGCGGAGCCATATCATCAACTGGCGATGTCAGGGTATGAATTTTCGGAAAATCCTATTCCTGAGGATTTTATTGAACAGTTTAATTATGCTGCCAAACTGGTTTCCAAAAGCGGAAGCAATGTGATATTTGATAGATGTGTCATTGATATCTTATCCTATCTGCATGTTATTGACCCTGGTAGAAATATTCAGGAGCTATTTGAAACAGCTCAAACAGTAATTGCCGGAATCGACCTTTTGGTATTTGTTCCCCATAGAAGAACCGGATTTGATACCGGGCCATCAGACAGATCTGCCAAAACTCAGACGCCTGGTTAATGATTTGCTCTATGATTGGATCGGCGATTTTGGTATAGAGGCGATTGAAGTGAGTGGTACTTTATCGAACCGCAGAGACCAGGTACTCGCTAAAATTTCCTAAAAGCATCTGGGCTACCGCCAGCAGAGGACGCCAATTCTTGTAAATCTGTCATAAAAAGAGTTTAAGAGGCTTCGCTATGCGCCTTAAGACCAATCTTCGGCTATTTTAAACTGTGTGGTATCCAGCCGTTCTTTTTAATTATACAATTGCTGTATTTGTGCCAGTTGCAGGGCATGCGTTGGTTTGAACTGTGTTCCGCTCATATATTTCCCGAGGCTGTAAAGCAACTGGCGGGCCTCCGGGCGCTTGTCCTGGTCGGTAAGAAGATCTATTGCCGAAACAAGGAGCCTGCCTTTTCCTATGTTGCATTCAAAGATCAGGCCCAGGGAACGGGCGGTTACCCAATCGTCAATCACCCTTACAATGGGAGAGAGGTCCTTCGCCAGGACTTCCAGCTTAATTGCGCTTGAATGATTGATGGCGTCCCACCATTGCCAGTTGCTATGATATTGAGTAGGGAAATCCGCGAGTGCAGGATGTTTGGGATCGCATAAAATACCTAAGGTGACAGGAGGTTGCTTACCTGTCCATGCAGTATTCCAGAATATGGAGGAGAAACCGGTTTTGATATCGCCACCCATTTCAGGCTTAACCGACCCTTTATTTAATGTCAGCAATACCTTTCCCCCTTGCTTCAGCTTTTCAATAGCATTGGCATCCAGGGTTTGGGTTATAAGTACTTCCCCTGGTGTTTCCGGTAGTGCTTTGGGATAAACGAAAATATCCCATGTATTTGTATAAGTTCCTACCTTTGCCTTCAAAACAAGACGTTGCGCTTTTTTTACAGCTCCGAGAACCTGCCGTATGGTATCTACCTTAATTCCATTTCCTATTTCAATAGCTTCTTTTTTAAAGCTGCCATCAAACAACAGATCTCCGTTTTCAGACTCAATACGCCATGTAATTAAGGTGTTCTTTATAGGAGCATTGCTGAAATTAGCGATTTCCAGCGGAACAAGGAGTTCTTCGTTGTTGGTGTAAATCATTTTTGGCAACCTGGCCAGAAGTACTACCGGCGAGCAGAATTGTTTAAACCCCGCAGCAGTAATATAAGGTTTGGGTTCCCAGAACGGATCTAATACACCTACAAGCGCTGTTCCCTGGCCAGGGAAATCATTTAAGCCCAGCAGTTGAAAACCACCGAATCCAGGAGTGCGCAGGGCGGCTTCAATATCAGCTTTATAGCAAAGTGCCTGTAGTTTCCCGGAAGCCATGAAAAAACTGTCGGCTAACTGCAGCAGGCCATTTTCCTGTAACTTATCTCTGAAGATTTCAAAGTTCTTCGGTTTTAATATACCATCATATTTTTTCATTTCCCTGAAATTGGGATATACGCACCACTGGCCAATTTCATGGCTAACAACAGGACGGTTCCATTTTGAGATAATATGGGTCCAGTCATAGTCGGATCGCGGCGCCTCCTTGTTGATGATACTTGACAAGCCCTGGCCCCATCCCTGGATTCTTGGGTCTGGTGTATTGTGATAATCACTGGCGTCATTTACTGGCCAGCCGGCTGCGGTAGTATAAACCCTTCTTGCATCTTTGGCTTTCCAGTAATTGACAAAGCCCACCAGGTATTGGGTCTGTTTTTCTCCACCGGGTTCATTGCCATAGGTCATCATTACAAAAGAGGGATGATTGCCATATGCTTTCACCATTTTTTCGCTTTCCTCGTAAACGTATTTATCTATAGGCAGATCATCGCCAATTACAGCAGTATTAAATCCGCTTGCCCATGCGGAACATTCCACCTGTAAATAAATACCGAGTCTGTCTGCAGCGGTAAATGCCGCTTCGGGTGGGCACCAGGAATGAAATCTTATATGATTCAATCCATAAGCCTTTATCGTTTTGAATTGCTTTATCCAGGTGGCTACATCAGTGGGCGGATAACCTGTTTTTGGGAAAGCCGCGCAATCTAATGTACCGCGTAAAAACGTAAGCGTGTCATTGATGGCAAACTGGGTGCCCTTTGCTTTAAAATCGCGCATCCCGAAAGATATATGCTGGCGGTCTGCATCACCCTGTTTCTGTTTATTCAGGGTTACCTGCATTTCATATAAGTCCGGGTGAAATTCATTCCATAGCAAGGGGTTGCTTCCCATAGGATAAGCAATTTCTATAGTTTTCTCTTTTTCAGAAAGCGTTACTTCCTGCGTCAGGGGCATTGGTTTTATTACGCCTGGTTTACCGGGAATAGCAGCGAGGTTTAATGAAACTACCTGCTGAGTACCTGATGTGTTCTTAACCAGGATTTTTGCAAGTACCAGTTTGTTTTTAATATCGGGATACAGCTGCACCCCCCCAATAAAAACGCGTGGCCTGGCCCTGAGGCTCAATTCTCCCACCATCCCGTTCCAGTTGGTTTGTGTATGATCGGATACACTATGCGCATCATTTCCTACCTGTATATTTTTTATCCTGTTGTCGACCCTGATTGTTAAGCGGTGTATACCTGGCTGTAATTTGTTTCCTGGCTCAAATACCTGTGCTGTGCCCAGGCTGTTTTCCATACCTATCTCCACATCATCTATCCATACAGTAGTTTCCCAATGGCTTCTTTCTATAAAGAGCTGTATATATTTGTTGTTCCAGGAAGCAGGAATATTTATTGTTTTTTGATACCATGCGGCGCCTTTATAATACTTTGCCGGTTGCAGCCAAAAGGGTATTTTAATATTTCCCGGTTGCCTGTACCTGGCATATTCATTACTTGTGAACCAGGATTTGTCAATAATGTTGCCGGTCCAGGGAGTATTTACCGAAACTTCATCGCCTTTTCCATTCGTAGTCATTGATCCGGGAAGTTTAATATGGTCTTTTAACTGATGATTAAACCATTTGCCGGTAATTCCTTTGTCGAGCGAGTCTACCTGGAAGTCCCAGTTGCCCGAAATGTCAATTTTTTGTTGTGCTGCTGTTGTAGAAAAAAGGGAGAATACCAATAAAAATGACAGCATTGGTTGTAGTAAAATTTTCATCATGTAACTGTTCATCTATGAGAATGCTTTGGCAAAAAGTCAGGGTTAAAGTTAATTTTAATAAATTTTGTACTGATGGATTATTTGCGGAAAAAAATGGATAATCTGGTTATATTAAAGTGGGAGTGAGTAATCAGCCCCGGAATAAAGCCGCATAAACCGGATGATTTATGCGGCTTTATAGCGCAATGTTCAAAACTGGAAACAAGTTAACTCAGTCGGACTATCGAAAAATAGTTGAAATAAGAATTAGAAAAACTGCCGGCGGCTCCATTACCAAGCGTTTCTGATAGAACTGAAATAGTTCCACTTACTCCATAATCGGCCATTTGTACCAGCCAGGATATTTCAACCGGGTTACTGGATAAGTCCAGGTGACGATAAACACCATCCAATACCAGGGCCCCGGTCGGCAGGTTGAGAAGAACAAAACCGGCGTGGCTTATTGTTAGTGCTCCACTGAGCGTTATCTTGTAGACGCCACCATGAAAAATGCCGGTGATGCTTGAAATATTTCCGGCAGCGGGGAAGCTGTATCCCTGGGAAATAGTATTTTGAAAGCTTCGTGACATACCTTCCGCATTGGAGACATTTACGGGATACTCAAAATAATAAGGCGTCGTAAGCCCGTTACATACAATGCCCGATAATGTATTATACTGCCCTGCTCCTTTAAATTGCGCCACACTCTCATAATAGGAAAAATTACAGTCAGAAAGAGATATATTGTTATTATTATTCGCGCATAACATTCCTACCTGTGTACCTGTTGTAGACCCCGTAAATCTGCAGGAAGAAATGGCTATCTCATGAGACATGGGCTGGATATTAACAGATATTCCTGATTGTGCCTGGAAATAACAGTTGCTGACGGATGATCTGAAAAGTTTCGGAGCAGCGGGAGCCACGGGTGTATAGCTGATGCCTTTGTTAAAGAACCAGCAGTTGTTGAACAATACACCCTCATTCTTTATTCCATATTCCATACGTATATTCTGATCCCTGTTGGTAGCATCAAAATAACAGGAGGTGAACATGCCAATGAACAGGTCAGTGATCCACAAATTAACCGGGAACAAATAGAACATCGTATTGGAAACAGACAGCCCTTCAGGTATTTGCGGAGAACTTGCAGGGTTAGCTTCTACTTTTAATCCGAAGTCGCTTGCAGTACTGCTGTCAGAAACAATAAAGCAGTTATCTATGTTAACTTCTGCTGTTCTGTCGTAGTAATAGATACCCGATTTGGAATAAAATTCACATGAAATCAGGTTTATTTTCCGTGCATTGGTGAGCTTCAGGCTTAGCGCGCATTGGGTTACCCTCAAAAAAGTGAGATCGCATGCCTTTGCTGTTGAATTATACGAATTGGAATAATTACCGGTTATTTCAATGGCAGTATTGTTTCCATTGCCAGTAATAGAAAGCCCCGTAATTTCTATCCTCTCGGATGAAGGTAGAACAGACAGAATAGGATTGGCCGTGGAAGAAATAACCGCCCCTTTGCCACATAAATGCTTGTTGGATGGTATGACTACTGTATTGGTCGTTGTGAAAGTTTTATCTTCCAGTATTACCATGTCGGAGAGAGATAATGCAGCGGTCAGAGAAGAGGAGCAATCAATTCCGTCTTTAACGCCAAACCATCTTAAATCAATGAATGTGGTATAAGACCTTTTCCATCTGCCGGTGGCCGGAGCCCCCGTGAAGATAGTGCCACCATTGTGCGTTTCAGTAGAAAGGCTATCCCAGTAGAATGTCCCTCCTCCATTGTCTCCCGGGGAGTAGTAACTTAAGACTTCATAGATTTCATTTGAAACAGGAGAAGTAATAGCCTGCAGCGCCGCTATGTTTTGAATGATCATGGGATAATTATTAAGGTTAACAAATAATACTATAAAGAACAATTATAATTACGGGAAGCGTAATGTATCTGCGTAGCCAATTAGCTGGCTAATGAGATGTTCGTTTTTATGCTATATGATTTTCTTTTCAGCTCGCGGCTTCCGGCACAGTAGCGGCACGCGGTTGCGGCTTAGTATGGCTCATTGCTGCTACTTTCCGGATAGCCGGTAGCGATTTACAGCTCGCCCCAGAAAAGCACAAAAAGAGCCATCAACCCTTGTTTCAGCAGCGCTGCCCTCAACAATTTCACCGCAGTTTGCTGCTGGTTAAGTACTGTTTTAGTATTGATACGAAGCATCTTCGCCACCTCTGCAGTGTCTCTCCCTTCAAAGTAGATCATTGTAAAAACTTCCGCGCAGCCTTTCGGAAGTAAGTTAATCTGCTCATTTACCGCAGCAATTACCCTGGCCCGGGCCTGCTCCACATCCGACTGCCAGTCGTAATCATCTCCCATCAGCTGAAGTTCATTCAGGGAAAGCTGTCCCAGCCAACGGAAGCTGGCATGGCGCGTGGCAAAAAAAAGATGATTTTTTAAGTGCAGGAAAGTATCAAAGCGTTTGGGTTGTTCAACGGTTTTTGCAAGAATATCTGAAGCGATATCTTTCGCTGCTGCTGCGTCATTAACTAACTTAAAGGCATAGTAACTAAGCTGCCCAAAAAAATTCAGACAAATATGTTCCAATGCCTTTGGATCTCCATCTTGAATAAGCGTGAGCAGCGCCTGTTCTTCTATAAGTGTAGTGGCCGGCAATTTTCCTGTTTGATTTTCCTATCGCGCAAACTAAAATAAAAATTTCATAATCTCTAGTTTTTAGCGGTGGGAGAGAGAATAAATGCCCGGCACTTTCATTTTATATCTGGTTAAAAAAGGTACTGAACGATTGCTCCGTTGGCAGGCCTATCTTTTTCCTTATCCGGTACCGGCTTACTTCTACACCCCTTACCGTAATATTCAGCAGCTGCGATATTTCCTTTGTAGTCAGATTCAGTTTAATATAAGCGCATACCTTTAAATCAGAGGTGGTCAGCTGCGGGTATTGTTTTTTTAATTTGTTCAGGAAATCATCATTCAACTCATCAAAATGAGCGGCAAACACTTCCCAGTTGGCATTGATCTTTTCGGCATCTTTAATAAGGTCAGTGATACTTTTAATATCATTTGTTTCACTGAGGCGGGATACCCGTTCTTTTATTTTGGTTAAGGTATCCGATTTCTCCATCAGGTGCATACTGGTGTTGGCCAGTTCTTTTTTCTTCAGTAATACTTCCTGCTCCAGTTTTTCGTTTTGAAGCTTGATGATCTCCTTTTCATTTTTTTCCAGCTCCAGGTGATGGATATATTTGAGCTTCTTCTGTTCTTCTTCAAACTTTTGTTGTTGCAGCAGCAGCTTATATTTCAGGTACCTGCGTATCATAAATACCAGGCCGGCTAAAACAGCTATATAGCCAAGTATTGCCCAGGTGGTTTTATACCAGGGCGCCTTTATAATAAAGGTATAAGACATTACCGGGGACTCATTATGCTGGTAGTCACGCGCTTTTACTTTAAAAGTGTATCTGCCGTTCGACAGGTTCGTATAGTCCTTTTCGGTTTTACTATCCCAGGAAGACCAGTCATTATCATACCCTTCCAGTTGATAGCTGTATGTAATATTTTGCTGGAAATCATATACCGGAGAGCTGTACTCAAAATGAAAAGCGTTGGAAGCTGATGATAACTCCGGTATTTCCCTGTTGCTGCCTTCGGCAGCAGTGGCAGGATACCCGCCCTGGTAGCCACCGTAGATGGTGCTATCGGTTTTACCGGTGATCTTCACTATTCCCAGCCGTACAGTAATACGCTGCTGGGTGGAGGTATATCGCTGATAGTCGAGATGGATCAATCCTTTTTCTGAGCCAATAAATACATTCTCCCGGTTATAGGGATAAATGTTTTCAAACTTCGGAAGGAGCTGGCCGGCCAGCTCCGGAAAATAAGTGACCTTAGGCATACCTGCCGTGTCGGCAGCAGAAAAATGCACCACTCCCGTTCCTTTCTCATTACAGAACCATATGTTACCTTCTTTGTCTTCCGTCAGGTACCGTACTTTCATATTGCCAAAAACGGCAGAAAGAAACCTGGAAGGTGAAAATTTTTGAGAGGACGGGTTAAACTCGTAAAGCCCCCCGGCGGTAGCAAAGATGATTTGATTTTTTATTTTGAAAACAAAGTTATTTAAGGTAGAAGGAAGGCCATCGCTGGCAGTGTATAGATGGAAGGAATATTTTTTCCTGTCCTGCGATAAGCTCACCCGGTAAACGCCCCGATAGGGATGAGAAGCCCAGATATCCCCATTGGTATCCAGGGCCATAAAGCGGTAAGAGTCGGGAGTGCCTTCTATTTTACCTTCATCATGAAAACTATTGCCTTCATACCGGAGCCGTTTCAGACCATAATAAGTACCTACTATGATATCCTGCACAGGATAAACGGAAGAAAGCGGAAGGAAGTACCAGCTGCCTGCATCCCCGGAAAGCTGCCTGGCTTCCGTTCCTGTTATGTCGTAACTCCCGTTGTCATTGCCAAGCAGTAAATGCCCGTTCATCTCCGCAAGATTCCAGGCTTCGCGGTTCTCTGTATTTTTTACCAGGGAAAAATCATCCCTGGTAACATGTATATCATTATTGTTGGTCACCGGAGCGCTGTACAGCCCGTTGGAAGTGGCTACATATAACCTGTTATTGAATATGGAAGTGGAATAGCCGGGAAGGTTGTTAGCTTTGCCCACCTGCAGGTACCGGATGGCGGAGTTGTAGTTGATATAACTGATGCCACTGTTGAGCCCTGTCCATAAATTATTGCTGGCATCTTTAAACACGCTGAGGGCATTGTTGTTCTGAAGGCCCTGGTCGTTGGAATAGCTTTGCCACACATTACTCCTTATATTAACTACCTGGCATCCACCGGAAGAGGTGGCCAGCATCAGTTCCGTATCATTGATCTTCGCCGCAGCGTTGATGTAGAGATGATGGGGAGGATTACAAGACGCTGTACTGATCGAGCCGTTGTGCAGCAGGAAGATACCGTTTGTACGGCTCACGATGAAGATGCTGTCTTTGCCCATTGGAATGATGCCTGCAATGTATATGCCTGCCAGTTTCTTTCCTTCTGTAACAGGCGCCCACTGGTTTTTATCAAAATGTAATAGCCCTTCCATGCGGTCTGAAGCATAAATATGCTCCCCGGCACGCCCTATGAAAAGCCATTGCGAATTGGAAGGGTATACCCGGATCGATTTACCGTTATACTCAAAGATGCGGCTATCGGCCTGGAAAAAGATCCTGCCCCCCATGATGGCGATATGCCATATATCAGCAAATTTTTTGTGTTGCTCAGGGATATTATCTTTTAAAGAAGTGTAAGTCAGTATACCATTTGCATCAGGAGAGAAGTACCCTATCTCATCCTGCCCGCCCACATAAATTTTCCCGTCGTCACTCACAGCAAGCGACCATATGACAGTACTGTTGGGTAATGGGTACAGCTTCCAGTGACTTCCGTCAAAACTCAGCAGCCCTTCATTGTTGGCAAAATACATTACTCCCTGCTTATCTTGTCCCATGTCCCAGTTCTGACTGCCACCATGATAATTAAACTTGGTGTAGTTGACAACCGCCGGAAGGCCACATCCGTTTTGCGCAGAAACGGTATCAGCGCATGTTGGCAACAACCCGGAAAAAAGCAGTATATTAAGTAAGATCCTATTCATATTACATTCCCCAATCCACTGATGTAGTAGTATTGTAGTAGTGTCTTTTACTATAAAAATAGGCATTTACGGCAAATGACGTAGTATTGTTGGGGTAGTTTCCCAACATTTAATGATAAGCCCGCCTACATTTGTCATTCCACGAATCCACGTATCAGGAACAACCAAAAAATAAATTTTACGTATGAAAAAGAAGTTCTTCAGCGTTTTTATCCTCTTTGTAATCTCTATTGCCGGCCATTTTACCACCAATGCTCAAAACAGAACTGTAAAGGGTACTGTAACAGATGACAAAAACGCCCCTGTCATTGGAGCCTCTATAGGTGTAAAAGGTACGGTTATAGGTACACTGACAAATGAAAGCGGCGCATTCACGCTTTCCGTGCCCCCCGGTGCAGATTCAATCGCAGTGTCGGCAATTGGTTTTGCAAACCGGGTGGTTGCCATCTCCGGCAGCGTATTGAATATCCAGCTGGAAACTTCCAGGACCAGCCTGGATGAAGTAATAGTGGTAGGTTACGGTACACAAAAGAAAGGGGACCTCACCGCCCCGGTTACCACTGTTAACACAGAGAACATGCTTAAACGTACTACTGCCAGCCCTATGGAGGCGCTGCAGGGAAGCGTTGCCGGTGTACAGGTAGTCACCAGCGGAGCCCCCGGCAGCTCCCCGAATGTACGCATCAGGGGAGTAGGATCGTTTAACAACGAAAATCCATTGTATGTAGTGGATGGCATGTTTGTAAATGACATCAGTTTCCTGAACCCCAACGACATTGCCGATATGTCTATCCTGAAGGATGCATCCGGCGCCGCCATTTACGGGGTGCGCGCCGCCAACGGCGTAGTACTGATCACCACGAAGAAAGGGAAAGCCAATATGAAGACCCGTGTAACCTATAACGGCTACGTAGGCGTTCAGAAACCAACAAACGTCCTTAAAATGGCTAACGGGAAACAGTATACGGAGTTCTCACTTCAGCGAAGATCTGTGGCCGACAGCGGTACGGTGTTATTGTCGTCTGAAAGGTTCGGTGGCAGCGGGCTTAATCCCACTACCAGTACCGATTGGTATGATGTGATCTTGAGAAAAAGCGCTATGATGACCAACCACGGTATTGACGTGCAGGGGGGAAGCGACAAGGTAACCTACTCAATGGGCTTAAACTACACCTACCAGAACGGTATCCTGAATGCGCTGAATAACTTTACAAGATATAACGGCCGCTTGCAACTGGAAGCCAGGGCGTTTAGCTGGTTGAAATTAGGTTTCTCCACCATCTTCAATAACTCGGTCACTTATAGCCCCAATAATGGCGCTTTCCTGGATGCTTACACGGCTTCCCCGTTGTTCCCGGTGTACGACGATGCCAATGTAAATGCTTTCCCGGTGAAGTTCACTGCCGCTTCTGTGATTGGAAGGTCTGATGATAAAAACCCGATGGCCTCTGCCTATTATAATTACGACCGTTCAAAGGCTTTCCAGATCTTACCAACGTTATATGGCGAAGCCAGTTTCTGGGAAAATAAGCTCACCTTCAGGTCCCAGTTAAGCCAGATCTACGGTTCCCTGCTGGGAACAAACTATATGCCCCAGCGGAACCTGGGCCCCGGCGCAGGTGTTACCGTGTCGCACCTGAAATCCATCCAGGAAAGAACTACCAATTATATACTGGATAACCTGCTTACCTATAAGGATGGGAAAGGCCTGCATCACTGGAGCCTGTTACTGGGACAATCAACCAGGGAAGAGCGGTGGCGCCAGACAAGGACCGAAGCAGATAACATACCCAATGTGGAAGAATCGTGGTATGCCGGCCAGGGAACACCCAATGCGGCTTACTACGGGGAAAATGGTACCCGTAACGCGGGTATTTCCTACTTTACGCGTGGTACCTATGATTACGACAATAAATACCTGCTCACCGCCACCTTCCGCGCAGACGGAAGCTCGAAGTACCAGACCAAATGGGGCTATTTCCCTTCCGTGGGGCTGGGATGGGTGCTGAGCAAGGAAGCATTTATGAAGGACCAGAAGATCTTTGATTTCCTGAAACTGAGAGGTAGCTGGGGTAAGCTTGGAAACGACGGCGTAAATGCCAACGCAGGTTACGCCATTGTAAAAACAGGCAACAGCACTTCCGCTGTTTTTGGCAGCACTGCCAATGCCAACGGGGAATATATCCCGGGCTATTCTGTCAACAGGTTCTATACAGATATCACCTGGGAAGTAGTAACAGAGTGGGATGGAGGTATTGATTTTGAAATGCTGAAAGGGAGATTAAAAGGCTCTGTCGACTACTACAACAGGAAAACCACCCAGGCTGCTTTCTCCCGGCCATTCCCCTTCACTTATACCACCATTTATGGTAACTGGGCGGATATGGAGAACAGTGGCTGGGACGTAGCACTGAGCTGGAACGATAAAATCGGTGACTTCGGATACCAGGTAGGCGCAAATATGTCGACCCTGAAAAATAAAGTCACCAACTTAGGAACACTCCCCAGTTCCACCAGCGGTTTCCCTGAGTGGACAGCGGAATTTCCAAACCGTATCCTCGTAGGACAACCCATCAACTACTTCTATGGCTATGAATTCACAGGCATCTACCAAACCCCCGAAGAAGTGAGCGGCGACCCGGTGGCGGCGCATTATAACCAAACAGCTACTTCACCGATCGTTCCGGGTTTTCCCAAGTATAAAGATCAGAACGGGGATGGCGTGCTGGATGATAAAGACCGTATCAACATGGGAAGTTATCTGCCCAAAGTTACCTATGGTTTTAATATAGCGCTTAACTACAAAAAGTTTGATTTCAGCGTGGCGTTCCAGGGCGTGTCCGGAAACAAAATATTCAATCTCAACCGCGGACGGCTTTATAAAGCCTCCACTTCGCTGAACCTGGATGAAAAGTTTGCCTCCAACCTGTGGACAGGCCCCGGGTCAACAAATGCCTATCCTTCTGCCTATGCACTTGGGCAGGGCTGGTTTAAGGTGAGCAATTCCTTCTTCGTGGAAAGCGGCGCTTACCTGCGCGTACAGAACATTCAGCTGGGCTATAACTTTAATATAGGCAAGGAATCGCCAATTGCCATGAGAGTATTTGCCACTGCCGACAGGCCCTTCCTGTTTACCAAATACAATGGCTTTACACCGGAAGTTGGCACCAATACCTCTTTTGGCTACTCCGTGTCCGGTTATGATGCGAACGTTTACCCGGTTTCTTCTACCTACAGCTTAGGTGTAAGAGCCACCTTTTAGGAAAGGCTATCGTTAAAGGGCCTACGAAAATGTTGATTGATAATTTAAAAAAGAAAATATGAGATTCTATATATCCATTTTGCTCATCGCAACGGCTTTATTTTCCGGATGCTCCAAATTCCTGGACCGCCCGCTGGAAAATCAGCCCCAGGCAACTACCATCGATTATACTGATTTATCTTTAATGTACCAGCCGGTGTCTGGTGTATACAGAACCGCTGCCAGCGGCACTTTCGGGAAATGGATCAGCGTTGCTATCCGGTCGTCGCGCAGTGATGATATTGAACCGGGAAATGATGATGCAGGACAGGTAGGCATCCACAATTTTCAAACCGATGTAACCGTAAAAAGTTACTGGGGTATCAACGATATGTGGATCAGTATGTACTCCGTAGTGCTGGGCGCAAACAGCGCACTGGCGGAGCTGGATAAATTCGGGAAAAATATCCCGGCCGGTGATGCGGACAAAACCAAACTGCTGGCAAGATACCAGGCGGAGGTCCGCTTCTTCAGGGCGCTTGCACAGTTCTGGCTTTGCAGAAGCTATGGAGCAGTGCCTATCCTGGGCATAGAAAGTAACGACCCCGCCAACCTGGGCGGCGTTGGCAAGAGCAGTGTGGAAGACGTAAATAAATATGTCATTTCCGAAATGGATTTCTGTATTGCGAACCTGGAAGATGCCCGTCCCAATGCAGCGGCGCATGTTGGCGGCGTTACCAAATACACTGCGCTCATGCTGAAAGCCAAAGCTGCCATGGACCTGGCAGGAAATAATAATGGCAGCACTTACTGGGACGTAGTACTGGATTGTACCAACCAGATTGTGAACAGTGGCAAATTCTCCCTGTTCAGCAATTACTACCAGCTGTTTAAAAAGCCAGGTAAATTGTGCGATGAATCTATCCTCGAACTGCAATATTCCGATTTTGGAAAATCTACCGGAGATATTGTAATTTCCGGTGGCCCGGGCGAAGAATGGGGTAACTTCTTTTTCTTCCAGGGCCCAGAAAATACCTACAGCCCTGTGATCACAGGCCCGGGCTGGATGGTGCCCACACAAAAGGCAGTTGACTTCCTGAAATCCCGTAATGATAGCGTCCGTTTAAAAATGGCTATCCAGTATTGCGGTATTAATGGCGCGCCTGGTACCTATTCCGTAACGCCGGATGGGGATACTATCTCCGGCAATGCATCCAGGAAGAAATATTTCAATGGCAAATCCTATACGCCGCGTTCGCAAATGACGGCAGACAGGATTGATTATTATGGCGCAAATAATAACATCCGGATCATGCGTTATGCGGAAGTGCTGTTGATGAATGCGGAAGCAAAGATCCGTAAAGGACAAAGCGGGGATGCCCAGGTGAACTTAGTGAGGAACCGGGTAAAGCTGGCATCCATCACTAATGTAACCCTGCAGCAGCTGCTGGATGAACGCCATGCAGAACTGATCTGTGAATGGTGGGGAGAAAGATTCAACGACCTGCTGAGAACCGATCAGGCAGCCACTGTGCTTCCTGGTTTTATAAAAGGAAGAAGTGAATATATCCCGATTCCACAGGCACAGGAAGACGTAAATCCAAGGCTTAAATAATTTAATGAGCATATGATGAAAAGAAGTATTTATTGTCTCGTTTTAACATGGGTGGGATGTTGCTTTATCGCAACTTCCCACGCCCAGTCCATTAAACGGCATACGAAATGGAAGCTGACCTGGAGCGATGAATTTAATAACGATGGATTGCCGGACAGCGCCAGGTGGGGGTATCAGACCGGAAGATCCGGATGGGGAAATAATGAGCTGCAGTTTTACACCAGTGCAGATACCAGCAATACGAAAGTGGAAAACGGTATACTATCTATTACCGCCAGAAATGGCGGCAGTGGCGATCATCAGTACACATCGGCGAGGATGACCACAAAGAACAAGGGCGACTGGCAATACGGGAAGCTGGAAGTAAGAGCAAAGCTGCCTAAGGGCAGGGGCCTCTGGCCCGCTATCTGGATGCTGCCAACAGACAATGAATACGGGGGCTGGCCTGAAAGCGGGGAGATTGATGTGATGGAACATGTGGGATATATGAAAGACAGCATCTTCGGAAGCCTGCACAGCAAAACCTATAATCATGTTATCGGCACACAGAAAACAAAAGGTGTTTACATTAAAGATCCTTATAAGAAATTTCATGTGTATGCAATAGAATGGACCCCTGATAATATCACCTTCCTGCTCAACGGGAAGGTGTATTACCAGGTGACTAATGAGCACAAAGGCCATGAAGGGTGGCCTTTTGACAGGAGATTCTATTTGTTGCTGAACGTGGCTGTGGGCGGCAACTGGGGCGGCAAGGAAGGTATTGATGAAACAGTGTTCCCCGCTGCTATGCAGGTGGATTATGTAAGAATGTATGAATGGGTGCAGTAGCATCCCTGTAAAAATTTCAAAGTATATCAGGCTATATTTTTATTGAATCACTTTAAGGTTAAAGTATGAAACGCGTAAAAGTTGCCATATTAGGAGCGGGGTTTATTGCCGACATCCACCTGGAAAGTTATACAAGGTTTGTTCCCGAAGCAGAAATAGTAGCGGTATATGCAAGAAATGCCGATAGGGCAAAAACCTTTGCAGACAGGCATCATATTGCCCAACACTTTTCTTCTGTGGATGAGTTGCTCAGTAGTACAGCTATTGATGTGGTGGATATTTGTCTTCCCAACTTTATGCACAGGGATATAACACTAAAAGCTGCGGCAGCAGGGAAACATATTATTATCGAAAAACCTTTGGCGGTTACATTGGAAGAAGCAGATGAAATGATTGCCGCCTGCGAAGTTGCCGGAGTAAAATTAATGTATGCAGAAGAGCTTTGCTTTGCTCCGAAATATGAGCGCGCCCGGAAACTGGTGGAAGAAGGAGCGGTAGGCGAGGTATATATGCTAAAACAATCGGAAAAACATTCCGGCCCTCATTCCGACTGGTTTTATGATGTCAGTCAATCCGGCGGTGGCGTATTGATGGATATGGGATGCCATGGCATCGCCTGGTTCCGGTGGATGTTGAAGAACAGCAAGGCGGTAAGTGTTACCGCATCGATGAAAACTGTGCTCCACAAGGGAAGAACCATGGGAGAAGATAACTCGATCGTGATCATAGAATTTGAAAACGGCGTAACAGGCGTAGTGGAAAATTCATGGGCCAAGCAGGGAGGGATGGACGACCGCAGTGAAATTCATGGATTAGACGGCGTGGCCTATGCGGATCTGTTTACCGGCAACTCTGTGCTGGCCTATAGCAAAAATGGCTATGGCTATGCCATGGAGAAAACAGATACTACTATAGGGTGGAGCTTTTGCATATTCGAAGAAGCCTTTAACCAGGGCTATCCCCAGGAATTAAAGCACTTTATAGATTGTGTGCAGCATAACCGGGAACCACTGGTAACGGGGAAAGACGGCAGGGATGTGCTGGAAATTATCTATGCTGCCTACGCATCTGCGGGGCAGGGCAAAAAAATAATGCTTCCCTTTCATCAGAAAGTAGAAAAGCCGGTTGATTTATGGCTGCATCCATCTTCCAACACTAAATACCAGATGCGTGAGAATAGTAATTTATCCAACATATGAGGCGCTTTCAGCAAAAGCAGCGGCACATGTAATGCAGTTGATGGCTGCCTCTGATCAGCCACTGCTATGCCCTGCATCCGGCGATACGCCAGCGGGTTTATTCAAGGCTATGGCTAATACGTACCGGCCATCACAGTACGCCGGTTGGAGTTTTGTAGGATTGGATGAATGGGTAGGGTTAAACGGTGCGGATGAGGGAAGCTGCCGGTATTCTATCAACAGGGACCTGTTCCGGCCGCTGGGGATCTCTGAAAATAACATCTGTTTTTTTGATGGCCGTTCAACGGATCTTCCCGGAGAATGTTTGAGGGCAGAGCAGTTTATCCGTGAGAAGAACGGGATAGATGTAGCTATCCTGGGCGTGGGGATGAATGGACATGTTGCTATGAATGAGCCGGGGAGTGCAATTGATAGCAGAACCCGGGTAGTAACATTGCACCCGGTAACAAAGAAAGTGGGACAAAAATATTTCAATCAGCCACAGGTGTTGGATGAAGGGATCACTTTAGGAATAGGCACGCTCCTGGAAAGCAGGCATATCATTTTAATGGTAAGCGGTAAGCACAAGGCCGTGATTGTGCAAAAAATGCTGGAGCAGCCCGCCACGAATGAACTGCCGGCAAGCCTGTTGCTGCAGCATCCGTCGGTGACCCTTTTCCTGGATGCGGATGCAGCTGTTTGTTTGTCGAACAGGGAAATGAATAACAATCAGTAAAATTTTTATGTATGGCAGATAGTAAAGATGTTGTTACGCAGTTTGATGCCATTGTAGTTGGTAGCGGCATCAGTGGTGGCTGGGCGGCGAAAGAGTTGTGTGAAAAAGGATTAAAAACACTGGTATTGGAACGGGGAAGGAATGTGGAGCATGTCAAAGATTATCCCACCGCGAATACGCCGGTTTGGGAATTTCCCTATAGAGGCGCAGTGCCCCTAAAGGATCTGGCTAAGAACCCTTATATCAGCAGGGCTGCAGGTTATGACGATAGCACCCGGCATTTTTTTGTAAAAGATGCTGATCATCCTTATATACAGGAGAAACCTTTTGAATGGATACGCGGGTACCAGGTGGGCGGAAAATCGCTGATATGGGGCAGGGCCTGTGCGCGCTGGAGTGAAATGGATTTTACCGCTCCGCACCGCTATGGATATGGGATTGAGTGGCCTGTGGGATACCAGGATATTGCTCCCTGGTACAGTCATGTAGAAAAATTTATCGGCGTTTGCGGAAATAAGGAAGGCATCCCCACTATGCCGGACGGGGAATTCCTGCCTGCATTTGAACTGAATTGTGTAGAGCAGCATTTACAAGAGGTGCTGGCCGGTAAATTTGACCGTCACTATGTATCCGGCAGGTGGGCCCAGGTAACCAAACCAGCCGATATTCATAAAGAGCAGCATCGCCAGTGTTTGAGCCGCAATCTTTGTATGCGGGGCTGCCCGTTTGGCGGCTACTTCAGCTCAAATGCGTCTACACTTCCCTGGGCGGAAAAGACGGGGAACCTGACCATACGGCCGTTTTCCGTGGTACATTCTGTTATTTATGATGAGCAATCCGGTAAGGCAACAGGCGTAAAAGTGATTGATGCCAAAACAAAAGAAGCGATGGAGTTTCATGCAAAAATTATTTTCCTTAATGCCTCCGCTTTAAACACCAATCTGGTTTTGCTGAACTCTACTTCCAGGCGTTTTCCAAATGGATTGGGGAACGACAATGGCCTGCTGGGAAAATATATCTGTTTTCATAATTACAGGGCGGGCATGAGCGGTGAGTTTGATGGTTTTGAAGATAAGTATTACAAAGTATCAAAACCGGCAGAGTGTATTATTCCCAACTTCAGGAATGTATATGAGAAAGATACAGATTTTGTAGGGGGATATGTGATTTTCAGCGCCGCTTACCGCGAGAAGTTAAGCGATAAAAACATGCCCGCTGCATTGGGCGCTGATTTTAAAGAAGCTATCAGCAAGCCTGGGAAATGGGGCGCGTATATGTATATGCAGGGAGAAACCATTCCAAAGGAAAGTAATCATGTGCGGCTCAGCAAAGACAAAAAAGATGAATGGGGAATTCCTTTGCTGATCACTTCTGTAGATTATGATGACAACGACGAAAGAATGGTAAAGGATTTTATTGAACAGGGAAAGGCCATGCTTACCGCCGCCGGCGCCAGGAATATTGTAGTAACGGATAATCACCAGCCACCCGGACTGGATATACATGAAATGGGAGGAGTGCGTATGGGTAAAGATCCTGCTACTTCCTTACTGAATGAATGGAACCAATTGCATCATTGTAAAAATGTGTTTGTTACGGATGGCGCCTGTATGACAAGCACAGGCAACCAGAGCCCTTCTATTCTTTATATGTCATTAACCGCAAGAGCTGCCAGCTATGCAGTAGAGCAGCTAAAAAAAGGAGCGTTGTAAATGGACCGCAGAGAACTGATCAAAACAATCGCCGTGCTTACCGGGGCTGCATTTGTTGGCGGAGAATTATTTCTTTCCGGGTGTAAGGAAGCTAAGGAACCGCTTTTCAGCACAGGTGATATTGCCTTCCTGGATGAAGTGGCGGAAACCATTATCCCCCGTACCAATACGCCGGGAGCAAAGGATGCTGCTGTAGGTAAATTCATTGGCTTTTATGCCGCCGGTTGTTATGACAACGGGCAACAACAAATGCTGAAGCAGGGGATTACGCATTTAAACGATGCTTCAAAGAAGGAATTTAAAACAGGTTTTGTGCAACTTTCTGCGGAACAAAAACAATCCCTGCTTACTATTATTGATAAACAAGCCAGGAATCAGCATACGCCGTCGCATTACTTTACACTGATGAAGCAGCTGACCCTGTTAGGTTTCTTTACCTCCGAAGCCGGGGCCACACAGGTATTGCGCTTCCTGCCGGTACCGGGAACTTACGAAGGATGTATTGATTACAACGGGGAAACAGCATGGAGCTGAGTAATGAAGCCGGCGATACTTACTCTTCTATCACCATGGTTCCCTGCTGTTTCAGCTGTTCCAGCGCATCTTTCATTGCCTTGATTTGCTCCGGTGAATGCCTTTGCCATACCGTAACCTCACCCACAACTTTAAACGGATGGATGGAGCGGTACGACATGGTAGGATTACCCGGAAATTTTTTATTGGTTACGTTAGGATCATCTTCCAGGGCGCCTGTTGCTTCTACCAGGTATATTCTTTCACGACCTTCTCCCGAAGCAAGCTCAGCTCCCCATACCGCTGCATTCAGGGTAGCAGAGAGGTAAATGTGTTTTAATTGCCGGTCCACAAAATTGGAAGTATAACCGGTAGCGATAAGATCCCCGATTTTTAAATCCGCTTTGGTGCCATGAAAGAACGTTTGGGCGAAAGCGTTCTGAATGGGTGTTTGAGTGTCGTTCATAGTATTATTGTTCTTGATGGATCGTTTCTATTTTATGGTTCATTATCTCTATGGCAGTGAGAAAATACCGCTCTAAAACTTTTAATTCTTCTGATGAAAATGTAGCCAACTGTTTTTCAGTGCTATGCTGAAAATCTTCATAAAGGGGCTTAAACAGCTTTGTTATTTTTTCTGTATCCGGTACGATGATCACCTTCCTGCGGTCGGTTTTATCCGGTTGCCGTTTTACCAGTTTTTTCTTCTCAAAGCGATCTATTAAGCTGGTAACCGCACCGGTGGTAAGGCCCGTTATAGTGGAAAACTCCCCGGCTGTCATTTCCCCCTGCTGGAGTAAGAAGCCTAAATATTTATGATCAGTGCCGGACATGCCCGCTTTCCTGCCAATGGCTTCGTGCATTTGGATAGACGTATACGCCAATTGCTGGCTGAGTTTCCTTAGCTTCCTGATTTCTTCTTTACCGGGCATATATCTTGATTATTAATTATCTTGATTGTAAAGATAAATAATAAATGCACAGTCTCCCAAAAAAAATTGAAAATTTATTTGCGGATAGGGGTATGAAGAAAGCTATGGTTTTAAACAGTTACATGTAATTCAATATCTACCACAGTACCAGGCCCATTGTCTCTCTTTTTGAATTCCAGTGTTCCATTCAGATACGCTACCCGGTTTCTGATATTAGTGATGCCTATACCTTTTTGGAGATCTGTCTGCTCAAAATCAAATCCTTTGCCATCATCTTCAAGGGTAATTAGAAAGATCTCATTATCCTGGCTGCATTGAAGCATTACATTTCTGGCGGCGGCATGTTTCACTACATTGGATAATAGTTCCTGCACAATACGGTATATGGAAAGTTGCTCTTCCATGGGTAGCTGCGGATGTATGTTCAGGCATTGCAGGTCTATTGACAGGCCGGATGACATCAACGATTCACACAGCTCTTTCAGGGAGGCTTCCAGGCCGTATCGCAGCAGGATGGAAGGCATCATATTATGCGCAATGCGGCGTAATTCTCCTACGGAGCTGTCTAATTGTTTCATGGTATTCATCAGTCGCGGATCAGGTTCCCTTTCTTTGTCAGAAGCAATATGGGAAAGATTGAGCTTTACGCCGGCCAGCATACTGCCCAATCCGTCGTGAAGGTCGCGGGCTACCCTGTTCCGCTCTTCTTCCTGGCCCTGGAGCATTGCCTGGGCTATTTTAATCTGCTGTTGCAGGTTAACATCCTTTAATTCCTGGATATGGCTGAGTTTTAACTGCTGTGAAAGTTTCCGGTTATTCCGGTAAAAAAGCCATCCAAAGCTGGCTACTATTAAAAAGAAGATACTGGCAGATATCAATAACCAATTCATTAACCGGCTGCTTTTTACGGCCGATTGTGCTTTTTCATTGATCAGGCTCAGTTCGGCTATTTCCCTTTTATTTTCTGCATAACGGAATTTGGATTCCAGTTCATTGATCTGGTCTTTCAGACGTACATTACTGAGGCTGTCCAGCAACGTTCCATAGGCCTTCTGCCATTTATAGGCGGATGTCATATCTCCCATCTGGGCGAATATTTCAGCCAGTTCGTAATAATGAATCAGCCTGTTTTGATTGAATAAAGAAGTGGGTGCTTCTACGATCTGCAGCAGTACCTCTTTTGCGGGTTTTAGCTGCCCCATTTCTTTAAGCGTTTTAAATTTCAGGAACATAACGCTTTCTGTCCTGTAGGCCCAGGTTTTCTTCTTAGCGGCAGCCAATGCCGTATCCAGTGCGGCTAACGATTGCTGGTATTTCCGGGTCTTCCTGTAATAAATCCCCTGGTTTTTGTAGAATTCTATTTCCGGAAGGCTCCCGGGGGTCAGAAGGGGCCTGGAGGTATTTATCAGCTTTAATGCTTTATCCAGTTTATCTTCATACAGTAAATTCGATGTTGCGTCTATATAGGTATTGGCTTCCGTGAGGGGAGGCTGCGGCATAGCGTTTAAAATACCAATGGCTTTATCATAATAGGTTTCCGCTTTATCATATTGCCATTGATTACAGAAAATAAGCCCTACATCTGCGTAGTTCCTCGACAGCAACAGCTTGTCGCCCGACTTTATAGTAGCCGGAATTACTTTTTCGGTTAAGATGGTAAGAAAGGATTTATCATCGTCGGCATTCAGCAATAATGAGCCGTAGTTCCGCCATGCCCTTGCTTTAAAATACCAGGCTTCTGTATGGGTATAGGGATCCAGTAAGGCGGTGCATTTAAGATAAGATTCCTTTGCCCTTGCAGGATCGGTATCATAATAATATTGCCCGGCATAAAAATTATAGAGGCCCAGCAGATAGTTGTTTTTACCACTGTATTTTTTGCCCGTTTCCAGGTATAGCTTTGATTGGGTGGTGTCGGTGGAAGACCATTCATCTGACAACAGGAACCCGGCCCTGGCCTTTATGCTGTCCGGGTTGGCAGGAGCTGTTATCAGGGCAGCCAGGCTATCCCGGTAATGCTTACCGGGGTGCTGCGCAGCACAAGGCAGGTAAAGTACAAGCAACAGGAAAATGACCCGGGACATCATTTTTTAACGGCAAGTTTACATTTTTTATTGCAATAATTTATTTAATACCTGGCATTCTGCCGGGCGACAATATTTTCCAGCACTTCATAAGGGTATATGCTGCGACCAGTGTTATTAAGCATATATCATCCTGTTAAAATCAATGTGACCATGCGAATAGAAAGTATGTTCTGCTATGCCATTAATATATGGAAAGCAGTGGTGACCATCATATGCCTGCTCCTTTTCCCCTTATTGTTATTAGGAATGATTATTCTCAGAATAGGTAACAGGAAGTAGATCAGGCACTATATTTTTTATCAAAAGTCAGTTTATCATCAATGTCAGTCAAGCAGCGATACAACTCAAAAAAGGTCCGGGAATACCTGGATTTTTTTCAGCAACCGGATGGCTCCAGGCTACATATCAGCGGCGGTAAAAATGGAATAACGGCAAGCAATAGCGATGGTCAAATATACGAGGTGGGTACCTGGTACCATCTGAAGAACATACCTCATACTTTCGATCAGGTTGTACTGGAAAATATGCTGGGAAGAAGCGATGATATTCAGCTGTTGCTTGAACAACTCCGACCACTGATCCACCGGCGCACGCTCATCATCGTTACAGAATATAATATGGTATGGAATGCGGCTATCCGGCTGCATAGATGGTTGTCCGGAAAAGAAGAAGCAACCGTATCAAACTGGCTTTCACACAGCGACGTAAAAAACTTATTCAGCCTTGAAGGTATGGAAGTTTTCCGGCATACGCGTAAGATACTGCTCCCTTTTAATATCCCGTTTCTCAGTATCTTTTTTAACAAGGTGGTAGCTAATATGCCGCTGTTGAATCACCTTTGCCTCAATCACTTTTATTTCGCGCGTTTTCTCTCCGATGAACCCGCAGGGGAACCGGCTCAATATTCTGTTAGTATCATAATTCCTGCGCGGAATGAGGCTGGTAATATAGAGAATATACTCAATCGTATTCCATTGTTTGGTTCAAGGCAGGAGATCATTTTTATTGAGGGTAATTCGTCCGACAATACCTGGGGACAGATGCTGTATGTGCAGCAAAAGTATCAGCAGCATAATATCATCGTCTTACGGCAAACCGGTAAGGGTAAAGGGAATGCCGTACGGGAAGCCTTCCGCCAGGCCAGCGGAGATATCCTCATGATCCTGGATGCCGATATCTCTGTAGAACCGGAAGATCTTCCAAAATTCTATGATGCGCTAGCAAAACGGAGAGGAGATTTTATCAATGGTTGCCGCCTCGTTTATAAAATGGAAGAAAATGCCATGAGGGGCTTTAATTTAATTGGCAATAAGGTTTTTTCCCGTTTATTTTCCTGGCTGCTGCATCAGCCGATTAAAGATACCTTATGTGGCACCAAAGTGCTGTTAAGATCTCATTACCTGGCATTGGAGAAAAACCGGTCTTACTTCGGCAATTTCGATCCCTTCGGTGATTTTGACCTGCTGTTCGGCGCTTACAAACTCGGCTTGAAGATCATTGATCTGCCCGTTAGCTATAAAGCAAGAAGGTATGGCACTACCAATATTTCCCGCTGGAAGCATGGATGGATCCTTCTGAAAATGTGGGCATTTGCTGTGGTGAAAATAAAGTTCAATCCATGAAAAAAATGACGCTTCAGCATTGGTGCCTCATTGCCTGTTTAGCAACCTGTTGCCTGATGCTTGTAATGCTGTTTGATGTTAAGATGACAGAAGGCGGCGACGACAGCACCTATGTGGAAGGTGCTTTTTACTTTCTCAAGGAAGGCCGGCTGCCTGGCTATCAGGGACCTTTATATCCTATTGTGCTCAGCCCTGTTATCTTTTTTTTGGGTATCAACCTGGTAATATTGAAGCTCAGTTCCGCCTTGTTCCTGCTACTTTTCCTGTTTGTCTTCTACAAGCTTTACAGTGAAGTGATGAGCGCCGGTGTACTGTTGCTCATTATCAGCTGGTGTGCTGTTAATTCACACCTGTTATATTATGGCTACCAGCTTTACTCCGAGGCGTTCTTTTTATTGCTGATGGTAACTACCTTATTTTTTTTCAACCGTGCGTTCATTATACCCGGCAGGTATCCGCTGATCCGGAAGCACCTGTTGCTGGCCCTGCTGTTGTTAAGTTGTTTGCTTACCAGAACCGCGGGCGCATTTTGCATAGTGGGTTTTGTACTTTATTTCATTGCCTACAGGCAATGGAAGCATCTTCTCTGTAATACCGGTGCTGTTGGCGTGGTATTCATTTTATATTTTACCTGTAAGAAGATAATTTGGCCAGCTACCGAAGGGGTACATTTTAAAACCCAGTTATTGTCGTTG
This sequence comes from Chitinophaga sp., assembly GCF_036569185.1. Classification (GTDB taxonomy): domain Bacteria; phylum Bacteroidota; class Bacteroidia; order Chitinophagales; family Chitinophagaceae; genus Chitinophaga. The sequence goes on from NZ_DATCRD010000149.1 coordinate 40,907, forward strand.
ATGCAAAAGGATTTCTATGATCCGTCGAAAGGATACGAAAACCTCCCGGGTATACTGCAGCGCCTCGTAGAAAATAGTCATGAATACCTCTCGTATCACTGTATAAATATATTGGGTTTTCTGCGCGATACTGATTTTCACACCAACGCCATACTCACCTTTTTTTGTTGTGCGCTGTTGGGATGGGCCCTCTGGCGCCACTACCGGCATAACCAGCTGTTGTTCCTTACAGGCCTGATGGTGTTTTCGGGTTGCATCGTTTCCTTCCTGGCATTACAGGCCAGCTGGAACCAGGAACGTATTATCCTGATCCATGTACCATTTATCCTCATTGTACTGACCGGTGCACTGGAAAGATGGCGTCTGGCGGGCATCAAAGCAGGTATACCTGTTGCCTGTATTGTACTGGCTTTTTCCACTGCCGTTAATCTCAAAACAACGTTGTCAAAAATAGATGAACATAGCCAGGAAAGGAGCAATAACCTGTTGGGTGATCTGCTGTATGGTTATACCCCCGATGTCAGGAATTATATAGCAGCTGCAAGGTGGTGTGCACAAAACATCAGCGGCGATTCCGCATTTGCCTGCCGGAAACCATCTATCGCTTTTATCTTTTCCGGGGTTCCTAATTTCGGTATCTACCAGGTTCCCGCTGTTACGGAAAGTATTTTAGCTGACAGTTGCCGGGATAACCGCCAAACGCCTATAATGGCAGACCTCTCAGAGATATTATCTGATGTAAACTCCTTCAGGGAGCTGAATAATAGCTTCGGCAGGTATATTTATGCCGTTGTACCTTTTCGTATCAATGAAGCCAATAGCAGAACGGGGGTAATATACAGGATTCCCAATGAGCTGAAAAGTACCTTTGCTGCAAAGCTGAAAACCTATGCCATTCGCAGTCAGCCAGACATCCCTGGTATTCTCGCCGGTTTTAGAAAAGCGCATTACGAGTATGCCATTTATCCGGTGGATCTTTTGAAGGAAGAGCTGGTACAACATAAGGTGTCGCACATGATATTAGCCAGCCTGCGCCTGGCGCCAGGGCAGAACACCGGGCATATCATCAGCACTTTGCATTTGTATGCTTTTTATCTGAGCCTGAAGTATCCGGATATGTTTATACCTGCTAAAATCATTGGAGACGCAGAACCGGCAATTGTTTACAAGATCCGCTATCCTGCGGAGTAGGGCATTACCTGAGAAGGAAATACAGGCCGGCCCGGAAGCCGATCCAGATTTTGTTATTGGAGACCGACTGATCGCTGTAACTATTGCTGATGGTATATATTGGTTTTATCAGGTAGTAATTGTTCTCTATCTCCTGCCTGGGAAAAATCATATTTTCCGGAGCTGTTTTTTCCCCGTTCAGGTAATAGGTGGTGTGCAACAGGTTTAACACCGGGCCGAAACGCAGGCACAGTCGTTTATTCAGCCCTTTCTCCGCCTGAAGCTCCAAACGCGACAGTCGCCCTTTTACGCCAATATTGGAATTGGCCAGGGTATCAGCTGCCGCCGGGTAATCTTTTGCTAACGATCCGGTAGTAACGTCAATGCACATACGCCATTGGCCGGATAACCGGATTGAAGTGCCCAATCCATAAGAAAAACCGCTGACATGGAAATTTGTATTCCATCTGCCGGTAGCGTAAAGCCAGGGGAAGCCTGCGTTAATACCCGGGCTGAAATAAAAGGCGTCATCAGCTGCAATGCCGGTTG
>NZ_DATCRD010000150.1:0-103778 GCF_036569185.1 Chitinophaga sp.
CTGAATAGTAGTTGGCCACCTTAATCATAAAGGATACGTCATGCGGGGAGCGGAACCCTGATTGTTTCTTTCGACCTAAAATGTTTGATTTTTGCATATTTACACCTTTTTAGGTGTAAACCTATTTCAGGACGTGACCCCTCATGTTTTTTTGTAATTATTACCGGCATGCTATAAGTTTACATTGCAGGAAAAGATACTTTCATCTGTCCTTTCAGGACAGGATTTTCCAGCCGGCAAGGGTTTTAAATCGCAACGAAAACCTATAAAAACAACAAACATGAAAACCGTTGGTGGAACTGAAAACCACAAAGTGGTTTCAAAAGAAGAGTGGCTGGCCGCCAGGCTTGAGCTGCTGGAAGCCGAGAAGGAGCTTACAAGGCGTAGCGACGAGCTGGCGGCGCGCCGGCAATCGCTTCCATGGGTAAAAATAGAGAAAGACTACCAGTTTGAAACAGCAGAGGGAAAGGTTTCCCTGGCTGATTTGTTCCGGGGCCGTTCCCAGCTGCTGATCTATCACTTTATGTTCGGGCCTGAATTTGCAGCGGGTTGTCCCAGTTGCACGGCTATTGCCGACGGGTTCAATGGGTTTGCCATACACCTGGCCAACCATGATGTAATGCTTTGGGCGGTATCGCGTGCGCCCATTGAAAAACTGCTGGCTTACCGGCAGCGGATGGGCTGGAGCTTTCCATGGGCCTCCTCCTATAACAGCGATTTTAACTATGATTTCAATGTCAGTATTACGAAGGAACAACAACAATCCGGGGATATTGATTATAACTACAGGAAACCTGTATTTGAATGGCGCCCGGGTGAGGAAGGAGGCGGTGCTGAAGCAGAAGATACGTTTGCGGCGATGGCTGGTACCGACACGGCCTCTTATCACCGGGAAAGACCCGGCATGAGCGCTTTTGTACTGGAAGATGACGTTATTTATCATACCTATTCCACCTATGCCCGCGGATTGGATGGGCTATGGGGAATGTACCAGTGGCTCGACCGTGCCCCTAAAGGACGGAATGAGACAGGTGGTATCTGGTGGCGGCGGAATGACGAATATGGTAATGACCCCGCGAACAACAGAGGTTCAAAAGATTGCTGCAGGTAACTGCCCCACCTAGTTGGAACGGACATATTTATATATTATGTAGTCGGTTACCGGCCTTAACCTCTTCTGGTGGTATATGGGATGATAACCATCGGAGGTATAAAACTCTATCCCATTATCTACCTTCACATACCACACATGTCCTTTTGCCCTGGCAGTGATAGTATCAGGTTGGGTTATTTTTTTGAATTGACGCAGCCTCACGGAGTCTAAGGCCACTATCAGCGTATCCTTAAATTTTTGATTGCAGGAAACGGGCTCATAATGATCCTCCGCCCAATACATACAGCTTTCTTTGCCGGTTAAAACTATTTTCGGCGCCTTATCCTTCAATAGCCAATAAAAACCACCACTAATAAACATGATAAGGAATGCTAATATAATAATAGCCCGGTTTTTAGAACCGGGTTTTTGTTTTCCGGGAGCATGCTGAAACATCCTCATTACCCCAACGTTTTCCCTATTACCCTTCATTATCTCCGTAACAACTTCCCTTTCCCTTTCTTCTTCATCCACCGGCGCTGTCCCGGCGGTGTCATACTTTTTTCCCTGCTGAAAAGGCCTGGGCTCAAAGTTGATCAGCCATGCCAACAGCTCAATATTTTTCCGATCGGTATTTGCAACCATGCCTCTCAGGTAATTCACCAGGGGTTTAAACTTATCGTTGTCGTGTTTTTTTATCGCCTGGATATAGCCCGCCAGGTCATCTTTCTTTCCAAAAAAAGTTCTCAGTACCTGTTCATCTTTTGCCCGGTACCGCTCTTCACAAACAGCAATACATTCCTCTTTGATTTTTGCAGGACTGGGAGATTCCAGGCGTGGTGAAAGCGCATTCCCGGCTTTTTTTTCCTGGTAATCTTTGAGGACTAACGACTGATAATCGATATACATCTTACAAATATAAGGGTGAAACTAACGGAATTTCTGGAATCTGGCCGGCATTTCAGGAATCGCACTGGAATTAGCGGAATTACTGGAATGTGTTGCTAATCAACCACTTATCCCGAAATATCTTTGCTTCGAAATCAATTGATCCCGCATTAGCTAGCGGTTTTTACTGCGCAGAATTGGTTTCACCCTGAGCAACGAAAGCGGTGGTTGATAACCGGCCTGGGAAGCGATTACCAGCTTCCGCAATCAATGCTCTCCCTCTCTTCCCAAAAAGTGTAAGAAGCGCTTCTTACCCCCTTGCGGTGCAGTCCGTGGGCTGACCGCCCCAATTCTTCACTTTAAACTTTACTACAATGTTTTCTATTTTTATAGCCTTGTTTTGGGCATTGGTGTGTCCCGATCATACTAATACGACAAAAAATTGCAATCATGGTTCACAGGTAACCACTATGGACGATACCGGCGGAGAAACAGGTCATGTGCCTCCTCATCCCCCGATTCCTCCAAAAGGATAACAAACAATAAAGAGGCCGTCTAAAAAGCCTCAATAAAAAAGATTCCCCGATACAAAAAAGTGTCGGGGATTTTTATTGTTTGTCCTAAAAAAGCCCTTATAAAACAAATGAAGGCGCCCTTTTTGGAGACCTTCTTCTGTTTTGATACATTCTGTACATTCTTCAAGTTGCTTATCGGGAGTTAATTATAGGTTCCAATCCAATATCTGAGCATTCGCCTGTCCGACCATTGAAATTGCTTTTTGCCATATGGCAAATATTTTGATTTTTAAATGAGTAACCTTTGCAGGATTACTAAAAGAATGAAAAATGAAAACAGTATTGATTACCGGAGCATCGTCAGGTATTGGAAAAGCAACAGCAATATTTTTAGCACAATGCGGTTATCATGTGTATGCCGCCGCACGCAGGGTCGAACGAATGGAAGCGTTAAAAAACTTCGGCATTAAACCTCTGTTTTTGGATGTTACGAAAGAAGACAGCCTCTTGGCTTGCGTGGAACAAATTCTGGCAGAAGCAGGCCGAATAGATATTTTAATCAACAATGCCGGCTCCGGCTACTACGGAGCACTGGAAGACATGCCTATGTCTGATGCAAAATACCAATTCGACGTGAACGTTTTCTCCGCAGCCCGCCTGATGCAATTGGTTTTGCCAACCATGCGTGCAAACAAATACGGCAAGATCGTAAATATTTCATCAATTGGCGGCAAAGTGACATTGCCGATGGGCGTGTGGTACCACGCCAGTAAATTTGCCATTGAGGGATTGAGTGATGCGCTCCGCAAAGAAGTTAAACAGTTTGGCATTGATGTGATCGTGATCGAACCGGGCGGAACAAAATCCGAAATGACGGGATTGGGAACTGAATATCTGAACCATATTTCGGGCGAAACAGCATACGGCCATTTGGCAAAAGGGGTAAGTAAAATGTATGCGGCGACTGAGAAAAGCGCATCCGATCCGATAGTGATTGCCAGGCTTATAAAAAAGGGCATCGAGGCCAAATGCCCGAAAACGAGATACGCGGGAGCTTCAGGCGCTAAATTGATGTTATTCCTGAAAACAATATTATCAGACAGAATGTTTGACAAATTGGTGATGAGCCAGATGAAATAATATGGAAGCAGTAATTAACTATCTGCTGCGGTTTGGAAACCTGAACCCGCAACAGATCGACTTCATAACGAAAAAAGGAAGGGCAATAACGTTTGCTAAGGACGATTATTTTTCGGAGGCGGGAAAGATTGCAAAACAGGTCGGGTTCATTCTGGAAGGTATTCTCCGGGTCTGTTACTACGACAACAAGGGTAACGACGTCACAAAATATTTCATCGATGAAAATAATTTTGTCGTAGATCTGGACAGTTTTGACAATAAAATCCCTTCCTCAGGATATGTGCAGGCTGTTACAAACTGTAAACTCATTATTTTTTCGAAGCCTGATTGGGAGGACATTTCCGATACAATAGTAGGCTGGGAAAGCATAATAAACAAAATCATCAAAAAATCTCTGATCCAAAAAATTGAAAGACGCAGCCCACTGATTTCTGAAGATGCCACCACCCGTTATTTGGCATTTATGGAAACGTACCCGCAATTGGTCAACCGCATCCCACTTTCCTATCTGGCATCTTACCTGGGCATTACGCAATCTTCCCTGAGCCGGATCAGAAAAAGCATTAGCTGAATCTTAATAGGGGGTGACGTCTCGTATCAACGTAGTGCTGAAAAGTCCCACTACGCCAGGCCCGAATACTTCCAGAAAATTTTCGATTTCCATAAAACCATCTATCAATAAGTTCGAACTCTGTCCAACCGCTTTCATGCAAGAGGCCGTCTAAAAAGCCTCAATAAAAAAGATCCCCCGATACAAAAAAGTGTCGGGGATAGTCCGAATCTTTTTCCGGAGATAGCCACCAACCATCCGGTACGCCTGGTGAACGAGGTTGTCGATAAGTTGAACATCGAGCACGTCATAAGTCAGTACAAAGGAGGCGGCGCGACAGGTTTCCACCCCCGTATGATGATCAAGTGCTGTTCTACGCTTACCTGAGCAACATCTAGTCGTGCCGCAGGATCGAAAGGGCCCTACAGGAGAACATTCATTTCATGTGGCTGTCAGGGCACAGCACACCGGACTACCGTACGATAAACTACTTCCGTGGCAAACGGCTCAGGGGTCATATCCAGTCCCTTTTTGCCGAAGTTGTGCGTCTGCTTGCCGAACTGGGTTATGTGAGCCTGAAGGTACAGTACGTGGACGGAACGAAGATCGAATCGGCAGCGGGACGTCACACTTTTGTGTGGAAGGGTTCAGTTGAAAAGAACAAGGCGAAACCGGAGCACAAAATACAGCCTGTTCTCTCGGATATTGAATCACAGATCAGGAAAGACCAATCGGAACCGGGCCGTGATGAAACCCCCAGGGGGAAAGAAACTCTTACAGCAAGAGCGATGAAGATGCCACCTTTATGCGTTTAAAAGACGACCATATGCAGAACGGGCAGCTCAAGCCTGCCTACAACACGCAGATCAGTACCGAGCAGCAGTTTAGGGTGAGCTACTATCAGGCCAGGCGTTGTGAAGGATGCCCGCTGCGGGGACAGTGCCACAAGGCGCAGGGTGATAGGGTGATAACCAATGGCCGCCTGGCGTAACCTCCTAAAAACATTAGAGACAAAAACCCTTATAAAACAAATGAAGGCGCCCTTTTTGGACATCTTCTTTTGCCCCTACCTAACCATTGTGCCCCTCTTTTTTATTTTATTTCCTTATTTTTCCATCGACAATCCTATTTTTCAAGCAAAATTGTCATTTTGAGAACACCCCTTTTTTCCCTTGTACTAACCGCCTGCCTATTTGCATGTAACAGGAAGGATACCGTTGTCGTTGTAAAAAGAGAGCCCGATTTAGCGAAGGCAGAATCATTTTTATACGTGAAAGACGATTCTGCTTTTTATTATTTTAATGAAGTTGTTTCCAATTCAAAAGACAGCCTGCAAATTGCGATGGCCTACAATGGCATGGCAACGATCCAGTCGGGGGCCGGAGATTACTTCGGTAGCCAGGAAAACCTGTTAACATCTCTCAGCTATTTGAATGAACAAAAGGCAGATGACCGCTATTGCATTTCGTCGGATTATAATGAACTGGGAAGTACCAGTTTAAACTTAAAGAATTACGACGCAGCCATTGATTATTATGACCGCGCCTTAAAATTTGCAGAGAATGATGACTATAAATTAACCTTTTTAAACAATAAGGCACTTGCTTACCAGAAAATAAAAGCCTTTGCCCAGGCTATTGCCATATATGATTCCATATTAAGTAAAAATAAGAAAGATGAAAAGGCATTTGCAAGGGTATTGTCCAACAGGGCCCGGGCAAGATGGCTACAGGATTCCACTTACCAGGCGGCCCCGGAATTAAATGAAGCATTACAGATCAGGATAAAACAGGATGATTACTGGGGACAAAATGCCAGTTACGCCCATTTATCTGATTATTACGCCAACTCCCACCCTGATTCCGCTTTGATGTATGCCGATAAGATGTATACAATTGCCCGCCATCTCAATAGTCCTGACGATGAAATAGAAGCGCTGCAAAAACTGATATTACTCGGTCCGTCACAAACCATCCGGCAATACTACAAACGATACCAGTATTTAAGCGATAGTGTTCAAACCGCCCGTAACACTGCCAAGAACCAGTTTGCGCTCATCCGTTATGATGCGGAAAAAAATAAGATCGAAAACCTGAAGTTGCAAAAAGAGAATGCTGATAAAAAAGTACAGATCATACAGCAACGTTTAATGATTTATGGCGCGGCAGCGGCCATGATCTTAGGTGTTTTTCTTGTGGTCATCTGGAACCGGAAACGTAAGCAGCAAATGGCATCGAGGATTCGCGATCATAAACTGAAGACCTCGCAGAAGGTGCACGACGTAGTAGCCAATGGCCTGTACCGCATTATGACAGAAATTGAGCATCATCCCATTGAAAAAGAAAGCCTGCTGGATAAGATCGAGGATATGTACGAGCGCTCCCGGGATATCTCCTATGAACAACCTGAAATTACCAGCACCGATTTCCAGGCCGAGATAGCCTGGTTGCTGAAAGCATTCAATACAGATAACACAAGGGTGGTGACTGCAGGCAATGATAAAGGCCTTTGGGAAAAGGTGGGCACCAATATTCAAAAAGAAGTAAAGCATATCCTGCAGGAGCTGATGATTAATATGAAAAAGCATAGTGGCGCCAGTTATGTGGGTATCCGGTTTAAACAATCAGGCAACCAGGTGGAAATTCAATATACAGATAACGGCGCAGGGCTGCCGCCAGCTTATAGTTTTGGGAATGGCTTAACCAATACGGAAAACCGTATTAAGAATATAAATGGGGAGATTACTTTTACCAACGTAAATAAAGGACTTAAAATCCAGATTTCTTTTCCAATAGCAAATATGAAATGATTAAAAAAGTACTTATAGCTGAAGATCACCAAAGCGTGAATATTTCTGTGGAGAAAACCCTGGAAGAGCTGGGGATAGATCAAACAGATTATGTGTACTATTGTGATGATGCACTGGCAAGGATACAGAAAGGTGTAAAGGATGATCAGTCTTACGATCTGCTGATCACGGATCTTAATTTTAAAGAAGATACACGGGTGCAGAAAATTCCCGGCGGATTGGAGCTTATACCGGCTGTTCGCCAGGTTCAGCCCGACTTAAGAATAATCGTCTTTTCCGTATTGTGCATTCCCTCAACTATTGAAATGCTATTTGAGAAATTGGATATTGATGGTTATGTATGCAAAGGCAGAAATGACGTAAAAGCGCTTAAAGAGGCAATAGAGACGGTGGCTAAAAATCAACGTTATATTCCAAGGCATCTTACACAGAACACCAGGCAAAAAAATGTACATGATTTTACAGAGTATGATATAAAGATTATCACCCTTCTTGCAAACGGCATGCGCCAGAAAGATATTCCTGCTTACCTGGTCGAAAGTGGGACCAAGCCATCTGGTTTAAGCAGTATAGAGAAGCGGTTGAATTATATAAAAGAAACACTTGAATTTACAAAGAATGAACAACTGATCGCCTTTTGTAAAGATATGGGCATTATATAAAAAGAATAAAGGGTTACGGTTTCCCGTAAGAATTATCATCTTCAGATAGCTACTTTTGATATATAACAATTGTGAAAAATTATGAAACGGAATTATTATGTATCAAAGGTGGCGCAGAGCAGCAGCGGCGATCATGAAGTGCATGATCAAACCTGCCAGTATCTCCCCGCAGCGGAACACCGGGTATTCCTGGGAGAATTTGAATCATGCCGGGAGGCGGTAAGCACTGCTAAAAGGATCTATTATAATGCCGATGGATGCAGGTTTTGCTCACCGGGATGTCATAGAAGATAGGGCGCTTAATATTCTGCTAAATGAAAACTTTTGTACTCATATTCTTTCTTTTCGGTGTTGCTGCATGTACCGGTTCCAAAACGGTATATATCTGTAACAGCAAGAATGCCCGGAAGTATCATTATACAGCGGAATGCAGGGGGTTAAGTGACTGCCAGTACCGGATTGTAAAAACAACGCTGAAGAGCGCTGTTGGCAGTAATAAAACACTTTGCGACTGGGAGCGCGAATCTTCTGATACAGCATTGCTATCGCCTGATTTTTGAGCACCATATTTCATTGTCTTCCTATACCCTTATTAACCCTGGGTAATCCTCTCTATTATTTTATCAGAACACAATCTTTTGTTATGGGCTGGTCTTACCGGAAATCTTTTGGTGTATCACCATTCAGGATAAATTTGTCTAAACGGGGTATTAGTTATTCATTAGGCTTCAAAGGCGCGCGTGTTAATATAAGCTCCCGTGGAACATACGTGAGCTTAAGTTCTCATGGGATCACCTATCGTCAGAAGATATCGGGACCTGCCGTTCCTGTGCGGCATGCGGGATCTCCAATGCCTCCGTTGCCATTACATGGATTTGCTGATAATATAGCATCTGCCTGTGTTGACCAGCTAACAGATGCCGATTCGCAGACGTTTATTACGGAACTGAACCAGAAAATCAGGCAGGCTTCCTACGTAAAGCGATGGGGTATTTTACCATTATGCATTATATTGCTGGTATTGTTATTCACCCCTTATGGCCGGAGGGAGGAAGTAATGCAGCCGGCGCTTATCATTTGCTTTTGTTGTTTTGCACCCCTCATTTACTGGTTGAGAAAACTGGACAGGAAACGGTTCAGCATGGAACTTCATTACGATATGGACGATAAGTATCAACAGGTTTATCAGCAATTCAAAGATCATTTTGCCACTTTTTCCCAATCTTCAAGGGTCTGGCAGTATCTCAACGCTCAAAATACAACTGATTACAAGCGGAATGCAGGTGCAGGCAGGCTGATCAAAAGAGCCAGGATACGTGGCGTATCAGCGAGCAAAATGCCTATGCCGTATTTTATAACTAATGTGGCAATTCCCTCTATATGGCTTAATAATATGGAGTTGTTTTTCCTGCCGGAACGTTTGCTGATAAAACGTGGCAATACTTTTGCCGCGGTATTTTATAAGAATTTGCAAATTGCCAGTAATGTTACCCGGTTTATTGAATCGGAACTTTTACCTGGTGATGCCAAGGTGGTTGACTACACCTGGCGGTATGTGAATAAAAGCGGAGGGCCGGACAAGCGCTTTAGCAGCAACCACCGGCTTCCTATATGCGCCTATTCGGAATATATGTTTACATCAGACACAGGGATCTTTGAAGTGATCTCTACTTCAAAGCCGTTAGCCATGAATGATTTTGCTGATTTTCTTTCGGCAATCGGGCAGATGCAGAACAGGATTGGAAAGTGATTTTCTTTGGCGCCGGTTCATCGCATTTAGTTTCCATTTTTTATAAAACAGAACTAAGTATGACCAGGCAAATTTTTAACAGGTATATTAATGTTGATGGTATCGATATCTTCTACCGGGAAGCGGGAAACAGCAACAATCCATCTCTGTTACTTTTGCACGGATTCCCGGCCTCATCAGTGATGTTTAAAAACCTGATGATCGCGTTGTCGGACAGGTTTCACCTGGTTGCGCCCGATTACCCGGGGTTCGGCTTCAGCGCCTTCCCGGATAGCGCTGCATTTGAATATTCTTTCAGGAATATATCTGCATACATCAATAAATTTACAGACGCCATCCACCTGTCATCTTTCACTATTTATCTTCATGATTATGGCTGTCCTATCGGGCTCAGGATTTGTGTGAACAATCCCGGGAAGATAGAGCGGATGATTGTACAGAATGGTAACGCATATGATGAAGGTATTGGTCCCCAGTGGGATGAAACGAAAGACTATTGGCAAAACCCTACCCCTGAAAAGAAAGCAAAAGTTGCGGGATTCCTGAGCGGGGAGGGCGTCAGGATGCAGTATACTGCCGGGCTGCCTGAAGAATTACTGCCTGCTGTTGGTCCCGAATCATGGATGCTCGACTGGGAACTGATGAAAAGACCTGGGAATATAGATATGCAGTTTGAGCTGAATTGTGATTACAAAACCAATATTGACATGTTCCCTGTTTTCCAGGAATATTTCCGGACCTACCGGCCTCCGGCCCTGGTAATGTGGGGAAAGTATGATGTTTTTTTCAGTGTAGAAGAGGCGTACTGTTACAAAAGGGATTTACCTGATGCACAGGTACATATTATTGAGGGTGGGCACATGTTGCTGGAAACCAACTTTGATGAGGTATTGGGGTTGATGAACGGATTTTTGAATCGGGGAAAAGAGTGAATTAGCCAGGAGCAGGAGAGTAATATTATCGAAGATTCTATATGTTTTTTATAAGTTGTTAATAATCAATTTTTTGATGAAGCATCTGATAAGTTGGTAGAATTGTCAAAATAAACAATTTTGTTTATTTTTGCTTTATGCATGAAGACCTGCAAATATTAAAAGGATTGCATCCCGGAATTGTATTGGAGAGAAGTCTGAAAAAGAGAAATCTCTCAAAAGCTCAGTTTGCCCTTTCAATCGGTGAGTATCCCCAAACACTTAGTGCGATAACCAAGGGTAAAAGAAATATGAATACAGCACTTGCACTAAAAATTGAGCATGCACTAGGCTTAGAAGAGGGCTATTTTATGACCTTGCAGATATTCTTTGAAATAAAAGAGGAAAAAATTAAACAGGCGCACAAACCCTCTGACTTTCCCAAATTGAGACGCGTATTATTTTGGGATACAAAGATGGAACAGATTGACTGGCAAAAACAAAAGCGCGCGGTTATTCAAAGAGTATTTGAAAGAGGGAATGATCAGGAAAAACAGGAGATTATTCGTTTTTATGGCAGTTCAGTAGTTGATAATATATTAAAAGATAAAACTGCCTCTAAGAATGCCAGCTAAATTATATTGGAATACAGTTAACCCGTTATTAAAATCGATTCTCCTGCAAATAATGAATTGTGACTTATTCAAACATTTCAGACTTGTGGGTGGGACTGCACTTAGCCTGCAACTGGGGCATCGTTTATCTGTAGACATAGATTTATTCAGTGATGCTGATTATGATTCGATAGATTTTGAAGGGATAGACGGTTATTTGCGAAAGACATATTCATATGTTACTGACCCAATCCCCGGCCCGATTGCTTTCGGGAGATCATATTTTGTTGGCAACAGTGAGGAGGACGCAATAAAACTTGATCTTTATTATACGGATAAGTTTATTCAACCAATATTTAAAGTGGATAATGTCCGGATGGCAACTATTGAAGAAATAATTGCAATGAAGTTAGATGTGATACAACGCGGTGGCCGCAAGAAAGACTTTTGGGATTTACATGAATTAATAGACAGATATTCACCCCAGCAAATGATTTCTCTTCATCAGCAGCGTTATCCATTTAATCATGATGAAATAGTTATCCAAAAGAACTTTGTGAATTTTGGGAATGCCGATGATGATTTTGAACCTGTTTGTTTAATGGGAAAGCATTGGGAAATTATTAAACTGGACATAATGGAATATATACAAGGAAGATGAATTTAAATATTGCAAAGGACTGGATATATTTGTAAAGCAAATCAGTTTATTATACGAATGAGAATGGTCGTCTCATTCAACAGTTCCGCAGGCCACCGGAATGACCCAGGATAGTGCTATACGAAACCATATACCACTCATTAAAAAAAGATCATGAAAAGCTCACCACACGAAGCGGCAATACCGAATCCTGCACTTAAACCTTTTGAGATATTGATTGGAGAATGGAAAACTATTGGAACACATCCCTATTTCCCCGGAACTTCTTTTCACGGGCATACGTCATTCAAATGGATGGAAGGTGGTGCTTTCCTGATTATGCATTCCGAAATTGATGAAGAAGGCATCCCCAGCGGTATCGCAGTTTTCGGTAGCGATGATACTACCGGTGGATATTTTATGCTCTACTTCGACGAACGAAAAGTTTCAAGGAAAATAGATGTTTCATTTAACGGGAATGAATTGAAATGGTGGAGAAATGTTTCCGGGTTTTCACAACGATTCACCTGGACAGTTTCTGATGACGGCAATACCATAGTTAGTAAGGGAGAATTATCCAGGGACGACACAACCTGGGAAAATGACTTTGAACAAACATTCAATCGTATAAAGGAATAAAGAAGTAAGCAACTTATATCCGGCCGGTATTCTGTAACACAGCAGGAAAATGCGTTTTTCATTGTTTTACCAAAGAATCCTGAAAATGCTTCTTCTCTCAGCCGCAGGAATTAAAGAAAAAAGTCAAAAATCAGTATTATCTTAAAGCCTTGTCATACGGTATAAGACGATGCGGTTTTGCCGGTGCCTGTTGATCAGCATGATAATTTTATTCTAATAATGGAGTTTTTAAATGGCGCTAATGCGCTCACCCTGGTATTTGCAGCCCTGTTGATATTCGCCATTGCTTACAGGTTTTACGGCATATTTATGGCTAATAAGGTGCTGCAGCTGAATAATGCGCACAAAACGCCGGCCATTGAGTTTGCCGATGGAAAAGATTATGTGGCCACTAACCGGAATGTACTGTTTGGGCATCATTTTGCGGCCATAGCAGCTGCCGGCCCATTGGTAGGACCGGTGCTGGCCGCCCAGTTTGGCTACTTGCCGGGTACCTTATGGATTTTAATAGGTTGTGTGCTGGCCGGAGGAGTACATGATATGGTAGTGCTGTTTGCTTCCGTGCGGCATAAAGGACAAAGTCTGGCTACCATTGCCGCTAAGGAGATTGGCAAAGGCACCGGGCTGATTGCAGGACTGGCAGTGCTTTTTATCCTGATCCTCACACTTGCAGGACTTTCACTGGCCTGCATCAGCGCCATGCATGAAGCGTCCTGGTCTTTATTTACGGTAATAGCTACTATGCCCATTGCCGTTATCATGGGCCTGATCATGCGTTATAAAAAGAACAGCGTTGCTTTTGCCAGCATCTTAGGCGGCGTATTGCTCATTGCCGCCATTGTTGGAGGGCATGAACTGATGAAGATCAGTATAGTGAACAGCCTTTTTCACTGGAAGGTAGGAACCATTTCTATTGCTATTACCCTTTACGGTTTTCTAGCCTCTATATTGCCCGTATGGCTGTTGCTGGTACCAAGGGATTATTTATCCACCTATCTCAAAATCGGAACGATCATCATGCTGGCTGTAGGTGTGATCCTGGTACATCCCACCATCGAAATGCCAGCCATCACCAGTTTTGTAAACGGCGGTGGCCCTGTGATCGGCGGACCGGTCCTGCCGTTTATATTTATCGTTATTGCATGTGGCGCTATTTCGGGTTTTCATGCAGTGATTGCTACAGGAACAACGCCGAAAATGCTGACAAATGAAAAAGAAATACTTTTTGTGGGTTATGGCGCTATGCTGGTGGAAGGTTTTGTAGCGCTGATGGCGTTAATAGCAGCCTGCACGCTGGCCCCGGGAGATTATTTTGCGATCAATACTCCAAAAGATACATACGAAGCATTCCTTGCAGCCCATCCTTCTTTACACTCAGTTGATCTGAATTACTTCAGTGAGAAAATAGGCGTTGACTTACAAGGCAGAACCGGTGGTGCAGTTTCACTGGCTGTCGGAATGGCTCATATCTTTAATAAGATTCCTTTTATGCAGAATGTGATGGCGTATTGGTACAATTTCGCCATTATGTTTGAGGCGGTATTTATTTTAACGGCGATAGATGCCGGTACCAGGGTGGGCAGGTTTTTCCTGCAGGAAATGCTGGGTGGTGTCATCCCCAGGTTTAATGATAAAAACTGGACTCCCGGTATCATTATCAGCAGTCTGATCTTTACCTTTTCGTGGGGATATCTTGTTTATACAGGAAATGTGAGCAGTATCTGGCCTTTGTTCGGTATCAGTAATCAATTACTGGCCGCATGCGGGCTGATCGTGTGTACAACAATGCTTATCCGAATGAACAGGGGGCGATATGCCTTATGTTCCGCTATACCAGGCGTATTTATGGCTGTAATTACTTTTTGGGCCGGGTATGAACAGGTGAGCAAGGTGTATTTACCCAAAGGGCAGTATTTACTGGCTGTTCTCGCCATCCTGGCTATGCTGCTAATGCTGCTGGTGTTTGTTAATACGTTTAAACGCTGGTTTAAACTGTTGAAGATAAATACCGGGGAAACAGACCTGTACGGAGATCGTGTGAAGGAGCTTGTAGAACGATAACTCTTTATCAATGTACCTTTTCGGGAGGTCCGGTATCCTTTCCTTTCTTCACCGGTGACGGAAGATTTTTTGGGGTTAAGACGAGGATGCAGGCCAGGCATCTGGCTTCTTTTCTGCTGTAAAAAGCCTGTTAATGGCTATCTTTGCGGCTCAAAGATTCAAAGTTTAATTCAATCCGGCAATAAGTCAGATTAATATGACCACATCCAATAATACTACCACCCATGAAACCTGTCCGGCGCAGGCTCTGCTCAAATTATTATCCGGAAAGTATAAAGCGGAAATTTTCCGTCTCGCTACAGCCGGCCCTGTGCGCTTTAGCGGCTTACTGCGCGATATCCCGGATGCCAACCGCCAGTCTATATCGGTAGCCCTCCGGGAGCTGGAAGAACATGGACTGCTGAAAAAGAACACCATTAAGGTAAAACCGCTTCACATTGAGTACCAGCTCAGCCCCAAAGGAGTGGAGGTGATCGCTGTATTCAGGCAGCTGGAAGGATTGATATGAAAAAGGGATATTCTAAGTCATTTAAAAGCCAACTGTGTCCATCCGTTTTTTGTAGCTTCCGGGAGACATCCCCGTGATTTTTTTAAAAATTTTAGAGAAGTAAAACACGTTCTCAAAACCTGTCTGAATCGCAATTTCAGTAAAGGTCATCCGGGTTGTTACCATCAGGTATTGGGCACGCTCGATTCTTTTTTCATTCAGATATTTTACAGGCCTTTCCCCGGTATGTTGATGAAAAAGGCGTGAAAAATAGTCGGTATGCAGGTTTGCCTTTTGTGCAAGATGCGTTACTGACAGGTCGTGGTGCAGGTTCAACTGGATATAGCTTATTATATTCAGGATTTTAACCGGTACTTGCCGGGTATCCATATATTTGAATGTTTCCTGTGTCAGAAAGCGTGAAACAAACTGGAGGAGAATGCCATGCGTTTCCGTGAAAGTGGACATGCTCTGGCGGTTATTCAGCTCCTGGCACTCTTTGTAGAACGTGTTTTTTTCGTATGCCCTGGGGTTGTCGGAGCGATTAATACCCCGTCCCGGGTTGATTTTCAGCAGTCGCTTAAAATTGAGTATATCAATTTCTGTCGCTTTTATCTTTGCAATGGATCTGTTATGTTCAAATAGGGAAATACCATCCGATGACTCTTCGAAAAACTGGACGAAGTATTGGCTGAGATAATCCGGGCATACAAGATTACATAGTGTAAAGCTTGGTATAATATATAAAAAGCCCGGTTCAAGAATAGTTTTAGCCGAGGCATCCCATATCTCTCCCCTTCCTGCATCTATATAATAGATCCTGAAATATGGGCTGATCACATTTTTATAATTCCATTTCGAATCAAGCTTTACATAGTCAACGTTCAATAACGTGAATGTTTGTTTTAGTGCTCTTTTAATCATAACATGTAATTACCGGATAAAACCTGCCATCAGTAATACTATTGTCGGTATGACAATTAATATATCCCTCCAATGTTACGGTTTTGCCATAACAATGATAGATAAATAGTCGGTTTTATATAAAAAAAAGTCTAATTAAGCTAAATGCCGGATAAGTATTTCGGAGTAAGTTTGATTTGTTGATTAGAAGTTTTCGTTATAAGCCGGGAATTGCCGGTAAAGGCTGGTCATTCCCGGCATATGAGAGATGCGGGCAAAATTAAATTCCCGGTTAATTCCATGTATGGCATTAACCAGGGATTCCGTACAATAACAGGTACCGGCTATTTGTAAATATTATATAAGATTATGAAAAGATACTGCCTGGCCCTTGACCTGAAGGACGATCCTCAACTGATTGCAGAATACGAATACTGGCACAAAGCAGAAAATGGCTGGCCGGAGATAAGAAGAAGTATTCTTGATGCGGGGATTACAGCAATGGATATTTATAGAACAGGTAATCGGCTGATGATGATTATGGAAACCAATGATGGGTATGATGCCGCGGCCAAAGCCGCATCGGATGCTGCCAATCCTAAAGTGCAGGAATGGGAGCAGTTAATGTGGAAGTTCCAGCAGCCGTTACCCTGGGCAAAAGAAGGAGAGAAATGGGTGCTGATGAAACAGATCTTTCAACTTTAAGAACCTGGAATAATACCTTTGTACCTGGTATTCCCGGCAGAACATTTTTACTTGTTGTTTCAACATTTGTGGCATCCGGTTGCGGGTGGCCTGTTTATCTTGGCTGCACAAGAAATAAGTTTGCCAGATGTTATCAAGATCAATTGCTTTTGCGTTTGTATGGTTAAGTCTGACCATACAAAACGGGGTGGCACAACAAAGTGCTTCTACTCCGCAGCCGGTTGCAGAAACGGCTGCTTCCCGTTTTTATTCCACAGTACATACCTATGTCAACCCTGTGTTACCTGGTGATCATCCCGACCCTACGTTACTGAAGGTAGGGAACGACTTCTATCACTGTGGTTCTTCTTTTCATTTTAATCCTTATCTCCCCATCTATCACTCCAAAGACCTGGTGCATTGGAAAGTGATTGGCCGTGTATTGCCACCTGCAGGTGCAGGTATGGTTAATGACCGTCCCGGTGCAGGAGTGTGGCAGGGTGCACTTACTTATTTTTACGGTACTTACTGGATCTATTTTTCTTCAAATGGGCAATGGTTTTCCAGGGCCTCATCACCAGCGGGGCCATGGTCGGCCCCGGTGCGGGTGAAGGAGAATGGGAGGACCGGTCCACTCGGTTATGATAACTCCATTTTTGTGGATGATGATGGCAAGCCTTACATGGTGATTAAGAACGGTCAGAAGGTGAACCGGTTACAGGCACTTGGCCGTGACGGACAACTTACCGATTCTGTGATCAACCTGGATTGGATCAATGCCCGCCTGCAGTATAGCTGGGCAGAAGGCCCTGTGATGTGCAAGCGTAACGGATATTATTACTATTTCCCTGCCGGTGATGTATCCGGTGGTCAGTATGTTTTGCGGGCAAAAGAATTAACAGCAGATTCCTCCAAATGGGAACGGCTGGGCGATTTTTTCAAACCAATTACTGATCCCAACAATACCTTTCCGCGCCCTAATCATATTTCCGCGCCTGTTCAATTAGAAGATGGCACCTGGTGGACCATAGGGCAGAGCTATGAAAAAAAGGGAGATGATGACTGGTCGGGCATGGGGAGGCAAACCTCGCTTTACCAGGTGATATGGGAAGGCGACCGTCCCTGGGGAGTGGCGCCCGCCAGCGGTCCGGTAGTAAAGCCTGCACTCAATAATGATAACATTCCCTGGCGTAGTGTGCATACAGATCGTTTTGATACAGACAGCCTGGGCGCATGGTGGCATTTTCTGACGCAACCGGCTGCGGCCAGCTATTCACTGAAGCAACGGAAAGGATGGCTCAGGTTATCGCCGGATAACGGGCGGGCGCATCTGTTGCAAAAAGAAACGGATCATTATTATACTGCCGTTACCAGGCTGAATGTGGAGACGGGCGCCCCGGAAGCGCAGGGCGGTATTTATCTTACCAACGGAAAGCAAAGTGTGTTTGCACGTCTTTATTATGCATATGGCAATAAACCGCGTATTGTATTTCAATTGGATACGGCGTTGAGAGAAATTCCTTACCACAAAGGAAAGGATGTATGGCTTAAATTGGAAAGGTTTGAACATCGGTTGACGGGGTTCTTCAGTGCCGACGGCAAAACCTGGCAACAGGTTGGCGCACCGCTGAGTGCCGTGCCCATTGATAAAGCGCAACCGGATTTTAATAGCTGGGTGGGAACCAGCATTGGTTTGTTTGCGGAGAAAGGCCCGGTCGACTTTCGTTTCTTTGTTTGTAAAGATGGAGGCTCTCCATTGCCTGCAGTGGGAAGCAACAATTATTACGGCATCAGCAAAATAAAACAAGGGGAAGCTACAGGCGTTACTAATTCTTCTGCACACGGTGGATGGCTGATGATATCTGGAGTGGATTTTGGAACGGCTGGTGAAGTAAAGGCTGTTGAAATAACAGGCAATGCTGTCAAAGGAGGTAAACTGGAGCTATTGACAGATAACCTGGAAAATGGCGTACAGGTGGCAGTGGTGCCAATTAAGCCGGGCAGGCGCAAACACACTGCTGTATCAAATATACCGTCTGGTCAGCACGATCTTTTTATCCGCTTTCCCGAAGGGGCCGCCGGGGATATTTTTATTCAACACATCCGGTTCCTGAAAACAAAAGAATAACTGACCGTTGTTACCCTCCAAACGGTTCCCCACCAGGAAGCATTACGCCTTACGCCCTTGCCGTGCCTTATGGTGCGGCAAGGCTGCGTAAACTCCGCCCCATATGATGCCTGCAGCAGCATATCCCCATGTTAAGTATTCATCCCGGAAAAATATTGACAGGCAACCTGCGTTAATAATTTATCGTATATGTTTATTATTGTCATTTTAACAGTTATTTAATTGAGAAACCTATGAAATTAAGGAAGCTATGCACAATCGGAGGAGTACTTTTATTTTCCCTGCTGGCATCATGCAGAAAAGAGATGGCCGCTGCCGGGGAAAAACTGGCTTTGAATGATCACGATACCAGTTTTGTGCACCCGGGATTATTGCATAAACAATCGGATTTTGACCGTATGAAAAGTAAAGTGGATGCAGGCGCGGAGCCCTGGCTATCCGGCTGGAAGCAGTTAGTCAGTAATTCACACAGCGCACTTAGCTGGCAGCCTAATCCTGCGGATACGGTTTACCGGGGCAGCGATGGCGTTCACCGGGAAAATTATGGCCAGCTGTATAATGATATCGCCGCCGCTTATGCTACGGCATTGAGATGGAAGGTTTCGGGCGATAAACAATATGCCGAAAAGTCGATACAGATCATGAACGCATGGTCTGCCCGGTTAAAGGGAATCGCCGGTAACAACGATGCCAACCTGGCCGCGGGGTTATACGGCTATCAATTTGCCAACGCTGCGGAAATAATGAGAACTTACAAAGGTTGGGCGCGGGCAGACTTTACCAGGTTCCAGAAAATGATGCTGAACGTTTTTTATTCCATGAATCATGCTTTCCTGACAAGAAGGGAAAGGTGTATGAGTCACTTTTATGCCAACTGGGATCTATGCGTTATGAATTCTATCCTGGCTACGGGCGTATTGTGCGACGACCGGGGTATATATAATGAAGCGATTAATTATTTTAAATATGGAGCAGGAAACGGCGCTATTGCCAATGCTGTTTATTTTATTCATCCCGATGGCCTGGGCCAATGGCAGGAAAGCGGCCGGGATCAGGGACATACCACCCTCGGCATTGGCCTGATGGGCACATTTTGTGAAATGGCATGGAACCAGGGAGATGATATGTATGGTTACGACAATAACCGGTTCCTGAAAGGAGCAGAGTATGTGGCGGCATATAATCTTGGCGATTCGGTGCCTTTTAAACCTTATGCCAATTGCGTTGGTGTTGTACAGAATGTTATCAGCAGCGGCAGCCGGGGAAATATCCGTCCTGTTTGGGAGCTGGTGTATAATCATTATGTAAACCGTAAAGGACTGGCTGCTCCGAATTGTGCGCGGTACGCCCAAAAAGCACGGCCCGAGGGCGGCGGTGGAAATTACGGTCCCAATAGCGGTGGCTATGATCAGCTTGGCTATGGTACATTAACCTGTTCACTGAAATAAGTATTCCCCGGCTGAAAGAGATTAGAGATAACTTAATATTGCAGGTCTGTTCCGGACCTGCAATATTAAGTCCGGGCTTCCTTCCCGGGAGAGCCTGATCGCTTTCCGCAATCACCATTTCTCTCCATCTTCCAACACATTGGGGGGCTGACCAATTCATAATTGCAATCGATACAGGCTGTCACTTTTTTAATGTAAGTGTCAAAATGACATATAATATGGCTGCAGCATATAAAGCTAATGGAATGCCGGTCATCAAGGGTAGGATAGTGGTATTAGTGTTCCGCTTAGTCAATATTTTATCCATTTGTAACATTTGAATCCGGTTGTTGAATCATTTAACCCCCTGCCATTTTACAGTGTAGTAGTAGTTTTACAGCAATTAATCCACGTGTATGAACTTGAGATTGCTGCTACTGGGTATGCTGACTTTTGTGTTAATAAATAAGTTGAAAGCTATACCGCCTTCCTATATAACTTTCCCAAACGGGGTAATGATTTTCACAGATTCTCTTAATACGGGCTCTTCACATGCTGTTAAACTGGAAGTAATAGCTGATAATATTATAAGGGTGATTGCGGCGCCAGGTAAAGAAATAGCATCCGGAAACAGCCTGGTTACCGTTTATGAAAAGAAGCCGGGAGTCACCTGGGATATCGTTCCGTCTAAGGAGAACCTGGTGCTCAGGACCAAAAAATTAATTGCTACAGTTAACCGTAAAACCGGGGCAGTTACTTTCACAGACCTGGCAGGCAAAAAAATATTGGCCGAAAAACAACCATTGGGAAGGAATTTTCAGTCGGCCGTATTTGATGGCAAACGATATTATACGCTTACACAAACATTTCAGGCTACAGCCGGAGAGGGGTGGTATGGACTTGGTCAGCACCAGGACGGTACCATGAATTACCGGGGGCAGCAGGTTACCTTCTTTCAGAATAACACAGAGGTAGCCGTTCCGTTCCTGATCTCCAATAAAAATTATGGTATTCTCTGGGATAATTATTCCCTGACCCGGGCAGGCGATATCAGGCCGCTTCATCCGCTTTCCTCCCTGCAGATTTTTTCTAAAAAAGGTGAGCCGGGATGGCTTACCGCCTCTTACGCCAACGATTTGCATAAGCCGCAGGAGATAAGTATTGAAAGAGCGGAGGCCAATATTAATATGGAGTTCCTGGGAGAGTCAAAGATCCAGCTGCCACAGGAATTTGCGGCTGCCACCGGCATGGTTACCTGGGAAGGCATGATTTCCAGTAACCTGGAAGGCATTCATCAGTTCAGGTTTGTTTATGGCGGTTCCCTGAAAGTATGGCTGAACGGGAAATTGGTGCTGGACCGCTGGAGAAAGGCCTGGAACCCGGCGTCTGCGCTGGTCCCCTGGAATTTCACAAAGGGAGTAAAGGTTCCTGTGAAAATTCTGTGGATACCGGAAGGAGGCGAATCTTATCTTTCTTTAAAATGGCAGGAGCCATTGAGCGAAGAACAACAAAACAGTTTTGGTTTTTGCTCTGAAGCAGGTAAACAGGTTGATTATTATTTTGTATATGGTGATAACATGGATGAGGTGATTTCCGGTTACAGAACGCTTACCGGCAAAGCGCCTATTGTACCAAAATGGGCATTGGGCTTCTGGCAAAGCAGGGAGAGGTACAAAACGCAGGAGGAAATAGTTACTACCGTAGATGAATTCCGGAAAAGGAAAATCCCGATTGATAACATTGTGCTCGACTGGAGCTACTGGAAAGAAGCCGAATGGGGCAGCCAGGAATTTGACGAAAAACGTTTCCCGTCTCCCGACAGTATGATTGATGTGTTGCACAAAAAATACAATACCCAAATCATGATATCGGTATGGCCGAAATTTTATGATGGGATATCCACTTATAAAGAGTTTGATAAAAATGGATGGCTTTATAAAAGAAACATAGCGGATCAGCAAAAGGATTGGATAGGCAAAGGATATGTTTCCACTTTTTACGATGCTTTCAATAAATCCGCCAGGAAAGGATTTTGGGATCTGATCAATAAGAAAATCTATAGTAAAGGAATTGATGCCTGGTGGATGGATGCCAGTGAGCCGGACATCCTTTCCAATGTAAGCCCTGAAAGGAGAAAGTTCCAGATGACACCTACTGCCCTGGGTAGCGCAGCTGAGTTCCTGAACGCCTATCCATTGCAGAATGCAAAAGGGATTTATGAAGGCCAGCGCTCTACAGATCCTGATAAAAGGGTTTTCCTGTTAACACGTTCCGGTTTCGCGGGCTCACAGCGTTATGCCGCGGCCATATGGAGTGGGGACATTGGCTCTACCTGGGTGGATATGAAAGCGCAAATAGCCGCAGGCATTAATTTCTCTATGTCTGGTCTTCCTTATTGGACTATGGATATAGGTGGTTTTGTGGTACCGGCGAGGTTTGAAAAGCCGGATAAAGAAAGCCTGGAAGAATGGAGGGAATTGATGACCCGTTGGTCGCAGTTCGGTGCATTTGTTCCTTTGTTCCGTTCGCATGGGCAATTTCCCTATCGTGAAGTATTTAACACTGCACCGGAGGAGCATCCTGCTTATAAAAGCTTCCTTTATTATGATAAGCTGCGTTACCGGTTGCTTCCTTATATCTATTCGCTGGCCGGATGGGCCTATCATGACGACTATACCATGATGCGCGGTCTTGCGATGGATTTTCCAAAAGATACTGCAGTATTGAATATCCCGGATCAGTACATGTTTGGTCCCGCTATCCTGGTAAACCCGGTTTATGAATACAGGAAAACAGAGCGTGCGTTGTATTTGCCGGAGTGCGCGGGATGGTATGACCTTTACTCAGGAAAATGGTATGCAGGCGGGCAAAAAATTACCGCTGCTGCGCCTTATGAACGCATGCCCTTATTTGTGAAAGCCGGATCTATAGTTCCTTTCGGCCCTGAATTACAGTACACTGCCGAAAAACAAGCGGATACTATCACCTTAAACATTTATACCGGCGCCGATGCATCTTTTAATCTTTATGAAGATGAAGGAACCAATTACAATTATGAAAAGGGTGCTTTTTCCATCATCCCGATAAAATATAACGAAGGAACAGCAACAGTTACTATAGGGGACCGCAAAGGTTCATATAATAATATGTTATCAAAAAGAACATTCCGTATTAATATGATAACGCCAAATAAAGCCACACGCCTGGATCTTGATACAAAGTGCGATAAAGAAGTAGTTTATGAGGGGAAATTTATAACTATAAAAAAATAGCCAATTTAAATTCACACGTATGAACTCAGCCAGAATTATTCGCTTGCGAATATTATTGCTATGGGGTATTATTTTACTCTTCGCCCATGGTAAAAACGCTTTTGCTCAAACTGCAAAAGTAAGTGGGACAATAACCAGCCAGGCCACTGCCTCGCCGGTTTCGGGAGCGTCGGTTACCGTAAAAAGCACTCATGTTTCCACTGTTGCTAATGAAGCCGGTAAGTTTACCATTGCCGCATCTACCGGTGATGTGCTTGTAATTTCTTCTGTTGGCTTTATTCAAAAGGAGGTAAAAGTTACATCATCCGAATTGAAAATTGAATTGCAGGACGCCGAAACCCAGTTGGAAAACGTGGTAGTGATTGGATACGGCGTACAGAAGAAAAAGCTCGTAACTGGCGCCAACGTACAGGTAAAGGGGGGCGATATTCAGAAACAGAATACGACCACTGCCCTACAGGCATTACAGGGACAGGCGCCCGGCGTACAAATTACCACTTATTCCGGCCAGCCGGGATCAGGCATGAATGTGATCATTCGTGGTAAGGGTACTGTTGGTAATTTTGGACCTTTATATATTGTGGATGGCGTTCAAACAGGCGATATTTCCTACCTGAACCCCGCCGATATTGAATCTATCGACATCCTGAAAGATGCTGCCTCCGCAGCTATTTATGGTTCCCAGGCTGCCAATGGTGTTATCCTGGTTACTACAAGGACGGGGAAAACCAACCAGAAACCCCAGGTAACCCTGGATGCTTTCTATGGTTTACAGAATGTAGCGCGTAAAGCAAAATTACTGAATGCAAAAGAGTACGCTACCATCATCAATGAAGCGGCTGTCAATTCGGGAAAGGCGCCATACTTCAGCGACGACGTAGTTAACAATCTGCCCGTTAGTACCAACTGGATGGATGAGATGTTTAAAAGTAACGTACCCACCCAGAACTATGTATTAGGCGTACAGGGAGGAGGCGCCAATTCTGCTTACTCTTTGTCCCTGGGATACACCAGCCAGGGTGGAATTGTAGGCGGCTCCGGTATTTCTTATTTTGACCGCTATAACTTCAGAATAAACTCTGAGCATAATTTATATCAGAATATTGTTAAGATCGGAGAACATCTCACGTTCAATTATCAAAACAATCATGGAATTTTGGTAGACGGGCTATACAATAACACTTTACGCGGTGCTTTTGGAACAAGTCCTTTTCTGCCTATGTATGACGATGCCGGTAATTATTTCAGCAGCGACAGGAAAGGCTGGTATCCCGGAAAGCCCGACCAGGCATGGAATAACGGAGAAGCCAATCCCTATGCTGTAATGGATTATAACACAAGGAGCCGGAACAGCAGGCAGGGGCTCTTTGGAGATGTATATTTACAGGTGGAGCCGGTTAAAGGATTAAAATTCCGGTCCAGCATCGGGTTAAACTACTTCTCTAATCAGAGTCATGGTTATACACCGGTATATCATCTTTCTATTTATTCCTTTAATGATACCGCGAAGGTGAGCCAGTCGATGGGAAGTGGAAGAACCATCCAGTTCGATAATTTAGTCAGCTACGATTTTAATGTCCACAATGATCATCATTTCAGTGTAATGGCGGGTAGCTCTTCGCTGAAAACCCAGACTGTAGCCATGAATGGTAATAACTGGGATCTGCGGGTGGCCGATATGCGTCACGCTTATCTGTCCGTAGCCCAGAATGTAACCAGGGGAGCTCCCTATATGAGCCTCGGTGGTGGCCCAACTGAAAACGCGCTGTTGTCTTTCTTCGGACGGTTCCAGTATGAGTTCCAGGAAAAGTATTTGTTGAATGTTACATTCAGGGCGGATGGATCATCGAAATTTGCACCGGATAACCGTTGGGGATACTTCCCTTCCGTATCTGCCGGATGGGTTGTTACCAGGGAAAATTTTATGCAGAATGTTCACTGGCTTGATTTCCTTAAAATACGCGGTAGCTGGGGACAGGTTGGAAATCAGAATGTAGATGCTTACCAGTTTTTATCTCCTATCAGTTTTACCAATGCAGGTTATATATTCGGACCTGTTGAAGGGGTGAACACACAGGGGGCTTATCCCAGCCGCATCGCCAACCCCGATGTTAAATGGGAAACTTCAGAGCAAACAAATATCGGGTTTGATGCGACTTTGTTTCAGCGACTCAATGTAACGTTTGAATATTACAGCAAAAAGACAAAAGACTGGTTAATCAAAGTCCCCATCCTGGCAACCGCCGGAGCTGATGCACCGCTTATCAATGGTGGTGATGTGGATAATACGGGTGTTGAGCTTGCGCTTAACTACAGTAACCATATCGGTAGGGATTTTAGTTATTCCATTGGTGTAAACGGTGCATATAACAGGAACAGGATAGGAAATATACCAACCAATGATCATATACTTCACGGCAATACAAACGTGTTGTATAATAATTCCGGTGAATTTTACCGTGCAGCCAATGGAGAACCGGTTGGCTACTTCTGGGGATATAAAACAGCAGGTATTTTCCAGACCGCAGATGAAGTATTGGCCTATAAAGGTAAAACAGGCGCGCCTATTCAGCCCACAGCCCAACCTGGCGATCTTCGCTATGTTGATTTGAACGGTGACGGTGTTATTGACGCCAACGACAAAACAAAGATTGGTGATCCCAATCCTAATTTTACATTCGGTTTTAATATAACGCTTGGTTATAAAGGTTTTGATTTATCAGTTCAGGCGTCAGGAGTATCAGGTAACCAGCTGATACAGTCCTGGAGAAGCCCGGGAGGCTTTGCTAATTACAGCACTGAAATCCTGGAACGCTGGCATGGCCCGGGAACATCCAACAAAATACCCAGGGTGACGGAAGACGGTGTTAACTGGGCGCAGATCTCTGACCTGTATATTTACGACGGTAAATACCTCCGCATCAATAATATTACGTTAGGTTATGATTTTGCCAACCTGGTGAAGAAAAGTTACCTGGGTAAAGTGAGACTATATGCGTCTGTACAAAATGCTTTCATTATTACCAAGTATAAAGGTATGGACCCTGAAGTAGGATATAATGAAGGTTTTTCATCCGGGGTGGATGTAGGATATTATCCCCGGCCCAGAACTTTTATGGTAGGCGCAAACATCCGTTTTTAATTTAAAATGAATTGGCGATGAAAAACTTAAAATCTTATATACTGGCTACCGCGTTGTTATCATTGATGGCGTGTAAAAAGAGCTTTCTGGATACAGAAGACGTGACCAATGCTACAGAGCAGAACTTTTATAAAACAACGGCTGATGCCTGGAAAGCCCAGGTGGGCGTTTATGACGGATTACAACGTATATGGTCCGGGGGAATGGCCCTCCCTGTTGCTTCTACCATTATGTCTGACGAGGCATTTGGTGGAGGAGGCAATGCCGATGGATTTGGCATCCAGATGATGGATGAATTTGACAAGCTCCGTTCTCCGGCAGACCAGGATCTGTTTGGTGATTCATGGGCCCTTTACTATAAGGCTATTTACCGCGCCAATATGTTGTTGTCGCACCTCGACGGGATAGACTGGCAGGGGAACACCAATTTGCGTAATACCTATGAGGCGGAAACAAGATTTATACGCGCTTATTGTTACTTTGATATGGTAAGATTATGGGGCAATGTTCCATTGATCACCAAGGCTACCACTGATAATGTACCACAGGCCAGTGCAGATGATGTTTATAAACTGATTGCCGATGACCTGAAATTTGCGGCTGCCAACCTGCCCGCCACCAGTTACGGTGCACAGGACCCTTCCACCCGCGGACGGGTGACCAAATGGGCTGCCGAGGCATTGATTGGCCGCGTATTCCTGTACTATACCGGTTATTATAGTAAAGCAGACCTCGTGGGAGCCGTGACACAGGCACAGGCGCTGGCCTACCTGGAGGATGTGATTAATAATGGCGGATTTGGGTTGGTTGACAAATTTGCCAACTTATGGCCCGCCGCTTCACTGAATAACTATGTAGGAGAGGATAATAAAGAAACCGTGTTTGCTATCAAGTATACCTACACGGGCGACTGGAACGGGAATGTGGATGGTAACACCTGGATGGTAATGTTTGGCATCCGTGTTCAGAGTATTTATCCTTACGGAATGGGCTGGGGAGCCGCAACCATAGATCCAAAGCTCTGGAATGCCTATGCTCCGAACGATACCCGCAGAAACGCCTCTATCATCTCTATAAAAGATGAAAAGCTCGATTTTCAGAATATAAAAGATCAGCGGGAGTACACAGGTTACACTATTAAAAAATATACGCCCATGGCAGATGAAGCAGGAAGAAGCCTGGCAGAAAAAATGGGCGGGGCGAGTTTCATGATCAGCCAGTTCCAGGATTATGTATCTATCCGCTACGCTGATGTATTATTAATGGCAGCTGAATTGGGTGCTGCCGGTGCCCAGACTTACTTTGACGATGTTCGCAAAAGGGCATTTGGTGCCGCTTTTGTACAAATTCCGGTAAATAAGGCAAATATTATGAATGAAAGGAGACTGGAATTCGCTGCAGAAGGAATCCGTTACTGGGATTTGCTTCGCCAGGGGATCAATGTTGCCGCATCGGCCATTGCCGAGTCAACTACGGTTCAAAATGGCGGTGTAAATACCACCAAAACCATCCTGGCCTCGAAGATTGTAGAAACAAAAGGCCTGGTGCAGGTGCCATACTCCCAGATTACTTTGTCTAACAACGTGTTGAAACAAAACGCAGGATGGTAGGATGCCCTTAATATAAATCATCCATTCTAATAATAATATAATCAGGAAAGCCGGTTGGGAAGAAATTGTCGATGTTGGATGAATGCAAGTCTGACGCTGCCGGCTTTCCTGGTTTTTTGACTACCGGGTATTATTTCTATAATGTGTAACCGGGAAAAATGATCATCTCTATACAGGCAGGAATCAAAGTATCTGAAGAATGATTAGCTATTTGTAACATTTGATGTCTCTAGTTGAATCAACCGTACCCCATAATTAAGCTTTTATAATTATAGCTTTACAACACTTAATCCACGTATATGAAACTACAATTACATTCACTTTACGTGTCAGCCTGTACCCGCTTTAGGGAGTTGCTGACAGGCCGTTCTGTTTACAGGACAGCATCCGGCCCCCCTTTTACCGTTATGATTTCTTTACTCACCCTCAAAGATTCAATTTAAAGTTACCAGATCATATTTAATAAATGGATTATAAGACCAGCTTTTGAAAGAATGGCCGTTTTAATAGTCTGGCTCCCGTTATGAATGTTCTGACCTAATGAAATGTCATCTCCGTTTACCGGGGATAATCATCCACACAAGAAAAACTTATAAAATGAAGTCAACCAAAATGATTCGCTCGCGAATACTGCCGCTATTGGGTATCCTTTTGGGGTTCCTTTCCAGCACACACCTCTCTGCACAAACAATAAAAATAACCGGTAGGGTCATCAATAAAAGTAGTTCCTCCGCTATCCCCGGGGCAACCGTTGCCTTAAAAAACACCAATCGCTTTGCTATTACGGATGAAGCGGGAAAATTTGCCATTGATGCTTCCCCGGGAAATACCCTGGTAATTACCATAGTAGGTTATCAGAAAAAAGAAGTAATTGTAAATAAAGCCACGGCCCTTGAAATAGCATTGACAGAAAACATTTCACAGCTGGGAGATGTGGTGGTAATTGGCTACGGAAAAGTAAGGCGCCCTGATGTAACCGGGGCTATATCTTCTGTTTCCGGTGATGAAATCCGTAAAACACAGCCGGTAACCTTTGACCAGGCCCTGCAGGGAAAAGTTCCCGGGTTGGTAGCCCAGCAAATATCCGGTCAGCCCGGCGGAGCGGTATCTGTACAGATCCGCGGCCTGTCTTCTTTTGGAGGCGGCTCGCCCATGTACGTTATTGATGGAATTATTATTGGAGGCACCGCCGCATTGGGCGCCGGCGTAAATCCATTGGCAGGTATCAATCCGTCCGAAATTGAATCGGTTGATGTATTGAAAGATGCTTCCGCAACGGCCATTTATGGTTCCCAGGCCACCAACGGGGTAATAGTGATCACCACCAAGCGGGGACAGATTGCTCCGCCAAGCGTTACCTACGACATGTACACAGGCTACCAGCAAATCCCTAAAAGGCTGCCCCTGATGAATTTAAGAGAATATGCCAGTTTTATTAATGACAGGAACACCGGATTGGGATGGGGCTTTGATACCCGTCCTGAATTTGTAAACCCCAAGTACCTGGGCGAAGGTACCAACTGGCAGAAAGAACTTTTTAGAAATGCCCCGATGTCCAACCACACGCTTACCATTAGCGGCGGAGATGCCAGAACGCAATACCTGTTGTCTGGTTCTTATTTCAACCAGGAAGGTATTGCCCTTGGATCTAACTTTCGCAGGATATCATTAAGACTGAACCTTGACAATAAAACAACCAATTGGTTAAAGATCGGTACCAGCCTGCAATTGGTTAATATTAAGGAAAATGTAAATTCTACCAGTTCGAATGTAATTAATTCCGCATTAAGCCAGACGCCTGATATAGCGGTAAAAAATGAGGATGGCAGCTGGGGCGGCGCTTATAATCCGAACGGATGGGTGAATAGTACCGTAAACCCCTACGCCATTGCCCTTATTAATAAGGATGAGGCAAAGAGAAACCAGCTTTTTGGTAATTTATATGCAGAAATCGCATTTACCAAAGACCTGACCCTCCGGAATGAAGTGACGGGAAGTTTTTCAACAGCTACAGAAGACCGGTTTAATCCCACCTATACATTTGGGCTCACACAAAACAAAACTAACAGCGGATCTTATAATTATTCCCAAAGCCTGTATAGTACCCTGAGAAATTTCCTGACCTATGCACATTTGTTTAAAGATAAGTACAATGTAAATGTGCTGCTGGGCCATGAAGCGCAATTGGGCACCAATGAAAATTCTTCTGCAAGCAGAACTAATTTCCCTTCCAATAATGTACAGGTGATCAGCAGCGGGGATCCTACCACCGCCACTAACTCCGGTACCAAAGGACAAAATGCCCAGGAATCTTACTTCGGCCGCATCAACTTCGGCCTTAATGATAAATACCTGTTTACCGCCAATGTGCGGGCAGACGGCTCTTCAAAGTTCGCGCCTGAGAACCGATGGGTAACTACTTATTCGGGCGCCTTTGCCTGGAAAATGAATAATGAGGAATTGCTGAAGACTGTAAAAAATATCAATGAATTAAAGCTGCGACTGGGTTATGGTTTAACAAACAACCAGAATATCCGGGATTATGCCTATACATCAACGCTGGCCACTGTAGCTACCGGCCTGACTGGTATCGCCCAGCTCACCCAGAATGTGGGTAACCCCTATGTACAATGGGAAAAAACGAAGTATGCAAATATAGGACTGGACGGAACGCTCTTTAACTGGAGAATAAATTTTGCGGTGGATTTTTACAATCGTAAAACGGACGGACTTGTATTGCAGATTCCCCTGCCCTTGTATTCCGGAACATCTATAGGCTACGCACCCGGTTCGCTGGATGCCCCATACGTAAACGTGGGTACAGTTAATAACAAGGGCTTCGACTTCAGGATCAGTTCTACCAACATTAAAAGAAAATATTTTACCTGGAAAACTGATATAACGGTCTCACGCAATATTAATGAAGTATTGAAACTTAATACTGATGGCGCTTCACTGGACAGGTCATACAGCAAAACCGTTGTGGGCAGATCCATTGGAGAGTTTTACGGCTATGTGATCGATGGAGGAGTGTTTGCAACACCTGAAGATTTCAAGACCCACGCTTTGCCAACTAAAAATGGTGTGCCGTTACCTGTTGGAGCCGCCGGTGGAAGCATCTGGTATGGCGATCTGAAATTCAAGGATTTTAATGGAGATGGTGTGATCGATGAACATGATCAAACGTTTTTGGGATCTCCCATACCTAAATACCAGATTGGTTTCAACAATACTTTCTCGTATAAGAATTTTGACCTGAATATATTTTTCGCCGCCAATGTTGGCAATAAAGTATATAACCAGCTTCGTATAAATGGTGAATACCCTGGAACGAGCTTTGGATACATGAGGGCGTTAATGGACTATGCGAAACTCACTTTAATTGATCCGAACGGAAGTGCTACTGATATTAATAATATAAAGGTGACGAACCCCGATACCAGGATTGTGGGAATAAGGAATGATAATACCAATGATAATAACCGGAACTCTGATAAGTTCGTGGAAGATGGATCTTTCCTGAGATGTAAGAATATTTCATTAGGGTATACGCTCCCCGAAAGCCTGATTTCCAGGGCCAGTATTAAATACCTGAGAATTTACGTCAATGTTTCAAATGCTTTCATCATTACCAACTACAAGGGAATGGATCCTGAAATCGGATCCTGGGATCCGCTGACTGCCGGTGTAGACGGTGGTTATTATCCCCAGCCCAGGGTGTTTACCGTTGGTGCCAGCATTAAATTGAATAAATAAAATATTCATCTATTAATATCAATAGTTATGAAATCAATATTGGATAAAATAATTGTGTTCCTGTTAATAATAATGGCAATGACAGGATGCTCCAAAAGTTTTTTGGATCGTCCGCCACTGTCACAGATAAGTGCCGATAACTTTTATCAAAGTACCAACGATTTAAGACTGGCCACAGCAGCATTGTATGCCGGTAGTCCCTGGGCCGACTGGAACTATACCTGTTATTTACCTGTTGGAGATGTATTGAGCGGAAACATGGCAGTAGGTTACTGGGGAGATGCAGTGCAGCTGAACACTTTCACCGTTACCGGTATGAATGGGATTATGATTTCCAACTGGAAATCCATGTATAAGATCATCGCGCATTGTAATGTTACCATTAGCGCTATCCAGCAAAAAGCCCCTGATACAATTCCGGCGAAGGATAAGAATGCAGCGATTGCGGAAGCCCGGTTTATACGCGGATATGCCTATTATAACCTCGCGGTACACTGGGGAGCTGTTCCTGTTATTGAAGATAACAGCAAGTTGATTATCTCTCCACTGATTAACCGTATAAAAACGGAAGACGTATATAAATTTGCGATCAATGATCTGACATTTGCAGCCGCCCACCTCCCTGCATCAGACGTTGCAGGAAGAGTAACTACCTGGTCTGCACAAGGCATGTTAGCCAAGGTTTATTTAACGGCAGCCGGTTTAAATCAGAATGGCACAAGAAATCAGCAACTCCTTGACAGCGCTGTAAAATATGCGGGAAATGTATGTAAAAACAGCGGACTGGCATTGTTAAACAACTATGCTGATCTTTTTAAAACCCAGTTTAATGATAATCCTGAGTCGTTGTTTGCATTGCAATGGGCCCCTGGTGGCGCCTGGCTGGAAGGCAATATGCTGCAGATCTACTCAACGAGCGCCGAAATATCTGCCAACGGTTCGGCCGGATGGTTTGGCATAGGACCAACCGTGGATATGTACAAATTATACGCTACAAGAGATTCGGTAAGGCGTAAAGCTACTTTTATGATCAATGGCGACTACTACGCAGAGCTGAATGCCGCCGGCGGTGGATTTAAGTATACCGGATCATGCGCCCTGAAAAAACATATTATTGGTACCAACAAAGATAATAGTGCGCCTACTATGTCTCAAACTTCCTCTACGGAGCATAACGCATTATTAAGACTGGCGGACGTTTATCTCCTGTATGCAGAGGCGCTGCTTGGTAACAATGGTTCCACAAATAATGCTGATGCACTTTTATATTTTAATAAGGTGCGTGAAAGAGCAGGGATGCCTCCGGCTCCTAAGATAGATGCCGACAGTGTGATGCTTGAAAGAAGAATTGAGCTTGCAGCAGAGGGGCATTACTGGACAGACCTCGTGAGGTTATCCTACTATAACCCAACGAAGGCGATCAATAAATTAAAAAGTGAATCACGTGTCACCTTTACATTGACAGACGGGGTTTTAACGCCTGCTGATCCGTATGGAGTCATTACTCCACCCACTATCCAGAGCTTTACTTTCCCAATACCTTCTTCTGAGGTGACTGCCAATCCAAAACTGCAGGAGCCCCCGGTATCATATTATTAAAAAGAACTAAAACTATTATACCGTGAATAAAGCAACATTCCACCAGATATATAAGAGTTGGCCGCTTTTTGTGCTCGCGATGATCTTTACAGTGATACAATCTGCCTGTAAGAAGGATGTAACAACAGGAGGGCCGCAAATAACAAGTGTAAGAAATTATGCAGCCTCTCCCGAAGATACCCTTGTAAATACTATCACTACCGGCCAGTGGGTAGTATTGATAGGGCATAACCTGAAGGATGCCGTACAGATTTCTTTTAATGGCGTACCGGCGTCCATCAACAGTGTCATGTTTTCCGATACCAGTGCTACGGTGCTGGTACCTGAGGTGATACCATTTCCAACGGTACCTGCGGAAAGCCTGAACACCATCCGCTATGTTACCCGGCAGGGGGCCACTACTTTTTCATTCAGCATTGCTGCGCCGCCGCCCTCCATCACCGCTGTTTCCAACGAAAACGCCAAAGAAGGTGATTCCGTGTATATTTCCGGGTTGAATTTATTTTTTATAGAGCATTTCACCTTTGCCGGTACGCCGATTACCAAGTTTTCAGAAGCCAGCGATGGGACTTCCATCGGATTTGTGTTACCAAAGCTTACCCAAAGCGGACCGGTAGTGATCACTACCAAATCGGGCACTTCTACTACTACCTATAACGTGAATGACGAAAAAACAGGTGTGCTCTGTAATTTTGACGATATCAATACTTTTAGCTGGGGCACCGGCACAGACAACAGCAGCGTGGCTTTCCCCGGCAACAGGGGCTACTACGCGGTGTTGAAAAATAATATATTACCAGCCGGTGAGGGCTCCTGGTGGGAGGGAGGACGAAGCATAAATACCAACGATGTTCAATGGATTCCTGTTGATAGTTTAGGCGTTTCCATGGATGATTATGCTTTTAAGTTTGAGATCAATGTACCGGCTGCATGGTCAGGCACTTCTATTTATGTGATAAAGGGTTACTCTTTTGATTACCTGGCCCGGTATGAGCCCTGGCAAGGCGCTAATGGAGCCGTTACTCCCTTTACTACCAAAGGCTGGCGTACTGTTACGCTCCCTCTCTCATTGTTCAGGACAAATGATGGTAAAGGCACGGCAGCAGCAGACCTGACCACTTTGCTGGGAGCTACCGCCACCGGCGCTGTAAATATCCAGACCAAAAACTTTTCCGGTTCTCCTTCCGCATCCGGTTTACAGGCGGCTGTTGATAATATCAGGGTGGTGAAGATTAAATAGCATCAATAAATTTTAACCAATTATATGAATGTGAAAATCAGCAGGGGGTATACGATTGTTAGCCTTCTATTTTTTGCCGTAACGGCTGCGTATTGCAGTAAAAAGAACCCCGTTACACCAGAGCTGTCAGTTTCTTCATCAGAAATTATTTTCCAGCCCGATGGAGGCGCTGCTGATGTTGCTATTGCCAGTAATGTAGACTGGAATATCAGTAACCCCGCTTCCGGTTGGCTGCAGGTGAGCCAGGCAAGCGGTAGTAGCGGAAACGTGACCATCAGGGTAAGCACCGTATCCAATACAACGGGTGCAAACCGGTCGGCAGTATTGGTAATTAGCGCCGGCAGCAGCCAGGTACGCAGGGTTAACATACAGCAGTCGGGCAGTTTGTATCCGGGCTACAATATATCACCCGCGCCCGCAGATGCCAGCGGTATGGGAAGCAACGCCGTACAACTGGCGGCAAAGTTCAAACTGGGTTGGAATATTGGAAATACCCTGGAAGCTACCGGCGGGGAAACCTCATGGGGTAATCCTTTGATCACGGAAAGCTATATCAAGGCGGTAAAGCAGCAGGGATTTAACGCCATCCGCCTGCCTTGCGCCTGGGACCTGCATTCAGATAAAGCTACCGCTAAGATCCAGGATGAGTGGCTTAACCGTGTAAAACAGGTGGTGCAGTATTGCGTGAATAACGACATGTATGTTTTACTTAATATTCACTGGGACGGCGGCTGGCTGGAGAACAATATCAGCAAAGTAAAACAGGATTCTGTCAATGCAAAACAAAAAGTATTCTGGGAACAGATTGCTACCAAAATGCGTGATTTTGATGAGCATCTGATGTTTGCCAGCGCCAATGAGCCCGCAGTGGAAACCCAGGAACAGATGGACGTGCTGGCCGGCTATCATCAAACCTTCGTTAACGCAGTCCGCTCTACCGGCGGCCGTAACAGCTACCGCGTACTGGTGGTGCAGGGCCCGTCAACGAATATTGAAAAAAGCAACGACTGGATGAATACACTTCCTGCCGATAAGGTGAAAGACCGTATGATGGTAGAGGTGCATTATTACTCTCCTCCCCAGTTCTGTATCCTGATGGATGGCGACGCATCCTGGGGTAAAATGTTTTACTACTGGGGCGCCGGCCATCATTCTACCATTGAGCCGGAACGAAATGCTACCTGGGGTGAAGAAAGCGAGGTGGACAAATCCTTCCGCCTGGTGAAAACGAAATTTACCGATAAACAAATCCCTGTAATATTGGGCGAATACGGCACCTACCGGCGCGGTAACAGCAGGTTTGTTCCTAAAGACCTGGCTACCCACAACGACGCCGTGGATTACTGGCTGACCTATGTCACCAGGCAGGCAATTGCCAACGGTGCCAAACCTTTCTATTGGGATACCGGTGGTGCATTGGACAGGCGCAATAATACCGTGCGTGATCAGCGTACTATCAATGCGCTTATAGCAGGTGGTAACTAATTGGCTTAATAGCCGCATCAACGAAATAGTGTCCCCTATTTTCGATTTTAACGGGACCGGTGTATCATCCACCGGTCCCTTCCTGATTTTTCCGCTCAGGGGCGGCTTGTCCATCTGGTTAAACGTAATAAGAACATATTGAATTGAAAATTGATGGAAATGAAAAGAATAGCAAGACGACTGGTACTCGGGTTTACCGGCCTGTTGATAGGAAGTATAGCCAGCGCGCAATTGACGGCAAATGACAGTAAGCGGGAGGAAAAGATCCACTCCCTGATCCGCCGGATGACATTGGCAGAAAAAGTTAGCCTGCTGCATGGAAATTCAAAATTTTATGTATCGGGAATAAAGAGATTGGGTATCCCGGAATGGGCATTGAGCGATGGCCCTCATGGAGTGCGTGCGGAAATAAACCGGCACGACTGGGCCTATGCCGGATGGACCAACGACTCAGCTACCTGTTTTCCTCCGGGAACAGCGCTGGCTGCTACCTGGAACCCCAGGCTGGCTTATGAGCGCGGGATTGTATTGGGTGAAGAAGCCCGTTACCGGAAAAAAGATATCCTGCTCGGACCAGGTATCAACATTATCCGTTCGCCACTTTGCGGAAGAAATTTTGAGTACATGAGCGAAGATCCGTTGCTTATTTCAAAAATGGCTGTTGCTTATATTAAAGCATTGCAGTCGAAAGACGTGGCTGTAAGCGTGAAACACTGGCTGGCGAATAACCAGGAAACACATAGGGATTCCATTGATGTACACATGAGTGAGCGTGCCTTGCGTGAAATTTACCTGCCGGGATTTAAAGCGTCGGTAATGGAAGGCGGCGCCTACACCGTAATGGCGGCATATAATAAATTCAGGGGCGACTGGTGTTCCGAAAATGAGTACCTCAACAGGGAAATCCTTCGTAAAGAGTTTGGTTTTAAAGGAGTGCTGATGACCGACTGGGCAGCGGCACATTCAACCATCAAAGCGGCATTAACCGGTCTTGACCTGGAAATGGGAACGGATAAAAAAGATTACAATGAATGGTATTTTGCCAATCCGTTGATCAGCGCGGTAAAGGAAGGAAAAGTTCCTGTTGCTGTTGTTGACGAAAAGGTAGCAAATATATTACGGGTGATGATGGCGACAAAAATGTTTGATGAAGAAAAACGGGAAAAGGGAAAAATGAATACGCCGGAACATCAGCAGGCTGCATACAACGATGCTGTTGAAGCAGCAGTATTGTTACAGAACAATGGAAATATACTCCCGGTTGATTTCAAAAAGATAAAGTCAGTTGCTATTATCGGCGATAATGCTACGCGCAGGCATTGTGATGGAGGGCTTAGCTCTGAAATAAAATCCCTGTATGAAATTACACCGCTGGAAGCTATCCGGAAAAAATTCGGCGCTGATGTGAAGATCAATTTTGCCCAGGGATACGAAAAGCAGTCTTCTTTCAGGGAAGGTAGCAATACTGGTCAGACAAACGTTGATAAGGTTGACTGGAGATTGATTGATGAAGCTGTTAAAGTGGCGAAAGAATCAGAGGTGGTGATTGTTTTCGGAGGATTGAATCATGATTTTGATACAGAATCTGCCGATAAGCAGACCATGGATTTACCTTACGGGCAGGATGTACTGATTCGCGAAGTGGCAAAGGCTAATCCTAATACCGTAGTGGTTATTATAGCCGGTTCACCGGTAAAATTATCAGGCATTGTTCAGCGGGTGCCCGCCATATTATGGTCCTGGTTTGGTGGGATGGAAGCCGGCAATGCGGTGGCCGACCTGTTGAGTGGTAAGGTGAGCCCCTCCGGTAAACTGCCATTTACCTTACCGGTATCACTGGACCAGTCGCCCGCACATGCATTGGGTAATTTCCCGGGAAGAGATCTTAGTGTAAATTATGAAGAAGATATCCTGGTCGGATATCGCTGGTTTGATACAAGGAAGATTGTTCCCCAGTTTCCATTCGGATTTGGTCTTTCCTATACAGGGTTTTCGATCAGTAATTTTTCTGCAGACAAAACCAGTTATGCAAAGGACGAAACTATTCATGCAAAATGTACTATAACA
The DNA here is from genome assembly GCF_036569185.1 of Chitinophaga sp. Taxonomy (GTDB): domain Bacteria; phylum Bacteroidota; class Bacteroidia; order Chitinophagales; family Chitinophagaceae; genus Chitinophaga. Next base: position 38,073 of record NZ_DATCRD010000150.1, read on the forward strand.
AATACAGGTTCCCGTGAAGGAGCAGAAGTAGTGCAGTTGTATGTAAGTGATCCGCAATGTTCAGTGCTGCGCCCTGAAAAAGAATTGAAGGCTTTTGAAAAGGTTTTCCTGCGGCCTGGTGAATCGAAAACAGTTGAGCTGCTGGTAAAAGTTGCTGATCTGGCATTTTATGATGAGGCAAAAAAGTCGTGGAACGTAGAAGCTGGTGATTTTATATTACATATTGGAAATTCATCCCGGAGTATTTCATCATCCGTGAATGTTTCCGTGAAGTAAAGTTTAATAATGAAATATTGATTTAGAACGAATAAAAATAACCTTATAAAAAAATGACATGAGTAACAGGTATTTATTTATTTCGATCGTATTTATTATTGCCAGTCATATTGGCCTGGTGCAAACAGGTAAGGCTGCTTTGAATGCAGATACTATACCCACTTTTCCTGATCCGCCTGCCGGGTATAACGTGCAACGTAATGATGTGCCACACGGGAAATTAACCGCTGTTCAGTACAATTCAAAAACACTTGGAAAGCTCCGTGAAATGAACGTATATACGCCTCCGGGGTACTCCCCTGGTAAGAAGTATCCTGTGTTGTACCTGTTGCATGGTTTGGGACAGGATTATGGTCAATGGACGGAGTGGTGCCAGGCAGATAACGTGGTGGATAACCTGATCGCAGATGGTAAAATACAGCCTATGATAATGGTTTTCCCCAATTGTGATACCAGGCTGACTGTAACGGATACAGCGTTGGCCAACCGTTCAGGAAGGGCCGATAATTTTGAAGGTTACAGGAAACCATTTGAGGATGATTTATTGAAAGATATTATTCCTTACATCGATGCACATTATTCGACTATCAGCGATAATGAACACCGGGCATTGGCGGGCTTGTCGATGGGTGGCGGACAGTCGCTCAATATAGGTCTGCATCATCTGGAAACATTTGCCTATATAGGCGGATTTTCTTCGGCGCCTAATACCAACCAGTTTGGTGGTATGTATACGGATGTTCAGTTTGTTCCGGATATTAAAGCTGCCAGGGAGAAGATGAAACTGTTATGGATAGGATGCGGTAATAAAGACGGCCTTTTCCGGGTCAGTGAAAAGGCGCATCAGTACCTGAGCGAAACCGGTATTCCCCACGTCTGGAATGTAGACACTAACGGGCATGACAATAATGAGTGGGATCGTAACCTGTATCTGTTTTCCCAACAAATTTTTAAGCGATAAGAAAGGTAAATGTATTTAAAGATGAAAAAAGTTGTTATTTCTTTGCTGCTCCTGCTTTCCGGCATTACAGGAACCCTGGTTGCACAAAGAATAAAAGAAAAGAAACCAGCTGTTCCTGAACGGGTTATCACTACCGACTTCAGTAAAACAGCCGGCAGGCTCAATACCATGTTTAATGAATGTGTTGGCGCAGGGCGCGCCAATGAAGGACTTAGGGCCGACTGGCAGCAGCAGCTTGCCTATGTAAGAAAGGAATGCGGTTTCAGGTATATCCGTATGCATGGCCTTTTAACAGACGACATGGCGGTATATACAGAAGATGGTAAGGGAAACCCGGTTTATAATTACATGTATATTGATGTTTTATTCGACTTTTTACACAGTATCGGGATGAAACCCTTCGTGGAGCTGGGCTTTATGCCTTCGGCGCTGGCCAGCGGATCTAAAACAATTTTCTGGTGGCGGGGCAACGTAACTCCACCACGGGATTATGAAAAATGGGCCGCACTGGTGAAGGATCTTACCCGTCATTTTACAGAACGTTATGGCGCTGATGAGGTAAAGACCTGGTATTTCGAAGTTTGGAATGAACCTAACCTGAATGGATTCTGGGCAGGGAGTCAGAGCGATTATTTCAAATTATACACTTACAGCGCCAAGGCAATTAAGAGTGTTAACCCCTCTTATCGCGTGGGTGGGCCGGGAACTGCAGGAGCCGCCTGGGAGCCTGAAATGATTGCATATTGCGATAAGAATAATGTACCTATAGATTTCATAAGCACCCACGCATATGGTGTAAAGCAGGGATACCTCGACGAATTTGGTAACTCAGGCACCGTGCTCGATAAAAACCCTATGAGCGTAAGCGGCGATGTGCTTCAATCACGGAAAGAGATTGCCGGTTCTGCCATGCCTCAGCTGGAACTTCATTACACCGAATGGAGCGCTTCTTATACGCCTGCTGATCCTATCCACGACAGTTATCACGAAGCGGCATATGTGTTGCAAAAATTGAAACAGGTAGGCAATGCTGCCAATTCCATGTCGTATTGGGTATTTACCGATATTTTTGAAGAACCCGGTCCGCGTTTCACACCCTTTCACGGAGGCTTTGGTATGCTGAATACACAGGGTATTAACAAACCGGTATTCTATGCTTACCAGTTTCTGAACAGGCTGGGAAACACTGAATTGGTAAATACAGATACTACTTCCTGGGTATGCAGGGATTCCGGGGGAAATATCCAGGCGCTGGTTTGGGATTTTACGAATACACACCCGGGCGACTCCGTACATAATCAGCAGTACTATATCCGGGACCTGCCTTCAAAATCGAAAGGAAAATTGAAGATCAATATTGCAAATGTTCCCCAGGGTACCTATGCACTTGAAATTTATAAAGTCGGATATCGTAGTAATGATGCTTACTCCACTTATCTCTCCATGGGAAAACCAGCGCAATTGAACAGGCAGCAAGTTGAGCAGATAAAAAAGCAGAACGATGGTTCGCCTGTTGCCAGGGAAATCGTTGCTGTAAATGCCGATGGTTCCTTTGCCCGGGAGCTGGAGATCCGTGAGAACGATGTTTTCTTTTTGAATATTATCAAATTGTAGTGATACCAGGTGGGAAAAGCGAGCCGGGTAAGCCTGCCTGGGAACCACAAATGAAGCTTTCAGCAAACATCCGGGGGCCTGAGGTGAAGTTGCCGGAACAACCGCCTTGTAAAGAAGCTTTTGTATTAAAAATTGAAGGAGCGTTTGCTTGAATACCCGGATGTTATCCGGAGGGATCACGCAAAGCGGGGAATGGCTGGCAGAAATAAGCATTTCAGGTTTTACATTTTTTCGCCTATATTGTAAGGCAGCCGGGGCTTCGGTATGACCTGTTTTGGATTGCCTGTAATCCAGGCGTGTTGATGAAGCAATGGCGATTGAATTACAGGACTTATCTGCTAATTGCCACGTCTATGAAATTGTTTTTTAAAAAACCTGTATTCTTTGCGGTGATCCTTCTTTTTTTTGCCGGGTATACCTCCTTTGCGGGTTATCCGGTGAGAACCTGTCTTGGAATTGATCAGGGCTTATCGAACAATTTTGTAAGATGTATCTACCAGGACAAAAAAGGTTTTATGTGGTTTGGTACCTACGACGGGCTAAACCGCTATGATGGATATGAATTCAAGATCTTTAGAAATAGTTTCAAAAACACCCGGTCGCTGGTTAACAACTGGATCAATGCCATCAATGAAGATGAAAAAGGAGATTTGTGGATAGGTACGAGGCAGGGAGCATGTGTTTACCAAAGTTTGTCTGACAATTTTTCTTTTCTCTATTATTATACTCCCGGGAAAAAAGCAGCGCAGTTAACTTCCGTTGTCAAGGATATTGAAGCTGACCCGCAGGGCAATATGTTTGTTGCTACCGCCGACAAGGGCCTGCTTTTTTTCCCAAAAGGAGAAAGCGTTGGGCACAGGATACCACTGGAAAAGGATGCTACTTCTCCTTATGAGGTTACTTCAATCAAAGCAGGGAAGGATGGGAATGTTTGGTGCTTTGTTACCAATAAGGGCCTGTGCGTTTATGAATATAAGACCAATAAAGCAAGAATTGTAAACGCAGCCATAAAATCAGCCAACTGTATTGAGGCCGCAAATGGTTATTTATGGATAGGAACGAATGAAGGGTTGTTCCGGTATAATATCACTTCCAATTCCTTTGACAAAGCTTATAATGAAGCGAATAAAAAATTAAAGTACAATGTTGTTGCAGGAATCACCGCAGGTAAAAATAACGAGTTGTGGATTGCAACAAATGGCGGCGGTGTTGTTATCCTGGATACTGAATCCGGTGAAACACAATTTTTATCGAATACAAAAGAACCCAATTCCTTATCAAGTAATGCTGTTTATTCTATCTGGATTGACAAGCAATCCAGAAAATGGATTGGTTGTTTAAGGGGCGGCGTCAATGTTATTGATCCCAATAAAGAGCGTTTTCAGAATATTGTTTCCAATCCGGCCACAACAAACACGCTTATAAGTAATTACATTTTATCTTTTTACGAAGCACCCAACAGCGATCTATGGATAGGTACGGATGGTAGCGGCCTGAGTATATGGAACCGGAAACTGAATTCGTTTACCAATTATCACCACGACAGTGGGAATCCCTATTCATTAAGCGACAATTTTGTTACGGACATCCGGTCTGATTTTCAAAACAATATCTGGGTAACTACTTATCGTGGAGGAGTAAACCGTTTTGATAACGGTAAGTTTGAGCACTATAACTGTGTTGATCCTGGTAATGCTGCGCTGGTTTTACATCCTATAGGTCCGAACCCGCTTGAAGATGCTGAAAAGAATCTATGGCTAAGCACCCAGCAATATGGCCTGTTCAAATTGAACCGGCAAAAAAAGGTTTTTGAATTGTTTGATGACAGGCTGAAGGACCTGTATTCATTAAAGGAAGATAAGCACAATGTTCTTTGGGGAGGCAGCATAAACCACCTGGTTCAGATTGATAAGGCCAGGGGAAAACACGTATCTTATTTCATTGGTAAACCGGTTAGTGTTATAATGGAAGACCGCTCAGGCAATTTCTGGCTGGGCACAGACGGGGGAGGGTTGATCCTGTTTGACAGAAAGCAGGGAAAGATGATTGCCCGGTATACAACAGAGGAGGGGCTTTGCAGTAATGCTGTATTAACCATCCTTGAAGATGCGGAAGGAAACCTGTGGATGAGCACTTTTAATGGGATTGCTAAATTTAATCCTAAGACCAGAACATTCAGGAACTACTATCAGGGCGACGGATTACAAAGTAACCAGTTTAATTATCATGCTGCATTAAAACTACGATCCGGTGAAATTGTTTTTGGTGGTATTAAAGGTTTTTCCTTATTCCGCCCGGAAAATATTGTAGCGGTTAATAGCAATCCGAAAATTTTTTTAACGGATGTGAAGGTCGCCAATACTGCGCTTGAGCAGGATACTTCGCTTGAGATCCAAACCGGTTCCAATCGTGTTGAGCTTATCAAGGTCCCTTATAATAAAGCGGCGCTTTCATTTGAGTTTGCAGCGCTGGAATATTCTGCGCCCGATAAGATCCAGTATGCTTATTATATGGAGGGGTCGGATAAAGACTGGATCTACTGTGGTGATACAAGAAAAGTGGCTTATAGCCATCTTTCCGAAGGCGCCTATACTTTCCGGGTTAAAAATACCAATGCTGAAGGGCAGTGGAATAAAGAAGAGGCGCAGATTAAAGTCGTAGTTCTTCCTCCCTGGTACAGGAGCTGGTGGGCATACCTGATCTATACAGTAATGGTTGGCGCAGCCGTTTATTTTTATCTGAAATACCGGGCAAAACGGACCAGGCTGCAGTACGAAGTGAAAATTGCAAAGCTGAATGCAGAAAATGAACGCCTGGAAAAAGAAAGAAGCCTTGCCGAATTGGCGGTAGAGAAAACAGAGTTGGAAAGGGAGAGGGCGGAAAGGGAAAAAGAACATGCTGAACGTGAAAGGGAAAGAATCCTGAATCAAAGGGAAAGGGAAATCAATGAGAAGAAGATTTCTTTCTTCACCAGTATCTCCCATGAGTTCAGAACACCGCTGACATTAATTATTAATCCTGTTAAGGAGTTGCTTGATAAGGATTATAATGAGCAAAATGGCAAGGGAGAGTTAAATATCGTTTATCGCAATGCCAAGCGAATGCTCAGCCTTGTTGACCAATTGCTTTTATTCAGAAAAACGGAGAGCGGTCTGGATCATATAAAACCTTCCAGGTTAAATATTCATGACCTGGCCTGCGAAGTGTATTTATGTTTTGTGCGGCAGGCCCAGGTACAACGCATTAATTATCTTTTTGATTGCCCGGATAAGCAACTGGAAATCTATGCAGATAGAGAGAAACTGGAAATTATTTTATACAATCTTCTTTCCAATGCATTTAAATATACGCCTGCTGATGGCAGTATAAAATTATTATTTGAAGATACAGGGGGAAATGTTGTGATCAAAGTGGAAGACAATGGGGCGGGCATTCCATCTGGAACAGGGGAAAGGATTTTTGATAAATTTTATAAAGCTGAAAGAACGAAAACGAGTTCCCGGGAAGGCTTTGGGATTGGGCTCTTCCTGGTAAAACAGTTTACGGAACAACATGGCGGAACAATTTCCTACGAAAGTGAAGAAGGGCAGGGCACAACTTTTACATTAAAACTTCAGAAAGGCAAGGCACATTTTGGTGAGGATGTTATTATTTCAGAAACAATGGTTACGCCTCATCTGGCCGGGGCGCTTAAAGAAGAATCAGAAACGGGTGAAAATAGTATAAGTGAAGAACCCCTGGCGGAACTGGTTTCTGAGAAGCAATCTATCCTGGTTATAGATGACGATGAATCCATCAGGCAATACCTGGTTCATCTCCTTAAAGACACCTATATTATATACCAGGCTGAAAACGGTGAAGCTGGTTTGGCCCTGGCTCAAAAGTATTTACCTGACCTGGTTATCTCGGATATCCATATGAGTGAGATGAATGGGATTGAGCTTTGCAAGGCGGTTAAAGAAAACGAGCGCCTGAGCCATATCCCGGTTATTTTACTTACCGGCGCCACGTCTGAAGAACTCAAGCTGCAGGGAGTACAGGGAGGGGCGGATGATTATATTGTAAAGCCTTTTGACAGTAAACTGGTGGTAGCGCTGGTTGCCACTCTTTTAAAGAATCGAAATGCGCTGCAAAAATATTTTTACAATGAGATCACCCTCAATAAAAGCGATTTTAAGGTTTCTTCCGAATATAAGGAGCTTTTAGACAAATGCATTTCCATTGTTGAAGACCATTTAAGAGATAAGAACTTCAGCATCCAGACCTTACTCAGTGAATTGGGCATGAGCCATTCCAACCTGCTTCGTAAGGTCAAATCAGTTTCCGGCCAGCCGGTAAATATTTTTATCCGCTCCATTCGTCTTAGAAAAGCCGCAGAGCTTTTTATTAATACCGATTATAGTATCAAGGAAACCGCGTATACTGTTGGTATAAGGGATATTAAATACTTCAGGGAGCAATTCAACAAGCTTTTCGGCATGAACCCGTCTGAGTATGTAAAGAAATATCGTAAGGTGCATGGAAAGCAATACACGGTTGACAAGGAATCTATTAATCCTGGTAACTAAATGGATTTAGTGTTGGCCGCCATATCTTACCTAATCATTGAGGTAAAACGGCCTGCCGGGAAACGATTGAAAAAACACTGTCCGTGATGGCCAACATGTCAGATGTTTTTCCCGGTTTTGCGCCTGTTTATTGTCAATATGACAGTTTAAAATCATTTCCAGATGATCAGCATAGCGGGGAATAATCCTGAATCTGAATACAAAACTGTGATAGTCATCCCGGGTTCTCTAAATCGATTACCTTAAAAAACACGTGATCAACATTCCTGGAAACCCTGTTCACAATGAGCAGGGTTATATATGGGTTATCAATTTCATTTGAACACCCGTTTTGGCGTTTCCACCCCCCTTTTTGGGAGTATACCCCCCTCCTGAATTTCCCAAAAGATTTATTTTAAACAGGTAGATTTACGCTATCGTTTTTCCAAAACCGGTTTTCCTTCCGGTTCAGAGCGATTTGATTTGAATAAGGCTTTACTTATAAGTTAGGACTGATACATCCGATTCCACGGTTATGTCCTCTGTCGGCCACTAAATCGATTAATAAAAAAATTTATAAAGGATCCTGACTGCTGGCTAAAATGAAAAAGAAGATTTCCATACACGACATAGCCAAAGAACTCAATCTTTCAGCTACTACTATATCTTTTGTATTGAATGGGAAGGGGGATGAAAAAAAGATCAGCGAGGATGTCCGCAGGAAGGTATCAGATTATATAAAGAAGGTGGGTTATCAGCCAAACATGATAGCTAAAAGCTTAAGAACGGGGAAGTCCAATATTATAGGAATGCTGGTAGAAGATATTTCCGATCCGTTCTTTTCAGGTATTTCCAGGGGAATTGAAGCGATCGCATATAATCATAAGTATAAAATATTCTTTGCGAGCACTGAGAATGATACGGAAAAAACAAAAGTACTGATAAAATTATTCAGGGAGCGGCAGGTAGACGGATATATTATGGCGCCCCCTTCCGGCGTAGAAGATGAAATAAAGGCACTTATGGATGATAATGTACCGGTGATCCTTTTCGACCGCTACCTTCCTTCTCTTAATACGAGTACCGTAATCATCGATAACTATTCCGGCTCGTACCAGGCGGTAAAACATCTGCTGGAAAATGGTTACTCCAATATTGCCTTCATAACACTGAACTCGGAGCAAACGCAGATGCATGCCCGTCTGCAAGGATATATCAAAGCCGTTGAAGACAGCCTGTGTGATCCAATTGTAGCAAGGCTTCCATATAAATCAGGTTACCAGGCAGGAACAGAAAAATTGATACAGGAGTTTATTAAGGAACATGAGAAAGTTGATGCGATCATTTTTGCAACTAATTATCTGGCCATAAATGGACTAAAGGCGATCAGGGATCTGGGATTAGCAATACCGGGCGACATAGCAGTGATAGGGTTTGATGATAATACCCATTTTAATTTATTTTCTCCTTCCATCACGGCCGTAGCTCAACCAATAGAAGAAATTGCACAGGAAGTAGTACAGCAACTGCTCAATGCTTTATCAGATGAAAGGGAAAGCAAAAAACGAAGAACGGTAACCTTACCGGTTAAGTTAATTGTAAGAGATTCTTCTTTTCCCAAAGTAAAAAAGGAAATTGTTCACACAGCATCATCAATTATGAAGAACAGTTAATCGGTTAAGTAATCAATCAAAATTTTAATAATAACTAATAGGGTAAAAAAGCGGTTTTTGCCCTAACAGGAATCTTTTTGTCGTTATAAACTTCCACTATGAAAAAAAATCCAACCGCAGGCGTTCCGCTACCATCTGGTATCCGGAGGCAAGTATACTGTAAGGTTAACTTGACCGTCCTGGCTGCTATTCTTTTTTTATTTTCTTCTGCTACGGCACAGGTAGCCGATACCACAAAGCACGTAATTGGGAGGTCGGAAAGCGCTGCGACTGTTCCAATTCTTTATGGAGAACAGGCTAAAAGCAGGTTGCTCCAGTCGGTGGCCACTGTTTACACCAATCAGTTAATTACAACGCCAAGTCCGCAGTTCCTGCAGGCTTTACCTGGCCGCCTGCCCGGACTGAATATCTTTTTCAGCAGCGGCGGACCGGGGCTTGATGGAAACGGGATGGGCTTTAATATCCGTGGCGCCAGGGCGCAGATCATTTTGATCGATGGCGTTGAAAGGGGATATCAATCTATAGACCCGGAACAGATTGAATCCATCACCGTTTTAAAAGATGCCCTTTCAACCGTGATGTTTGGTCAGCGTTCCTCGTACGGGATAATTTCCGTCAGAACAAAGAAAGGAGATGAAGGCAAGCCCCGTATTTCATTTACCGCCCAATCGGGTTTTGAAACGCCTACGGCCCTTCCCAAACCGTTGCCGGCCTGGCAGTACGCTACCCTGTATAACGAAGCTAAACAAAACGATGCCGGCACCACACCGGTTACTCCCCAATATACCCAGGACCAGATTGATGCATACAAGAATCAAACAGATCCCTATACCTATCCTGATGTAGACTGGTACAATAAAGTGCTGGGTAAAAGCGCAGGTGTATCACGTTACAATCTTAATATACAGGGCAGTGGAAAGGGATTCAGGTATTTTGTTGACCTGGATAACATGAGAGAAAAAGGAATCATCAGAACCAGCGATGAAAACAAGTATAATACAAATGCCCAGTTAAACCGGTATGCTTTGCGCTCGAATGTGGGTGTTGATGTAACGCCAATAACTTTTGTGCAATTGAACCTCTTTGGACGTTTTCAGCGTTACAACCAACCCGGAGGGGGAGGAACCGCTGGTATCTTTTCGTCTTTATTAAATACACCCCAGCTTGCTTATCCTGTTCTTAATCCCGATGGGACTTTTGGTGGGAGCGACAAATACCAGGGTAACACCAATATCTGGGGCCAGGCTGTTGCCCGGGGATACCAATTCCAGGACGTAAGGGATATTGCGGTTGACCTGGAGGTTACTCAAAAACTTGACGTGCTTACAAAGGGGCTTGTTCTGAAGGCCAAAGCTTCCAACAACAATACTGCTTATTTTACGACCAAACGCGAAAAAAATTTTGAAGTATACCAATATCTGAATGGAGCTTACACGAAGTACGGATCAACAACCGAGCAAACAACCAGCGGCGGCGCAAATGAAAGGTATCGCATTGTGTACCTGGAGGGATCGCTTGGTTATGACCGGACTTTTAAAAAGCACGCCATTTCCGTATTGACAGTGGCGAACCAGCAGAGCAGGCTGGCATTCAATACCACGAACCTGCCGGAAAATTACACCGCTTATTCGGGTAAGCTGAACTATTGTTTTGATGAAAAATATGTAGCTGAAGGCGCTGTCAGTTATGGAGGATACAACTGGCTGGCCCCATCAAAACGCTGGGCAACCTACTGGGCCGGAGGGCTTGGCTGGAACCTGCATAAGGAAGCATTCATCAGCCATAACCTGCCTTTCATCAGCAACCTGAAATTAAGAGCCAATTATGGATTGACCGGCCAGGTAAATGCCGGGTACTTTTCGTACATACAAACCTATTTCGGCGCCAATGGTTACTGGTTTGGTTCCGGTTCATCACTTGAAAAAAGCTCCGGGGAAAATGCCATTGCCAATGCAGGGCTTAATCCTGAAAAAGCCAAAAAGCTCAATGCAGGAATTGATCTTGGTCTATGGAACAACAAGCTGACAATAACTGCCGACTACTTCTTCAATAAGTTCTATGATCTTGTTGGTGCTCCCACCCTGACAACGGCTATATTTGGCGCAGGCTACCCAAATCAGAACTACCAGCGGTTCAACTATTGGGGCACAGATATTTCCGTGAACTGGAAACAGCGCATAAAAGCGTTTGACTATTTTGTTTCCGGTAACTTCTCACTTGTTCAGTCAAAGGTGGTATATAATGCAGAACTGCCTAAAAATTACGATTACCAGATTACAACGGGAAAACCGGTAGGGCTGCAGTATGGTTATACCGCAATCGGCCTGTTTAAATCCTATGAGGAGATCAATGATCCCGCTACTGCAGTGATGCCTTCATCTCCCAAGTCTTCCCTGAGGCCCGGCGACATACGGTACCTCGACCGTAACGGTGATGGCCAGATTACAGTTGATGACCAAAGCGCAATCGGGAATGCAAAACCTACCATGTATTATGGGCTCTATACCGGCTTTAGTTTTAAAGGGCTTGATCTCTCCATACTTATCCAGGGCACATTAAATCGCCAGAGTTATATGAGCGGCGATTTCATGAACGGCTTTGGAAACAGCGGGCAAAATAATGCTTATGAGTATAACCTTGGCCGGTTTACAGCGGCAACCGCAGCAACGGCAAAGCAGCCAAGGTTGTGGTTGGGTAACAACACGAATAATACCCAGACCTCCTCTTTTTGGTTGAAGGACAACGATTTTGTGCGCCTTAAAAACGTAGAGATAGGCTATACTTTCCCTGAAAAATTGTCCCGCAAAATTGGTCTTCCTTCCGTGCGCCTGTTTACCAACGGATTGAACCTGCTTACCTGGGCGGAAATTTATGACGTGAGGAAAGATGTGGACCCGGAGGCATGGGGAGCTGCTTATCCCATTATGAAGATTTTCAATTTCGGTATCAACATTAAATTTTAACCGGCAATGTATTGTTGTATGAAAAAGAATTATAGCTGGATCAGTTTTGTTTTCGCTGCGATCATCTTTACAGTATCATCCTGTAAAAAAGCATTTGAAGACAAGCCTCTTGAGCTGCTTACTATAGATTTTATCTTCGATGCGAGTGACCCTACCGGGGATCAGGCATATAAATGGATAACAAATATATATGGGAAAATCCCTTCCGGGTATAACCGGATGTTGGGCGGTTCCAGCTGGGGACTTAATGGTGGAGTGAAAACCAACCTTTCTTTAGTACCCCTGGAATGTTTTTCAGATGACGCTGTTCCGAGTGCTGACGGAAATGAAGGATGGAATATCATTCGCGGCGGCTACAGTCCTGATGCTACCTTCGATGATAACTGGGGTAACTGTTACAGCGCTATAAGGGCGGCGAATATTTTTTTGAATAATTATCAGCGGGTTCCCTGGGCAGATTCATCCCGCAAAGTATGGTTGCCTAACGAGGCGCGTGCACTGAGGGCTTATTTTTATTATGAGCTGGTAAAGAGGTATGGCGGCGTACCGTTGATAGGTGATAAAGTTTTCGATTCCAATGATAAAGAATTATTGAATTTAAAACGCAACAGTTTCGAAGAGTGCGTAAACTACATCGTATCGGAACTTGATAAAGCGAAAGATAGTTTGCGTCCCGATGCTTCCCTTGCCGGCAGAACAACCGATGCTGACTTTGGAAAAATGCGTAAAAGTATTGTGCTGGCAATCAAGGCTAAGGTATTGCTCCTGGCTGCAAGTCCATTGTTTAACCCTTCACCAACTCCCAACAGGTCCTATACCGGTTATGCTTCTTACAGCGCAGAAAGATGGAAAGCAGCTGCCGATGCTGCGAAAGCGGTGATGGATCTGGGGATTTATGACCTGGAGCCTAACCGTTACACCCTGATGTTGCAAAGGGCAAACAAGGAGCACATTTTCTTCCGGATGAGTGATCCCCGTATTGACAACGCATATTCCTATTATATGTCGCCCCCAGGGTACAAGCCTGGAAACCGTAATAGTGAAGGACGCGTAAGCCCGACCCAGGAATTTGTTGATGCCTTCCCTATGAAAAACGGGAAAGCCATCGCAGATGGTTCTTCAGGTTATGATCAATCGAACCCCTATGCAGGCCGTGATCCACGTTTGGAACAAACCGTGTTTTATAATGGCGCTAAATGGCTGCAAAGACCGGTAGAAACTTTTGAGGGAGGAAAAGATAAACCGAATGATGCTACCGTTGCTCCGGTACAAACACAAACAGGTTATTATGCAAAGAAGTTTTGTGCAAATGATAGCAGCAGTGCAAATTATACCACCACTTTTTATCGTGACGGCGGCTTTATTCCTCCATGGTGCATTATCCGGTATGCGGACATTATTTTAATGTATGCCGAGGCGCAAAATGAATATTCAGGACCAGATGCGTCTGTGTATGCGGCTGTTGAGAAAATTCGCCAGAGAGCAGGTCTTTCTCCCTATGCGCTGCCTTCCGGGTTGTTGCAGGGGCAGATGCGTGAGGTAGTCCGTAACGAACGCCGCATAGAGTTAGCATTTGAAGAACAAAGGTTTTGGGACATACGCAGGTGGAAAATTGCGAAAACCGTTTATGGAACCGCGCTTCATGGAGTAACCATTACCAAAAACAGCAATGGTACATTCAACTATTCCCCGAAGGTGGTTACCACTCCCTATTTTACGGATGCCATGTATTTATTCCCAATTGCAACAAAGGAAACGCAGGTAAACAGGGGGATTGAACAAAATCCCGGGTATTAAACCTTTTGATTCAATAAACAGCATAACATGAAAATAAAGATATTCATACTGATATGGTTTTCGCTGATGTCAACCGTTGTATGGTCTCAGAATATAATCATAAGAGGACGGGTGGTGAATGATAAGAACCAGGCAATAAGCGGAGCTACCATTTCAGAACTGGACAACAGGAAGAATGGCATTGTCTCTGATGAACAGGGTAATTATGCCATCTCATTAAAGCCCGGCAGCGTAAAGAAACTGGTGATCACATGCGTAGGCTACCTGCCTCAAACCATTACCGCGGTTTCGGGCGCCCCGATGACCGTTCACCTTACGCCGGATGTAAAAGGTCTGGAAGACATAGTGGTAGTTGGTTTCGGACGTCAGAAAAGAATTACAAGTACGGGAGCTGTCAGCTCGGTAAAAGGTGAAGAGATCAGGTCGGTTCCAACTGCCAGTATTCAGAATACGCTTATCGGCCGCTTGCCCGGTTTTTTCAGTCAGCAGAGGAGCGGGCAGCCCGGAGCGGATGCCGCCGATTTTTTTATCAGGGGAGCCAATTCTATCACAGGCGATAACAAGCCGTTGATCATTGTAGATGATATAGAATACGATTACACACAACTTTCACAGTTGAATGTAAACGAAGTTGAATCTGTTTCTATCCTGAAAGATGCGGCTACAACATCCATATACGGGTTAAAAGGCGCCAACGGCGTACTGGTTGTTACCACTACCAGGGGGCGTATCGGGAAGCCACGGATCAATGTTACCGCCGAAAGCGGGGTTAATCAAACGATCAGGATGCCTACCTTCCTTGATTCATATACCACTGCCCTGCTTCGCAATGAAGCCACTATAAATGATGCCTATGGCCAGTCCCAAACTCCTGTACTTCCATTTACCCCGGACGACCTGCAGAAGTTCAAAGACGGCTCTGATCCTTACGGGCATCCGAATGTTAACTGGTCAGACGTTTTATTTAAAAAGGCATCCACCCAATCCCGTTATAATGTAGATATAAGCGGGGGAAATGCGCTTGTAAAATATTTTACATCATTAGGGTATTTTTCCCAGAATGGTATTTTAAAGAATTTCGATCCGGTGGGTGACTATGTCAACACCAATTTTTTCTACAGGCGCTTTAATTACCGCTCTAATCTTGATATTACCCCGACCAAAACATTAAAGATCCGGTTTGATGTGAATGGCCGCTTTGAAACGGTTAACAACCCAAGCGGCACCGTAGAAAACGCCGGTCTTTTTTATGAGTTGGGTGCATTCCGTTACATGGCTCCCTATGCGATGCCCGTAGTAAATCCCAATGGAAGTGCCAGTTATGCAACACACCTGGGCGCCGCCACTAATAATGGCGCCATTAACCCGGCTTTCCGGTTAGCTAACGGAGGGTACATAAGAAGCTTCAGGAACAACTACAATATTGTGGTTGGCGCAGACCAGCTGCTTGATTTTATAACTCCGGGCTTATCCGTGAAAGTGAATGTTTCTTATGCCGGTAATAATAATGAGGGTCGCAACCTTAACCGCAGTGGTTTACCGGCCTATAAATACGATGTTACTACGAACGCTTATTCAATAAGAGACGCAGGTCAGTATCGTATGCTGCCATATTCAGTAGCTTCCCCGGCCGGCGCTTTTAATTCTACCACTATCCTTCAGGGGTCTCTTAATTATGACCGCACTTATGGGGGCCATCATTTCACCGGGCTTTTGTTGTTAAATCAGCGGAATTATATAAACGGTGCAGCCATTCCTGTCAACTACCGGGGTACTACTGCCAGACTGGATTATGATTTCAGGCGTAAATATCTCCTGGGCATCACTGTTGCCCGTAATGGGAATGATTTGTTCCAGGAAAACAACCGGTATGGCATATTCCCGGCAGTATCCTGGGGTTATAACCTGGCGGAGGAACCATTTTTCAAAAACCTGTTTCCATTTTTCGACATGTTTAAGATCAGGGGATCTTATGGCCTGGTGGGATCAGACGCGAGTTATCCGGGTGTTGTAACCTCTGTTATTCAGTATGGCACAACAGGTTCAAATTATTATGGCAATACCACAGTAGAAGGCGCGCTGGTAAATCCTGATGTTACCTGGGAAAAAGAGAAGAAAACAGACCTCGGCCTGGAGTTGAATATGTTCCAGGGAAAACTTACACTGAGCGGCAGCTACTTTTATAATTACCGTTATGACCAGTTGATCGAACAGAAAGACGTTCCCTTACTAATAGGACAGGACCTTCCAAACAGGAACATTGGTAAATCGGAGAACCGGGGATTTGATGGAATAATCACCTACAGGAATGACAGGGGAAAGATCAATTATTCTATCAGTGCAAATGCTTCTTATGCAATCAACCGTATTATTTACATAAGCGAGGCGCCGGATTATCCATACCAGGCCCAAACGGGAAACAGGCTGAACTTAGTAAAGGGATATCATAATATCGGGTTCTACCAGCTGGATGATTTTGATGCGAACGGGAAAGTAAAGAAGGGCATTCCTGCTCCGCAATGGAGCGTTATACAGCCGGGCGACCTGAAGTATGCTGATATGAATGGGGATGGCATTATTACAGATGCTGATAAAACCTGGTTATCAAAACCGAATTTACCCAGCACCGTTTTGGGGGCAGAATTTACAGTTGGCTACAAAGGATTAACATTAAGAGCGCTGCTGCAGGGATCTTTTGGTTATGCCGTGCAGGTAACGGCCGAAGGGGCCGGGGATGCTTTCAATGGCAACCTGCGTCCCTGGAACCTGGAACGCTGGACACCATCAACTGCTGCTACTGCTACTTACCCACGTATTGGGCTGAATTCCAACATCAACAATATATCCTGGCAAACAATCTCTGATTTTTGGATGGCAGATACCTGGTATGTCCGCTTACGCTCCCTGGAGCTATCTTACCAGCTTCCCCGCGGATGGTTAAAACGCACAAAGGTGGTTCAAAATGCAAGGGTATATCTTTCAGGGTATAACCTGGTAAATATACAGGACATGGGCAAGTTTCAGCAGGATGCTGAAATTGCCAACGGCACCGGCGGCGCCTATCCTAACACTGCAAACTTCATCTTTGGCTTGCAACTAGGCTTTTAACTCTAAAAAATCACTTATGACCAGACAAAAAATATATCGGAGCATCCTATTTGCGGGATTAGCTAGTGTTACTTGTTTTACCGCCTGCAAAAAAGATTTCCTGGATCAGAAAAAATTATCAGCTATTGATGAAACAGCGGTTTTCCAGGACAGTACCAGGTCACTGGGTGTAATTAATAACCTTTATTCAAGCCTGGGAATATCTTTTAACCCCAGGAGGTTCAATAATACGGGATTGGACGCAGCCTGCGATGAATCGGAACCGCTCCCTGATCCCACTTTTTATACGTATAGAATTTCAAGTGGCGGTATCAATGCCAATAATGCTGATGGGGGACTGTGGTCAACTGCCTTCCGGATGATCAGGGCCGCGAATATCTTTTTGAAGAACAAAGACAGTATACCCGTAACTAGTGCAACGAGAGACTACTGGGTAGGACAGGTACGGTTTTTAAGAGCATGGTATCTCTTCACACTGGTAAAACATTATGGTGGTATACCAATGATCGGTGATAAAATATTTGGTGATAACGAAAAAATAGATGTGGCACGCAGTTCCTATGGAACCTGTATCAATTACATCACTAATGAGCTGGACGCCGCCGCTGTAGCACTTCCCGTTTCTTACCGTTCCGGAGATGTAAACCAGTTGAAAGTGACAAAAGGAGCTGCATTGGCCGTAAAGGCAAGGATGCTTTTATACGCAGCCAGTCCCCTGGTTAATAGTGGGCCAAGGGGAGATGATCCTGAACATCTGCTCACTTTTCCCAGCGCAGATCCCGGACGCTGGAAGCAGGCTGCCGATGCTGCAAAAGCGGTAATTGACCTGGGGGTTTATAGCTTATATACCGCTTCTTCTACGCCTCTCTATACGCTCTTCCTGCAAAATACGCCCCAGGTGGAGCACGTGCTCGTTTATTGGCAACCCTGGACAACCGGTAACAACTTTTATATCGAAGCCAGTGCAAATCCTACATCCAGGGGAGGTATGAATGGATGGACGGGAACCAAATATTTTCCCACACAGGAATTGGTAGATGAATTTGATATGATCAATGGTATGCGGATAACAAATCCTGCTTCGGGTTATCCTGGTATAGGTAATGATATGTATAAGAACAGGGATCCCCGGCTCACTTATACCGTTCATTATAATGGCGCTATCCGCAGTATGGGCTCATTCGGCGATCGGCCGGTTAACACCTATACAGGCATAATTCCAACGGGGAACGCAGCAGAAACCAGTGCAAGCGTTGACGGTATCTATACCTCTACAGGTACAATAACCGGTTATTTCCGGTACAAGATGTGCAACGGCGGGGGCGGCGAGCTGTATCGCCCATGGGTGGTGATGCGCTATGCAGAAGTGCTGTTAAATGCGGCCGAGGCAACCAATGAATACGCAGGCCCAACTGCTGAAGTATACGATTGGCTGAAGATGATACGCAGTCGCGCAGGTATTATGGCGGGTGAAAACAGTTTGTATGGTTTGAAGGCCGGTATGACCAAAGAGGAAATGCGGGAAGCCATCTGGCACGAGCGCCGGGTGGAGCTGGCTTTTGAAGAACATCGCTTCTGGGATATACGCCGCTGGAAGATTGCTCTTCAGACAGAAAATGCGGAAACACACGGAATGGAAATTACAAGAGCCGCGAACGGAAGTTTCTCATACCGTGTGATCCCTGTAAGAAAGCATGTGTTTACCGAGGCTATGTACTTCTGGCCTATACCACAAAGCGAGCTGACGAAGTCGCCTGCTTTAAAACAAACGCCGGGTTATTAAAAAACAAGCTTAAAACAACTTTAATGTTCTGGTTATGAAAAGCATTATAACTGCACTTACTTTTGCCGCTCTTTCATTTATTGGTTGTACAAAGGGAGGTACGCTGGAAAGGATCAACGGCGATCAATATACGATTACATCGGCTGCAAGCAGCAAACAACTGGTGCCGGCAATCGATACTACTTCCACCGGTACATTCACCGGTTTTTATGATGAGCAATCGAACATCCTGACCTTTACTATAACATGGGCTGATCTGTGGCGAACAAGCAAAGACACCATTACTTCGGTAAATTTCTATGGCCCTGCCAGCGTAACAGCAAATGGCGTTCTGGTACGTTCTTTACCCTTTGTTAGTATGAACAATGAATCCAAGGTCAATTTAGGTTTGGCTGGCTTGAATGGATTCAGAATGAGCGAAAAGAAAGATTTCCTGGCAGGAGCCTATTACTTTACGATCAATACTAAAAAGTATCCCAATGGTATCATCAGGGGACAGCTGGCAGTAAAAAAACAATAAACCTGATACAATAACCAGTTACGATAGAACATAGTAGTTTCATGAGTCCAATAAAACACTTATCATTTTTCCTGTTGCTTTTTTACAGTATTGCGGCAGGCGCGCAAACCTTTATTCATCCTGGCGGCTTACATACACAAACCGATTTAGACCGGATGAAAACCCGGGTGGCTGCCGGAGCGCATCCCTGGATCGACAGCTGGAACGCATTGATTGCGCATCCCAAAGCACAGAATACTTATACTGCAGCAGCGCAGGCCAATATGGGCGTGAGCCGCCAGCGGGCTTCTGCCGATGCGGTTGCTGCTTATCTTAATGCTTTGCGTTGGTACATCTCAGGCGATACTTCTTATGCAGCCTGTTCCCGCAAAATTCTGAACGCATGGGCTTATGCTGTAAACCAGGTTCCAGGCGGCCATGACGTTCCCGGGTTAATGGGAATAGCGGTTTATGAATTTGCCGTGGCAGCAGAGATACTGCGTCTTTACCCTAATTGGTCACAGGCGGATTTCAATCAGTTTAAAAACATGATGACCACCTACCTGTATCCGAATTGCCATGATTTTTTAACCCGTCATAACAATGCCTGCATTAGTCATTACTGGGCTAACTGGGATATCTGTAACATCACCGCCATTTTAAGCATAGGTGTATTGTGCGATGACAGCACAAAGTTCAATGAGGCCATTACCTATTTTAAATCCGGGGCAGGCAATGGCAACATTACAAAAGCAATTCCTTTTTTACATCCGGGAGGTTTGGCGCAGTGGCAGGAAACCGGCCGTGACCAGGAGCATGCATTATTAGGTGTTGGTATGCTGGCAAGCTTTTGCCAGATAGCATGGAACCAGGGACTGGATATGTTTGGTTATGATAACAACCGACTGCTGGCAGGCGCGGAATATACAGCGAAATATAACCTGTGGAAAGACGTGCCATATACTACTTATAACAACTGCGATAACGTCCTCAATTTTTGGGCCTCTGAGCAAAATAGTGGCGGCAGGGGAAGATTGCAGCGTCCTATCTGGGAAATGATCTACAATCACTACGTGGTGAGAAAAGGATTAAGCGCTCCCAATGTTAAAGCCATGGCTGAAATAAACCGCCCGGAAGGCTTTGAGCATGATGATAACCTCGGATTTGGTACGCTCTGTTATACACTGAATGAAGCTGCCTCTCCTTACCCGGCATCTCCTGCGCCTTCTGCGCCTGCAGGAATGAATGCAACAGCCAGTGTGAAAAAAGTATGGTTAAGATGGAACCCGGTTGCTACTGCAACGGGGTACAATGTACTACGTTCAACATCAAGCGGCGGCCCTTATACTACGATTGCCGCGTACAGGGGAACTTTCCCTTTATATGAAGATACAAGTGTGATGAATGGCACCAGGTACTACTATGTTGTATCCGCTGTTAACCAGGCAGGAACCGGCGTTAATTCTTCAGAAGTAAATGCAACTCCCGCAGCTACAGGTGCATTGCCCGCCGGTTGGAGCAAACAGGATATAGGAACAGTTGCCACGCCAGGTATTGCCGGGTATGCAAATGTAAGTAACGGAACTTTTGTAGTGAGTGCTTCCGGTACAGGCATCGGGGGCGCAGCAGATGGTTTGGGATATGTTTATAAAAGTGTAACGGGCGATGCTACCATTACTGTACGGGTTGCATCGTGTACATGGACAGGCCGGGGAGCACAGAAAACGGGCATCATGATCCGTGAGTCGCTTTCTTCCGATGCCGTTGCTTTTAGTATGACATCAGGAGATGGAGGCGTTCGTGAAGCAAGGTTTGGAAGCCGTATTACCACAGGCGGTTCCATGGGTTTTCAAACCGGGAATGCATACACCCATACTCCTGCCTGGTTCCGTTTGCAGAGAGCAGGTAATACGGTCACTGCCTATCAGTCGACCGATGGAAAAACATGGTTTGCCGTAGGCGCTCCGGTTACTGTATCAATGGCGCGTACCTATTACGTTGGATTGGCAGTCTCGTCAAACAGTTCCGGTTTAAACACAGCAACATTCGATCATATAACGGTGGCAGGAAGACGATAGGTGAAAGAAGCATTTGCAGGCATAAAAATCTTTTTGGAAATATTTACTGATACAAATTTTTAACCTGACAAAATAACCCTATGATGAACTCTTTTACACATGGTACCTTACCAAAGACCAGGAGGTTCAACTGCTTTTGGGCAGCGATCTTTATTTTTTTCTTTTCCACAAATGCACGCGCGCAAACCTTTGTGCATCCGGGCATTCCTCTTTCAAGCTCGGACCTGAGTATATTGAAGGCGCATATACAGGCCGGTGATTATCCATGGAAACAGGCTTACGATATCATGGCGGCAGATGGCAAGGCTCAACTGACCTATACCATGCAAGGGCCTTTTGCCACCGTTAGCCGTAGTCCGGATGTTAATCGTGGTCAATGGATGAATGATATGACTGCCGCATTTTATTTATCCCTTATGTGGTATTTTACGGATAATGACGCCTATGCAATAAAAGCGAGGGATATTTTAATAGCATGGGCAAATACCCAAACTCAGTTTACCGGGCAGTTGGGAAACCTGGACCTGGGAGATTTCGCGTATGCTTATGGAGGCGCCGCTTCTATCCTTCGGGGAACATGGAGCGGCTGGACGCCTGCGAATACTACAGCAGTGCAAAACCTTTTTAATAACGTTTACTGGCCTCCTTCAGGTTGTGCCGGTTATGCATTAGGACCGGCAAATAAAGGCACTTTAAGTATAGCGGCAGGAGCGGCCATCGCCGCATTTTCTGATGATCCGGCAAAAGTGGCGCATATCGTTCACCTGATGAGGTATATAGGCGCTACCGGGTTTAAAAATACGTTGCCCAGCGGGCAAAATGGAGAAAGCGCAAGAGACCAGGGACATTCACATGGAATGTGGGGCAACCTGGCTTTTGCCGCAGAAGTTTTATGGAAACAAGGCCTGGATCTTTATTCGGAACTGGATAACCGGCTGCTGGCTACAGGCGAATTTTTTGCACGGAAGAATGCAGGCGACCCCATTGGATACATACCTTATGGTACTACTGATTCGCATTATTTAACAGATGGAACTGGTGTCTGGGATGGCGGCAGATGGGGATTAACGCTGGTACATGGCGCCTACCTGGTGCGTAAGAACCTGAATTCCACATATGTGTCGAATCGACTTACCGATATACCAAGGAGATTTGATCCCGTGTATACCTGGTATTATAAGTCGGAAGACCACTCCACGGCTGTAGTTCCGCCACATACCGAAATTATTCCTGAGCCTGGAAAAGTGGGAACAGGCGGTTTAACAGATCTGGATATAGGAGCAGTTTCTCCTACCGGGAGCAGTTCCTATAGCAATAATGTTTGGACAGTTACCGGAAGTGGAACTGACATATACACGCATGCAGCCGATGGTTTTCATTTCGTTTATAAAGAAGTTACCGGCAACTGTTCTGTCATTGCCAAAGTGGAGACGGTTGGAGGAAGCAGCCTTAATTCAAGAGCGGGGGTAATGATCCGTTCAGATCTGACAGCTACATCAGCGCAAAGGGCATGGATCACCATTAAATCAGGTAAGAGGGCGGAAGGCTTTATGCATGGATGGACAGAGGTCAGAGGCGGATCTAATTGGGAAAGAGCCGAAAGGCCCATCCCACTGGATAGTTATTGGGTTAAGATTGAACGGATCGGAGATATGATAGGGATGTATTACTCAACAGACGGTACAAGCTGGGCTGTAGAAGTAGAGGGAAGATTTGCAGGGTTTAACGGTAAGGCCTATGTTGGCCTGGCGGTTTGCTCCAATAAGAATGGCGCTTTAGATACGGCTACTTTTAGTAATGTAAGCGTGACAGGGGGACAGGGAGGAATGCTTACCATACCTGATGCTCCCCACTCCGTATACGCATACCCGGGAAGTAACCAGGTTCAGTTGCGGTGGCTTTCTTCTTTTGGCGCCGTAAGTTATACTGTCAAACGGGCAACCTCTGAAAATGGAACGTATACAACTATTGCGTCTAATATTTCCGGTAATAGTTTCATGGATACCCAGGTAACGAATGGCCAGACTTATTATTATAAGGTTTGCGCCATAAATACCGCCGGTGTAAGTGCCGATTCCCCTTCGGATGCCGCCACGCTTAAAGTGCCATACGTGCCGCAAACTTTAAATGGACTGTATCGCATTATTGCTACACACAGCGGGAAAGCCATTGAGGTTAAAAATGGATCAATGGCTGATGGCGCCTTGCTCGCACAAAAAAACTACTCTTTTTCAAGTAATCAGCATTGGATCATAACCCCCAAATCAGGTACCGATTATAAGATAATTAACCTGCGGAGCGGAAAGGCGATGGATGTAGTTGGCGATGCTGTAACAAATGGCGCGGGAGTGGAACAGCGTACCTATTCTGATACAGATGAGGCACAGGTTTGGACGATTAAAGACAGGGAAAACGGAACTTTCAGTATTGTCGGAAAGCCAAGCCGGAAATCGCTGGACATTCCAGGTTCAAATACAGGGGAGGGAGTTGCATTGACCATTAACAGATGGCTTGATGGAACAAATCAGATCTACCTGATACAACCGGTTACCGACTCTGAGATGGACTCTGTTTATCTTAAAAAACTTGCCGAAGCAATAAAGCTACGCGATACAACCGAAGTAAGTACAACTAATGAATTGGGTAAATTTCCGGTGGCAGCAAAGGCTCAGTTAAATGACAGTATTGTATATGTACAGTCATCGTACAATTCACAGTCGACCGTTACGGAGGTTTGCAACTACGTTACTATCCTGGAGGATGCTATCAAACGGTATAAAGCATCTATGTATTATGGAACAAATTCGCTTGCTGACGGGAATTACTACCTTAAACCCCTTGCCAATGATTCATTATGGACCAGGAATAATACCAACACGCCATTATTCGATACAGCGAATTCAGATCCCTTACTACAGATCTGGAATATTACAAAGCAGGGTAATGGCAGGTATAAGATCAGCTGTCTCAGCGCTCCTGCAGGCTTTAGCAATTATATCAGTGAAAACGGGCAATTTGGCCGCAGTGTGACTCCTTACTCGGATGTCTGGAATTCCATGAATATTTACTTTGACGGTACATCGTATGCAGTTCAGAGAGCGCAGAACGCAGGGAATGGTTATTGGTATATAATCGGTAATCAAATTTATTCCGTAGTGGGAGCTGATAATGATCCCGTGCCATATAGCTTTCCTTTCCGTTTTATACCTGTAGATACTATCCCTGTAAACCTGACCGTGGCTGCAGGCGATGCCAGGAACATCCTGGAATGGGACCCCATCTTCAATTCCACTTATAACATAAAGCGTTCAACTACACCAGGCGGACCTTATACCACTATTGCTAATCAGGGCGCCACCAGGTATATAGACACCGCTGTGAATAATGGAACCACTTATTACTACGTGGTTGCTTCAACAGATAGTATGGCTTTAAGCCCGGAAGTAGCAGCATTGCCGAACATTGGCCAGATGACCTACTTGAAGTTTAATGAAACAAGCGGAACACGTGCTTTTGATAGTTGGGGAGCTACGCACGGTACATTGGCAGCCGCAGCAACCCGGGCCGCAGGGAAAGAGGGAAATGCGCTTAAACTGAATGGTACGGCCAATGCTTATGCTACGTTACCAACCGGGATCGTAAGCACTTTATCCAATTTTACTGTTTCCGCCTGGGTTAAAATGGATGCAATGGCAAACTGGATGCGGGTATTTGATTTTGGCAATAGTACTACCCAGTATATGTTCCTTTCCGTGCAGGCAGGAACTACTACTGTAAATAATGTAAGTTCATCAATAGTCCGGTATGCCATTAAGAATGGTGGAACAGAGTTAAACGTAAGCTCCCCTTATGCCTTCCCGTTGAATACATGGGTGCACCTGGCGGTTACCCAATCAGGAGATACCGCCCGCCTGTATATAAACGGAGCTTTGGTGTCAACTAATACCGCGATCGGTATTAAGCCTTTGCAGCTTACACCTACGGGCACTACTACCGGCACCACTTTAAACTACCTCGGTAAATCTCAGTTCTCAGACCCGGTTTTCAATGGCGCTATTGATGAATTTAAGATTTACAAAAGAGCGTTGAGCAATGCGGAAATTGCTGCAGGTGTTGCGCCTCCGGCCGTAAAAACAAAAAGCATCCATGCAGCAGTTGATGTAAACGGCCATGTAACTATCACACCGCAACAAGTAGATGATGGCTCAGTGAGCTATTCAGGTGCATTGACATTAAGTTTGGATAAGAGCAATTTCACTTGCTCAGACATAGGCTCACCGGTGACCGTAACACTCACGGCAAAGGATGAGAAGGGGAATTCAGCCAATGATACTGCACAGATAATTGTTGTTGATGATCAGAAGCCGATACTTACTGTGCCTGTAAATCAATTCTTCTGTTATAATCAGTCAGGCACTTACACGGTTCCACAGTTAACGGCGACTGATAACTGCGGCGTTGATTCGATCAGTTATAGTATAACCGGATCTACTTCACGAAATGGAAACGGGGCAGATGCAAGTGGTGTATTTAATACCGGCCAGTCAACCATTACCTGGAAAGTAACCGACAGGCATGGTAATGTGGATACCGCAACAACTATTGTTACTGTAAACGCAGCAGTAAGCGTAAGCATTCCTGATGTGTATGCTATGAATCCTGCAGTAGATGCAAAGAATACTGTTTACATTGGTTACGGACCAGCATCGCTGGGGATAACTGCAAACACTTCCGGCGGTACCGCACCTTACAGCTATCTGTGGAGCAGTGGACAAATCACTCCATCCATCAATGTAAATGCAGCGGGAACATATACTGTTGCAGTTACTGATAGCAATGGATGTACTTCAACCGGTACCATTCTCATTAAAACACTGGATGTGCGTTGCGGTAATAATAGCAGTAAGGTAATGATCTGTCATAATAACAAAACGATCTGTGTTTCTTCAGAAAGCGTACAGGATCATTTGAATCATGGCGATTACCTGGGCAATTGTGCCGCATCAATGGTCTGGAAAGAAAATGAATCAGTACAGGTAAGTAGCGGGAATGTTATTGTTTATCCTAATCCTGTTACAGAAGTATTGAACATACAACTAAATAAGGATGGCGCCGGTTCTGTTGTAAAGTTGTACAATCAGAATGGGGCGCCGGTAAAAACTTTGCTGATGAACGGATCATCCGGCGTTATATCGCTTCGCGGGTTAGCCGCAGGCCTTTACTATTTACATATAGATACCCGGGGAGTGGTCGCTATTAAAAAGATTGTAAAGCTATAATGCAGGTCACTAAGCAGCAGGCAGAAGGGATTATGAAAATAATTTCTTCTGCCTGCTTTTATTAATCAGAAAAAACGCTGATATTATCATTATCTTTTAAAATATACAGATACTTTATAAATGAAACGTAGAACATTAATTAAAGGAATGGGGGCTGCATTGCCTTCTCTATGGTTGTCCCGGGCATTGGGAAATGGTTTTTTACCAACAGAAGAACCTGTTGCAAAAGGCCCGTTTAAACCTACCTGGGAATCCCTGTATAATTATAAGACGCCTGATTGGTTCCGTGACGCCAAATTTGGCATGTGGGCGCACTGGGGCCCGCAATGTGAACCTGAAGCCGGGGATTGGTATGCCAGGGGAATGTACCAGGAAGGTTCCCGGCAGTATAAAGTACACCTGGAAAAATATGGTCATCCTTCCTCGTTTGGATTTAAGGATGTGATCAATAAATGGAAAGGAGAGAACTGGGATCCCGAAGAACTGGTGAGTTTGTATAAAAGCGTGGGCGCAAAATATTTTATGGCGATGGCTAACCATCACGATAATTTTGACTTATATGACAGTAAGTATCAGAAGAATTGGAATGCTACTAAGATCGGGCCTAAGAAGGATCTGATCGGTGGATGGGCGAAGGCTGCCAGGAACAATGGCTTGCCCTTTGGAGTAAGTGTGCATGCCTCACACGCATGGCGCTGGTTTGAATCGGCGCAGCGTTCGGATAAGAAAGGGCAGTATGCGGGTGTGCCTTATGATGGGAAACTGACCAAAGCAGATGGCAAAGGAGAATGGTGGGAGGGCCTGGATCCGCAGGAACTGTACGCGCAAAACCATCCCCTGAGTGAAAACAGTTGGAATGATAACTCCATTCACGGGCAGTGGGGATGGGGTAATGGCGTTTATCCACCAGACAAAGCCTACATTGAAAAATTTTACAACCGCACAATTGATCTTATTAACAAGTACAGTCCTGATGTAGTTTATTTCGATGACTCACAGCTTCCATTCTGGCCGGTAAGCGATGCCGGTTTGCGTATCGCCGCGCATCTTTACAACAAGAGTATAAAGGACCATGGGGAGCTTCGTGCAGTAATCAACGGAAAAGTATTGGATGAGCATCAGCGCAAAGCCATGGTATGGGATATTGAAAGAGGGCAGGCCAATGAGATTCAACCGCTTCCCTGGCAAACCGATACCTGCATAGGTGGATGGCATTATGAGCGTGGAATATATGAACGTAACGGATATAAATCTTCAAAAACAGTTATCCAGACACTTGTTGATATTGTAAGCAAGAATGGCAACTTAATGTTGAATATTCCTGTTCGCGGAGATGGAACCATTGATGAAAAAGAAAGAAAGGTTGTTGAAGAAA
The DNA here is from genome assembly GCF_036569185.1 of Chitinophaga sp. Lineage (GTDB taxonomy): Bacteria > Bacteroidota > Bacteroidia > Chitinophagales > Chitinophagaceae > Chitinophaga. The sequence continues at coordinate 66,026 of NZ_DATCRD010000150.1, forward strand.
TCGGCGCATGGATGAAAGTGAACAGCGAAAGTATTTATGGTACCCGGCCATGGACAATATTTGGTGAAGGGCCCGCCCAGCAAGCGGCTGCACAGCTCAATGCACAGGGTTTTAATGAAGGGAAAGGAAAGCAGTTTACCTATGAGGATATTCGCTTTGCCACGAAAGATGGTGCGCTTTATGCAACAGCCATGGGCTGGCCGGAGAATGGAAAACTGACTATCAAATCGCTGGCAAAGAACAGCCAGTATTTTCCAAAGGAAATCCAAAAACTGGAATGGTTGCCTACCAAACAGCCGCTTGCCTTTGAAAGAAATGAAAACGGTTTGATTGTTTCTTTGCCGGAAAAAACCGCTGAAGAACTGACATATGCCAATGTAATAAAAGTTCTTTCCTAAGAACGGCTGCCTGTCGTGAAGCGACATATCCACTAAAAGCAAACTATATTATTTTAAGATGACTCGTCTCAGGTTTTTGCCGCTCCTGCTTTGTTGGCAATTGCTAAGTTTATATTCGAAGGCCCAGATGAATGGAAGCTGGGGCGACCAGGGAAATGGAACCTATGTTAATCCTGTGCTCCCGGCAGATTACAGCGATCTTGACGCTATACGTGTAGGGGATGATTATTATGCCATTTCTTCTACCATGCAATTTTCGCCCGGCATGGTGGTGATTCATTCCAAAGATCTTATAAACTGGGAAATTATTGGTCATGTGGCAGATGATCTTACGCGTATCAGCCCGCAATTGAACTGGGACCGGATGAATTGCTATGGCAAAGGCATTTGGGCGGGTTCAATCAGGTATTACAAGAATAAGTTCTGGGTATATTTCGGGACGCCGGATGATGGCTTTTTTATGAGCACTGCTACGAATCCTGCAGGGCCCTGGGAACCTGTTCATCAGCTATGGAATGTGAATGGCTGGGACGATTGCTGTTCGTTTTGTGATGATGACGGACAACTCTATTTTGTTGCTACTAATTTTGCAATGGATCCTAAGAACAAAAAGAAGTACAATATTCATTTGTTTAAAATGGCGCCTGATGGAAAAAGCCTCATCATGGAGTCAGATTCCATCATACACCAGTCCAATGGAAGCGAAGCCAATAAGCTTTATAAGATCAACGGAATTTATTATCACTATTTCAGTGAAGTAAAGCCAGAGGGTCGCGTGATCATGATGGAACGTTCTAAGAACATATATGGTCCCTGGGAAATAAGGCAATTGAATCATGTTGATCAACAACTGGATAGAGAGCCCAACCAGGGTGGGTTACTGCAACTGCCAACAGGGGAATGGTATTTTTTCACCCACCATGGCAGCGGAGCCTGGGAAGGACGCCCTGCCAGTCTTTTACCTGTTCACTGGATCGATGGGTGGCCGGTCATAGGCGAACCGGGTACAGACACAATAGGGCGTATGGTTTGGACTGGTGTAAAACCTATATCCAATAAAAGCAAAGTTTCCATTCAAAGCAGTGATGAGTTCAGTACCGGGAAGTTAAACGTTCAATGGGAATGGAATTATCAGCCGCGGGCAGACAAATGGTCTTTAGCAGCACGCAATGGTTTTCTCCGGTTGTATGCTTTTACGCCCATTCCTTCAAACAAACAGGGAGATATTATATTGAGGGCGGGAAACACCCTCACACAACGCAGCATGCGTACGCATGCCAACGTAGCCACCGTAAAGATAGATATCAGTCATATGACGGATGGCCAATTCGGCGGATTAACACATTTCTCAACTACCAGCCATAGCTTATTTGGTATCAGACAGGAAAATGGAATACGTAATTTGGTATATTCCATTAATGGAAAAGATACTTCGGGGGTAGTGATCCACGGGAAAGCTATCTGGCTTCGCTCAACATGGGATGTCAGCGGCGTCAGTCACTATGCATTTAGTACCGATGGCAGATCTTATCAACCCTTCGGAGGTGCGCATCAACTGACCTGGGGCAGCTACCGGGGCGACCGTATCGGCATCTTTAATTTTAATACCAAAGAAGATAAGGGATACATTGATGTTGACTGGTTCCGATATGATTATGGAAAGTGATAAAGCGTAAAAGCAAATTATTCAAATATGAAAACGACTTCCAGGCATATTGTTATTGCCTCATTCATTATTTTCCTGCTTACGGTGGCCCACCAGATAAATGCGCAGTCGGGCCTCAGTTTGTGGTATGATAAACCTGCCACAGAATGGGTAGAGGCGCTGCCGGTTGGGAACGGTCGTATAGGAGGAATGGTTTTCGGACGGGTGGAGGAGGAGCTTATCCAATTGAATGAAAGTACCCTCTATAGCGGCGGCCCGGTAAAGCAACAAATAAACCCCGATGCCTTTCAATATCTCTCCCGCATACGTGAAGCATTGTTGAAAGACCAGGATTATTCAAAAGCAGATGAACTGGCCAGAAAGATGCAGGGTTATTATACAGAATCTTATATGCCGCTGGGTGATCTGTTGCTGAAGCAATCGTTCAATGGCGGCAGCGTGTCTGGTTATCATCGTGAACTGGATATCCGAACGGCTACTGCCACTACCCGTTTCACCGTTAATGGCGTGAATTATACCCGCGAGGTTTTCTGCGCGGCGCCTGCCAATGTAATGGTTATCCGCATCCGCTCCGGTGTTCCCGGTGCTATTAATCTTTCTGTAGCATTAAAAAGCCCTTTGCATTATGTATTGTCTGCAAAAGCGAGTAATGAAGTGATCATGAGCGGGAAGGCTCCCGCACACGTAGATCCCAGTTATTATAATCCTAAAGGCCGGCAGCCTGTTATTTATGAAGATACAACCGGCTGCAACGGCATGCGCTTTCAATGCCGGGTAAGAGCTGTTACCAAAACAGGCAGGATCACTGCAGATACTTCAGGGCTGCAGGTGAAGAATGCCTCGGAACTGGTATTGATTTTATCCGCTGCCACCAGCTTCAATGGATTTGATAAATGTCCCGATAAAGAGGGAAAAGATGAACAGGCTATTGCTGACGCACTGATCAACCGGGCGGCCCAACGATCTTATGCATCCTTACAACAGGAGCATGTGAAAGATTATCAGCGCTATTTCAACCGGGTTTCGTTTACATTAAAAGATACAGCAGTTACCAGCGGCAGCGCGCTTCCGGTCGATAAACGGTTGAAGGCATATTCAGAAGGAGGATATGATCCTGCGTTGGAAACTTTATATTACCAGTACGGGCGTTACCTGCTGATCTCTTCATCAAGGCCGGGAGGGCCGCCGGCTAATTTGCAGGGTATCTGGAACAAAGAGTTGAGAGCTCCCTGGAGCTCCAATTATACCATCAATATCAATACGCAGATGAATTACTGGCCGGCAGAGAGTACCAATCTGTCTGAAATGCATACTCCACTGCTGCAGTGGTTAAGGGGGCTTTCAGTAACAGGCGCCCGTGTAGCCCGTGAGTTTTATCATTGCAATGGCTGGGTAGCGCATCATAACTCGGATATATGGGGGTGTGCCAACCCGGTGGGCGACCTGGGAGCAGGGGATCCCGTGTGGGCCAACTGGTATATGGGCGGCAACTGGCTTTGCCAGCATTTATGGGAGCACTATGCTTTTACACGGGATAAGCAATTCCTGGAAGAAGCATATCCCATCATGAAACAGGCCGCTTTATTCAGCCTCGACTGGCTGGTGAAGGACAGCAGTGGCTATTGGGTTACGGCGCCTTCTACTTCTCCCGAAAATAAATTCCGCGATGCAAAAGGACGTGCACAGGCAGTATCTGTTGCTACAACAATGGATATGTCTATCATCTGGGACCTTTTTACAAATGTAATAGAAGCTGCTGAAGCGTTGAATAAAGACCAGGCATTCCGCAACCGGTTAACTGAAGTAAGAAAGGACCTGTATCCATTGAGAAAGGGAAGCAATGGCGAATTACTGGAATGGTATAAAAATTTTGCTGAAACCGATCCGCAGCACCGCCATGCATCCCACCTGTTTGGCTTGCATCCCGGGCGCCAGATATCGAAGCGCAATAGCCCGGAGTTTTTTGCAGCGGCAAGGAAATCACTGGAAATAAGAGGTGATGCAGGTACCGGCTGGAGCCGGGGATGGAAGATCAACTGGTGGGCCAGGTTGCTGGATGGCGATCATGCCTATAAACTTATTCGTCAGCTGCTGAACTATTCCGGTGCCGATGGGAAAGGCGGAGGCGGTACTTATCCTAACCTCTTTGATGCACATCCACCGTTCCAGATAGATGGTAACTTTGCCGGAACGGCCGGTATGACGGAGATGCTGTTGCAAAGCCATCTGGGAGAAGTACATCTTTTGCCTGCGCTACCATCTGCATGGAAAGAAGGAGCAATAAAAGGTCTGAAGGCCCGGGGCGGATTTACGGTAGATATACAATGGTCTGAAGGAAGATTAAGGAAAGCCACCATCACGGCAACCACTGATGGAACCTGCAATATCAGGAACAACCGGGCGTTCTTTGTAAATGCGTCCAGGGCAAAACAGGAAGGTGATGACTTCGTACTTTCGGTAAAAATGAAGAAAGGGCAGCAATGCGATATCCGGCCGCTGGAATGATCTTTCACATTTTTATTTATTGGGTACGGTTGTTATATTTATCCCCCAAAGTGTTAAACGCGATTATGAAAAAACTTCTTCTTTACAGCATTGTGTTGCTGTTGCCCGCAGTACTTCATGCCGCTATCAGGTTGCCGGCACTCGTTGGCAGCAATATGGTGCTTCAGCAAAACGACAGTGTAACCATCTGGGGATGGGCAAACCCTTCAGAAAAAATTATGGTGTTTACAGGCTGGGATAACAAAACAGCGACCGTTACCACCAGCGGAGACGCGAAGTGGACTTTAAAAGTACAGACGCCGGCGGCAGGAGGACCTTATGAAATAAAACTAAAAGGATCCAATGAGATTGTACTGAAAAATATCCTGATCGGCGAAGTATGGCTATGTTCAGGGCAATCCAATATGGAGTACAGTTACTATAACGGCGTCCGGCAAATAGCGGCAGAACTGCCGGTTTGCAGCAATAATAATATCCGGTTCTTTAACATACCAAAAACTACGGCGATATATCCACAGGAAGATTGCCCTGGTACCTGGGAGGTATGCGACAGTAACAGTCTTAAGCCCTTCAGCGCCGTTGGATACTTTTTCGGATTAAAGCTGCAACAATCACTGGGAGTACCGGTTGGACTGATCAATGCCAGCTGGGGAGGAACACCGGCTGAAGTATGGGCGCCGGAGCATGTTGTAACTGGTGAACCGCCACTTTCTGCCGCCGCTGCCAGGTTGGCCCCGGCGGCCTGGTGGCCGCATAAGCCAGGTTATGCTTATAATGCGATGATAGCGCCTCTTACCCATTTCAATATAAAAGGAGTGATCTGGTACCAGGGAGAAGCTAATGTAAAAACTGCAGCTACCTACGCCCCGCTGTTCACCGGCATGATACAGGCATGGCGTGCAGCCTGGCATAAACAGCTGCCGTTTTATTATGTGCAGATAGCACCGTTTGTTTATGACCAGGAACATGAGGCCGCGTTACAATATGAGGCTGCAGTACTTCGTGAGGAACAGGCACGCAGCAGCGCCCTTCCCGGAACCGGTATGGTGGTAGTATCTGACGCTACAGAAAATGTAAAGGATATTCATCCCCAGGATAAAAGAACAGTTGGTAACAGGCTGGCCGCCTGGGCCCTGGGTGAGAACTATGGCAAAACAGGGTTTACCTGGAAAAGCCCGGTATTCAAAGAAATGAGCATCAGCAAAAATAAGGCAGTGCTCCGGTTCTCTAATGTGCCCACTTCTCTCAGGATCAATGGCAAAGCACCGGTAGCCCTGTATATAGCAGGAGCGGACCATGTTTTCTACGAAGCATCCGCAAAGGTGGAAAAAGATGCACTGATTGTTTGGAGTAAAAAAGTAGAGAAGCCGGAATCGGTGAGATATAGTTTTTCCAATGCTGCTATCGGTAATATTTTTTCTTCAGAAGGGCTGCCTGTTGGCGCTTTCCGCACTGATAACTGGAAGGTAACACCATAAGGTATCGGTGTCTTACTGGTTAATGCAAATAATTTAAAGCAGCCGGGCGGTTTCGTCCCGGCTGCTTTTATTTTTTGAGTGGATAGCCGTAGCGAATAATATATCTTTATTAAAAAATGTAGCTTTTATTTTTACTTTTTATAATTTCAACGGAAATACATAGAAAGTGAACGTCATATACACCACCGATGAGAAGGAGCTGTTACGCAGGTTGCGGGATGGAGATGAGTTTGCTTTTAAAGCGCTTTATGAGATCTATGCCCCCCGTCTGGCTGCAAAGTTGCTTCAATTACTGCGCTCTGAGGAATTAGCGGAGGATATCCTGCAGGATCTGTTTATTAAGATCTGGGAGATCCGTCATGGTATCAACCCCGAACTTAGTTTTGGTGCTTTACTATTTAAAATGGCAGCTAATCTTTCAAAGAATGTATATAGAAGGAATGTATACGACCAGTTGATGCGTAGCCAGATCAACCCGGATCATAGTCATAATCCCATAGAAGAATCGCTTAACCAATCTGAAGCCAAAAATTTACTGCAGGCTGCATTGAACAAACTTACGCCAAGGCAACGGGAAGTATATATTATGCATAAGATAGATGGCCTCAGCTACCAGGAAATAAGCAGCCGGTTAAATATTAGTGCCTCCGCTATCAATCATCACATACAAGAGGCTAATAAGCAACTGAGAAATATATTGAAATCAAATTATATTTATTTGGTTGCGGTACTTATCCCGGTTTTTTTTGAAAAATAATTTTCCCCGGGGGTGCTATTTTTTATTTCCCGCGTGTATTTATCTGTAATCAGGCATTAACAGGGCTGTTGGCTAAGATGGAAAATATTCATATAGAAGAACTATTCAGGAAATATATTGAGCAGACAATTACCGAACAGGAATTGTCCCACCTGCATGATTTTTTCCAGCGTAAAGAAAACCAGGAAGAACAGGATGCCTTACTCATCACCTATTTTTCAGGAGAGCATACCATATCGTCGCCATTGGATGTAAAAGCAGGAATAGTCAAGGATCTTGCGTGGCAGGGTATCCGGGAACAACTGGGCATGACGCATGCGCCAAAATACAGGAAAATATCATGGTGGAAGGGAGTGGCCGCTGCAGCAAGTATACTGTTGGTATTGTCATGCGGATTTTATTTTTATAAGGAATTTGCACGTAAGCGCCAATCTGCTTCGCAGTTTGCCAGTCTTGATATCCCGCCCGGAACAAATCGCGCAACCCTCACGGCATCAAATGGAATGGTGTATCAATTGAATGGCGCGAAGGAAGAAATTGTGGTAGGCAAGGAAAATATTCATTACAAAGATGGTGATATCCTGCCTGTAAAAGAGTCTATTGTGAAGGTAACTTTAAGTACGCCAAGAGGAGGGCAATACCGTGTTACATTAAGCGACGGCACAAGGGTTTGGCTGAATGCAGCTTCTTCACTTTCATATCCAACGGTATTCAATGGAAAAGACCGCAGTGTAACTCTCAATGGTGAAGCGTATTTCGAGGTAACGCATAATGCATCCCAGCCATTTATCGTGCATACGCCTGACCAGGCTGTAACGGTACTGGGCACTGATTTTAACATCAACTGTTATAAAGACGAAAATAGCACAGTAACCACATTGGTAACTGGTAGCGTAAGATTAGACGGTAAGGGAGATGCTGCGCCGCTACAGTTGCATCCCGGGGAACAAGCCGTGCTGGATGAAGCAAATTTCGATGTGGCAATGGTGGATGTATCATTGTACACTGCATGGAAAGATGGTGAGTTCCGGTTCAAAGCCACACCGTTAGTTGAGGTGTTGCGCCAGGTAGCGCGATGGTATGATCTGAAGGTGGATTACACCGGAATTTCTGAAGATATTAAAATTCATGCATCTATCAGGAGAGATAAAAAATTGTCAACTGTGCTGCACGCACTGGAAAAAATCGGGGATGTAAAATTTGAAGTTAAAGAAAGGAACATTAGAGTAATGCATCAGTAGACCACCAAATCATTTATTGACCTCCCATTTGGAGCCGTGTGCGGATAACACACGGGCTGTTGGGAACCTTATACTTATAATCAACCAAAAACCAACTGTTTAATTTATGGACTATTCCCTTTTTCGCAAGGACAGAGGAAGATATGTGCTGTACTGCAAGCATCCGGCAAAAAACAAAGATGGCAGCATATTATCTCTTCCCCGCAAATTTCTATCTATCCTTATTCCTGTTCTGATCCTGCAGCTGTTCGCATCTGTAAAGGCGCAAACAGTTACCCTGAATGTGAAAAATGCTCCCTTTGTAAGGGTAGCGGAAGAAATCAGTAAGCAAACGAAGCATGATTTTTCTTACAACGACCGTATTCTGAAAAAGACCAGGCCGGTTACCCTGAAACTGGTAAAAGAACCGCTTTCCAGCGCGCTGCAAAAGCTTTTATCAGAACAACCACTGAGCTATGAGATCAGGGATGGTTTGATCATCATTACGGAAAAAAAACCAACCATTGCTGATCAGGATCCTGGTTTATTATCCGACGTTAACGGCCGTGTCACCAACGAAGCCGGAGCACCGTTGGAAGCCGCTGCCATTAAAGTTAAAAATACCAATTTTGGTACGAGGACAAATAAAAACGGCGAGTTTGTTATTCCGGGCAGGTATGCTAATGATATCCTCCAGATCCATTTACTTGGATACGCAGATATGGAGATAACAGCCCAGAGAGCCCGGATAGTTACCCTGGCGCTGACCGCTGCTGATCTTAACGAGGTAAATGTAGTGGTCAACACAGGTTACCTGAAAATAGACAGGCGACATCTTACCAGCGCTGTTACTACCATCAAGATGGATGATATAAGAACTCCTGGTGTAAATACCATTGACAAATTGCTGGAAGGCAGGGTACCAGGAATGATATTCATGCAGAACTCCGGCCAGGTGGGCGCAGCGCCTAAACTGAGAATACGCGGCACATCCACCATCCTTGGTAACCGGGAGCCTCTCTGGGTGCTTGATGGTATCGTGCTTACGGATCCTGTTAATGTAGATCCGCAGCAGATCAATGATCTCGATTTTGTAAACCTGCTGGGTAATGCCATTGCAGGCCTGAATCCTGAAGATATTGAGCAGATCGATGTGTTGAAAGATGCTTCCGCCACTGCGCTGTATGGCGCAAGAGCGGGCAATGGCGTGATCGTGATCACTACCAAAAAAGGGAAGCCCGGGAAGCCCATGATATCTTACTCCCTATCGTCCGGATATACCCGGCGGCCAAGATATTCTGACAGGAGCATGTACATGATGAATTCCAGGGAGCGCATGGATGTGTCCAAAGAAATGGTGGAACGTGGTATGCAGTATAATAATGTAACCCAGTGGTCGGGCTATGAAAGGGCCCTGCAGGATTACTACGAAGGCAAAATTGACTATGACGGATTCAAACGTTTAAGTGATTATTATGCAAATGTGAATACAGACTGGCTGGGGTTGATCACCCAGGATGCATTTACGCAAAACCATACGCTGAACCTGTCTGGTGGATCAAATGATATCAAGTATTATTCTTCCATTGGTTACCTCAACGAAAATGGTGTGATCAACGGAGAAAGTAACAAGCGTTACTCCTCCATGCTGAACGTCACCGCTGATTATAAAAAGTTCCTGGCGCAGATCGCCTTCAACGGTAGTTACCAGGTAAGGAACTATACCCCATCAGACCTGGGGATCATGAACTACGCCTACAACACGAGCCGTACTATTCCGGCTTACAATCCTGACGGGAGCCTCTTTTATTATCCGCAAACAAATGGTTTGTTCAGGTACAATTACAATATCCTGAACGAGCGTAACAACAGTGATGATCACACTGATCTCATTTCCGCCAACATAAGGGCCTTGTTAAAATGGCGGGTAATGCGGGGGCTGGATGTGGAAGGTACTTTTGCTTTTGGTTTGAGCACCAACAACAGGGAATTGTATTATACCAAGGATTCCTATTATATATTCAAGCTACGCGCAGATCAGACAACCAGATGGGACCTGGCCCCGGTTGGAGGCGAACTGCAGAAAAATGATACACGCAATAAAAATTATACAGGCCGTTTGCAGGTGAACTACTTTACATCGTTGGGAAATACAGGCAAACACTCCCTTACAGCTACCGGCGGTGTTGAAGTTAAATCTTCCGAATACAATGGTTTCAACATTACCAGGAGAGGATATTTCACTGAAATGGGCGGGTATTTTGATGTCATACCCACTACATACACGGGATATTATCAACAGTGGATGTCCACTAAACCTGCTTTAGGCTATTTTGAACGCCAGCTTACAAACGACTTTGCCTGGTTTGGAACAGCAGGTTATTCCTATGATAACCGGTACATGCTGAATGTCCATATCAGGGGGGAACAATCAAACCTGTTTGGCTCCAGGACCAATAACCGCTTCCTCCCTATCTGGGCGGTTTCAGGCCGGTGGAATATGAAGGATGATCTATTCAGCCAGGTAGCATGGATCAATGACATGGCCCTCAAAGGATCGTGGGGCTGGCAGGGGAATATGTTGCCCGGCCAGTCTGCCAACCTGGTGATCCGCCAGAACCTGAATACAAATCCCTACTATAACGAAACATCTTCCAATATTGTAAACTTCCCTAATCCCGACCTTAAATGGGAAAAGACTTCATCCTTTAATGCAGGCCTGGAATTTTCGATTTTAAAGGGCAAACTGAACGGATCAGTGGCATATTTCTATAAGAGGACCAAAGACGCATTTCTTGATAAAACAGTATCTGAGATCAATGGGGTGGAAAAGTATGTTATCAACAGCGGTACCCTTGAAAACAAGGGTGTAGAGGTGTCATTGTCTATAAAAGCTATTGATAACGCCTCGTTAAGCAGTTCCAGGCGCGGATTTGTATGGCGTATAGATCCGCAATTGGGACAGGTTTTGAACAAAGTTTTGAACAGGGCTATCAATAACAGGAATAATGTACTGGTAGATAATATTACCTATAATGATTTCCTGAATGGCTCTGTACAGCTGTCTGGTAAGCCGATCAATACCTTTTACTCCTATAAGTTTAAAGGGCTGAGCCCTGTTGATGGTTCTCCCATTTTTTATGGAGCAGAACCGGAAATGGCAGAAGAGTACATGAAAAAATATTCGCAGATGAAAAGAGAGGATGTTTACCTGTCGGTGATGAGTGAATCCGGTCGCAGGGAGCCTTTTATACAAGGCGGCATCTCCAACTATTTCGGCTGGCGTAATTTCGGCCTGTCCTGCAATGTTACCTACTCCCTCGGCAACAAGATCAGGATGCTGAAAATAGCCTCAGGTTATGCTTCCGCTATCGCCTATCCACAACAGAACCTGCGAAAGGAATTCGTGGAAAGATGGCGCCGGCCCGGTGATGAAAATTATACCAACATTCCCGGGTTACAGGCTACTAACAGCCTCAACACCCCCTGGTGGAATATTTACCCGGCAACGGCCTACTCTTTTGCGGGTAGCGTATACGACATGTACGACAACTCGGATGTGAGACTGGTAAGCGCCAACTATGTGAAACTTCAGTCGGCATCTTTCAAATACAACTTCGATGAAAAAATGATCCGTAAACTGGGGTTTGCGTCTGCCTATGTCAGCATCACGGGCACCAACCTGTTTACGATCACCAACAGCTTGTTAAAAGGACAGGACCCTGCACAGTCGGGCTCGTCTCCTAATATCAACCTGTCAGTACGACCTACCTACACAGGTAGCATTAACGTTTCATTTTAAAATATAAGCACCATGAAAAATATACTTGTACTGCTTACGTGCTTACTGTTGCTGTCTTCCTGCAGTAAATTCCTGGAGGAATATACAACAGATCAGAAGTATGCCTCCACTACTGCAGATCTGGAAAGCCTGATGATCGGTGAAGCCTTTATAAATAATACACAATTGTCTATCTACAGCCAGTCCACCATGTCGGATGTGTCATCAGAATTGAGCGTTTTTGCGCCATGGCTGCATGTAATGGACGATGACAGTGAGGCGTTTGTAGCTGACTTCGTGGAAACAAGTCAGGCCACCCCGCTTTACAAATTATCCGGTTTTCATAACTGGAGCCAGGCGCCGGCTGTTGATATATTGAATGCTACATGGGAAGAAACAGCCTGGCGGAAACTATACAAACGCATCGGGGCATTGAATGCGATCCTTTTCCAGGCAGCTAAACTGGCCGATAGTTCAGTGCTGAATCTGCAGTTGAAGCATTTACGCGGCGAAGCTTATTTTCTCAGGGCATACTATTATTTTATGCTGCAGAATATTTATGGAGCTCCCTACCGGAAAAGCACTGCTGCAACTGATGAAGGGGTACCTGTAAAAGTTTCTGAAAAGATAGATGATAAATATTTTACCCGTGATAATAATGAGAAGGTCTACAACCAGATCATTGCAGATCTTAATGAAGCGGCCACCTACCTGGAAGGTTATAACCCCGACAACAGGATCAGGGTGGGCATCGCGGCGGTCAGGGCTTTACAAAGCCGGGTCTACCTCTATACGGAGCAATATGACAAAGTTATTGCAACGGTGAAAGACTTTGAAGCCATGGGGTACAATCTTACTGACCTCAATCAGTATGTAGAAGGCAGCAGCTTCAGCTACCGCGGTTCCGGTGAGTCTATTTTCACCATGGGCTCATATGTTATTCCCGGTGTTTTTATGAACGACTCGCTTTCCCAGTGGAGTGGAAATGACAACCGGGCTTCTGCCTTCAAAGCATCTGATGATCTGATGGATACTTACGATACAGATGATCTGAGACGCATCGCTTTCTTCAGCAGGGCTGCTAAAAGCAGGTCCTGGTTGCCGGCCAAATACCGTACATGGAGCACGTATAACGATCCCGCCCAGGTGTCCTGCATCTTTTATTTCCGTTATGCAGAAGTAATATTGAACCGTGCGGAGGCGCTGGCCATGATGGGGGCAGACGGCGAAGCACGTGCCGAACTGCAAAACCTTCGTATGAAACGCTTCAGGAATGCCAGCGCCGGCCAGCTTCCTTCATCCAATAAGGAGCTTGTTGATTTTATCCGTGCGGAGCGCCGTCGTGAACTGTGTTTTGAAGGACAACGCTGGTTTGATCTCAGGCGTTATGCAGTGAATTCCAGGTATCCCTTATCATCCGCCTTCACCATCAGGCACCCTGTATATAGCTACGATGCCCAATCCAATACACATACAAAGGTGGGTAATTACGTACTTAAATCCATTGCGGCAGATGGCGCCAGCTGGCAGGTACCTATCCCCGACTATGCCATTGAGTTCAATCGCGGCGCCCTTACTAATCCAATTCGTTCTGTTCGTCAGATTCAACCATTATAATCCAGTGCAAATGAACAACAAAATATATCTGTTCGCCTTTGCCTTATTGGCTATGGCTACATCATGCAGAAAAGAAGAACAAACAGTTTTTCCTGACTATGATAAAAACTGGCTCGTGGTGGAGGATGATCCCAATGATGCCGCGATCCATGCAACTTACCTGTTCTACAAGGAAACAGGGATACCGGTATATATCAATGATACCATCGGTTCACAGCAACGCAGGGATGTGTTCGGGCATGAGTATACTTATTATGAAGTGCTGTCAATGAATTACTCACTGGGTGGGGTGCAGGCCGGGGCTCCGCCGGTGGTGCAGTCATTTTCGTTTTGCGCTAAAACAGATGTGCCTGCAGCGCTTACTTTTCTGAGAGAAGAGATTATCCCAATGCTGCCGGCAGGCGTGCATATACCCAGTATATTGCTTGTAGACACGCTGAACAGTAACGCATTTGGTAAATATGCCTTTAAAGGATTCAATACAATTGTTATAGGCGCTGTGCCACAGATACCCGGTATGAATGAAGCTTCCAGGGCGGACTACAAAGGTGCTATCCTGCGTGCTTTTCTTACCAATGCGGCGCTCAGTGATAAATACAGCAGTATCCTTGAGAAGTTTTACAATACCAGCAGGAAGTTTGTGGCCTCCCGCGATGCATATGGAGTGTATCAATACCAGCTTGCCAGCCTGGTAACAGGCCTGCCGCCAGGAGTAACAGCTACCCCACAGGCCATTGGGTTCCTGGGCACAGATCCGCGAAATCCTTATTACACGCCGATGGCAACCTGGATGGATGTGTGTATGTACCTGGAGGCGGCGCTTGGCAATTCAGAGGAGCAGTTTAAACAACGTTATGGTACCCAGAATAATATCATGATCAAATATGGATATATCAGGCAGATACTGGCGGATATGGGCGTACCTGTTAAATAGCCGATAAGGGAGCAGGTTCTCCGTAGAACGCATTATAAACTATAATTAAAAATCAAAAATGAAAAAGACAGTTTTATCTATCCTGCTGCTGGGTATTTCAGCAGCAGCATGGGCGCAGCATGCCGTGATTAAAGGTAAGTTTGTGAAGGAGAATGGCAGTACGGTGAACACCAGCCAGATTTACCTTTTGAAGGCAGAAGATGGCGGTATAGTTCCCTTGTCGCTGATTCCGTTGGCGAAGCCTGATCATTCCTTTCAGATACAGGTTGCAGACAGTGATCTGAACCTGATCAGGTATATAGGATTTGAGGATGAGTTTTACCCGGTGTATATGCGAAAAGGGGAAGAACTGACTATCAATGCAGGTTCGGGCGAGATCGCCTATTCGGGGAAGGTAAACGCGGAGAACAAGGTTTTTGCCGATTGGTATAAAATGATGGCTCCTCTCAGAAAGTATAGCTATACCAAGGAAGGTTGGAAACTGGCAGCTAATTATTATGCCGCTACACTCGATTCCCTGGTAAAGCCAGTAGAAACATTTATGAGCAGTATCAAAACAGGCAATGCGAAATTTGACCGCTATGTAAAATTCATGCTGCCATATAACTTCAGGTATGATGCATTGGGACCTTTTGCACAAGGTTTAGGATATGCCAAACATGACCAGTACCCGGTTTTTATTTCCAATATATTTAAGACCGAGAATTATTCAGATCAGCAGATATGGACGCTCCCTTATGGCTATAGCTATATCCAGACTTCGGCATTTGTAAAGCACTACGTTTATAATTTAGAGAATGGGCTCCTGGAGAATATTATTGCGCCTGAAATCACTAACCCAAAGATGAGAGCTGACTATGTGCTCAAAACATTGGACCGTAAAGAATACCAGAAAATGGCTTTGTTTGTAAGTAAAAACAAACAGTACATGATCACAGATCAGCAGAAGAGCAGGATGGAGACTTTTGAAAAAAGGGCGATGTTGAAGGAGTCCGGCGGCCAATCTATTGATTTTGCCTATCCCGATAGGAATGGTAAAATGTATCATCTCAAAGATTTCCTGGGCAAGGTAGTACTTATAGATGTATGGGCTACCTGGTGTAAGCCTTGTCTTGCTGAACAGCCGGCATTGGAGGAACTCGAAAAATCTTTTGAAGGCAAGGATGTCGTTTTCCTCAGTGTTTCAATTGACACAGAGAAAGATAAATGGAAGAATATGGTGGAGACAAAGAAACTGTCAGGTTTACATTTGTTTACCAACAATGAGGGAAACCTGATCGGGGATTACGAAATAGTTTCAGTACCACGCTTTATCCTGATTGATAAAAATGGAAAGATGGTGAGTTTTGATGCTGCAAGACCCTCAGATCCGAAACTGAAAGAGTTAATCCAGTCAAAAATTTAATACTTAACAGCGCATGAAATTTTTTTTTATTACCATACTGTTAGTAACAGGTATTGTATGTAAACAGGATGCTATTGCCCAGGGAATTATATTTCAGGATCTGACGCTTAAACAGGCAATGTCAAAAGCTGCTGATCCTGTCGCCCCAAAAATGATCTTTGTAGACTGTTATACCAGCTGGTGTGGTCCGTGTATTGAAATGGCCAAACAGGAATTTCCCAAGAAAGTATCAGGCGACTTTTTCAATCCTAAGTTTATTGCTGTCAAGTACGACATGGAAAAAGGAGAAGGCATTGATATCAGGAAGAAATATGATGTCAATATGTTCCCGACATTCCTGATCCTGAATGCACAGGGTGAAGAGATCAACCGGGTAGTAGGAAAAGCGGTTGCGGAGGAGTTCATTGAAAAAGTGAAGGTGGCTTTAAATCCTGATAATTCAATGGCAAGTTTGAAGGCGGCTTATGAAAAGGATAAAAATATGCGCACTGCATTACCTTATGCAAAGGCGTTATATGAAAATGCAAAAGATCCGTCTGCTGTGCTCAGTGAGGTTTTCAACGTTGCAATGGATTATGAGCGGTTCAGCGTTGATTATTTGAAACTGGCACTGGGAACAGTGGAGTTTGGCAGCCCTTTCTTCAGGAAGTTAATGTTGGATAAAAGAAGCATTGATAAGGCATTAGGTACCGAGGTTGCCAATGAAATGATCTTTGACAAGGTCCGCAAGCATATGTACCTGATCGCAAATGAAACTGGCGCAAAGTATAATGTGTTTTACACGCCCACGCAGGTGGAAGACATAGCATATACCATTGCATTGCTGAAGCTGGACCCGATGAAGCAGGAGACCCATTTGTGCAGGGTGGCGTTGTATGTTGCTAACAAGGACCTGGATGGGATGATTGACTACTATAAACGGTATATATTGAATTTGCCGGATAATGATGTCTTTAAAGGCATACTCGATGGTATCCTGGCAGGTAAAGTATCCAGGGCTACAGATGCCCAGAAAACTGCTATCAGGGAGTATTTTCAGATGGGAGTCAGGAACTCAGAAAGGCAGGCAAAGCATTATAAGGCCCAGTTAGAGAGCATCAGTAAATAAGGAAAAGCATTGAGATGCGGGGTACTTTAAAAAGAAGTCAAATGAGTTTTTTTTCAAAAGGATATACAATCAGATTGACCGTTTTACTGGCAGCAAATATTTTATTTACAGCTACTACGGCGGTTGGGCAGGGATTTACGGATGATGCAAAGATGGCTGCCGGCTTCCTGGAATCTTTTGATTCTTTGTCTGCAAAAGGAGGGAGCATTAGTGCGGAAGATGTGCAAAAAGCACTTGTTGCAGAACGGAGTGGCATAACGCTGGACCTGGCGAAGCCGGTTTCAAAAGAGCTGACAGCCCATACCCTGTATGAAAAGGCAAAAAGTGCTACCGTTATTACCGGTGTGGCCTATCTGTGCCCCAGGTGTGAAAACGTGCACCTGAGCGAATCCACAGGTTATATCATCGACCCTAAAGGCGTGGTGATCACCAATTACCATGTTGCCGCTACCTATGCATTTATGAAAGACGGCAATAAACCAAAAGGGTTCGTAGCCCGTATGGCCGATGGACATACCTATGCCGTGAAGGCCATTCTCGCATCGTCTAAAAAAAATGATCTTGCCGTTCTTCAATTGGACACCCATGGTGACGTTTTACCTGCTCTTTCGCTGGCAGATTCAGCTGAAGTTGGCGACAAGATATATGTACTTGGTCATCCCAAAGGGATACATTATTTCTTTTCCCAGGGAAATGTGAATAATAAGTATTTGGAAGAAGTTGGTGAGGGGAATAATAAATTCTTTCGTGAAATGATGTCTGTATCAGCAGACTATGCTACCGGTTCCAGTGGTGGCCCTGTAATGGATATTTACGGCAATGTGGTAGGCACGGTAGCAAATACACGTATGTTTTTGCATAGTGATATGAATGCTGGTGTACAGATGGTGCTAAAGAATGTGGTACCTGTTGAATCGCTTTGGAACCTGATCCGTAAATGATTTTTGTATGGGCTTTTATTGGCTTCCATCAGAACACCGGGGCAAATGAATGCCTGGTTTTTATAAAGAAAGAAGGCCGCCTCATGTGAAGCGGCCTTTTTCTATTTAAATAACCTTTATCATTTACCCCGGTCCGGTGAACTCCGGGTTTTAAGTGTATGTTTTACAGTTATATAAATGTAAACGTCCTGCTAAATGGATATTCACCAAAACATGTTTCTTTTATAATCTTCAGATGAACTATGAAATTGTTATAAATATCTTTACATTTATAGGGGGGTACTATTCGTTAATGCTAAGGGACTTAGATATACATAAATGCCAGAAGAGTGATGAGGAACTGTTGCAAAAGTTGCAACTGGATCGCGATGCTGTTGCATTTACAATCCTTTACGAACGCTATTGGGAGAAATTGGTGACCATCGCCTATCTACGTCTTCAGTCTACAATGGATGCACAAGAGGTGGTACAGGAAGTCTTCCTTGATATCTGGAAAAGATCTGAGAATATACAGGTACGCCATACTTTTCATACATATATATCTGCTGCTCTTAAATATAAGATCCTTACTTTACTGGCAAAGCGTAAAAATGAAATGAATCGCCAGGCAAAGATAGATTTACCGGAAACAGATAGTAGCACAGAGCAGTGGCTTAGTTATCAGCAATTAAAGGATGAACTGGAAAGCACCGTCCA
This sequence comes from Chitinophaga sp., assembly GCF_036569185.1. Lineage (GTDB taxonomy): Bacteria > Bacteroidota > Bacteroidia > Chitinophagales > Chitinophagaceae > Chitinophaga. The sequence continues at coordinate 84,532 of NZ_DATCRD010000150.1, forward strand.
GTCCCTGCCTGAAAAATGCAGGCTCGTTTTCCGCCTTAGCAGGGAAAAAGGATTAAGCGAGAAGCAGATAGCGGAAACCCTTAATATCTCCTTAAAGACCGTTGAATCCCATATGAGTCGTGCACTCAGGACCCTGCGTGCCTCCCTCAGACATCTTCATATCTTCTTCTGATTTGTTTACCATAGACCGCTGATTCTTCAGATTTAATTTTTTTTTTGCCTGGACTAAGGGAAGTTAGTCTTTTATCAAGACTATATATAAAACAGGCATACAATGAGTGAGCTGACTCCTGAACAAATATCTCTGTTGGCTGAAAAAATGCTGAAGGGCACCATCAGCGATGAGGAGAAGGTATTGTTTGAAAAATGGTATAATACATTCCCGGAGCAGGATGTTGAGTGGAACGATGAAACAATACACACTGCCGGAGAGCTGAAGAACAGGATGCTTCTTCGTATCAAAGGACAAAAAACAATAATAAGGAAATGGTATTGGGCAGCAGCAGCTGTTCTTACCCTGTTTATAGCGGGAACAATCTATTATTATACCCGGCAAACCAGCATGGAGCAGTTAGTAGCACAATCAGGCATCGCTCAGAAGCATATTGTGCCTGGAAGCAATAAGGCCACATTATTACTGGCAAACGGCCATACTATTACCCTCAATGACGAACATGACGGAACGCTGGCTCAACAGGGGAATACGCAGGTGATCAAGCTGAATACCGGACAATTGGCCTTCCAGTCCGGGAGTGGTAACGATGCGGGTAATACGGCAGCGCTGAATACATTGTCTACCCCACGGGGTGGCCAATATCAGATTACGCTCGCCGATGGGACAATTGTATGGATGAATGCAGCCAGCAGGCTGATTTTCCCTACCTCGTTTAGCGGAAAGGACAGGACGGTAAAATTAATTGGGGAAGCCTATTTTGAAATAGCGCCTAATGCACAGCAGCCATTTATCTTAAACGTCAATAATATGCAGATAAGGGTATTAGGCACCCGTTTTAATGTGAAAGCCTATGATGACGAACCTATGGTCAGAACAACTTTATTGCAGGGGATGGTAAAGGTAGCCGGTAAAGATAAAGAAGTACTGCTGAAACCCGGTCAGCAGGCTAAAATGAATAATAGCGGAGAAATGAATGTGGTGGCGGTTAACGTAGATGATGTGATGGCCTGGAAGAATGGAATATTCAGTTTTAACGACGTAACAATTGAAGAAGTAATGCTGCAGATAGCCCGCTGGTATGATGTTGAGATAATTTATCCGGAGGGCGTTCCCCGGGGACTTTTCCGCGGTGAAATAGATAAAGCATCAGATATAACAACTGTGTTGAAGATATTGGAAGTAAGCGGGGTCAGATTTAATGTAGAAGGGCGTAAAATACTCGTTCGCCCGTAAGAAGATATAAGTAGTAGTCAACCAAAATTGCCATATTATGAGTAACGAGCCACCATGAATGCTTCGTCCGCTATACCGGTCGAAACAGGGGCGATTGAGCCCGCCCCTGTGATGTCCGGGTACTGCGGATGACAAAAATCCAGCGAAGATCAATTATCATTTCACACCCAAACACTGCAAATCTATGCAATTGCATGATAATGGAAAAGCCATGCCTGTAAATTGGCTGTATTTAACCAAAATGAGCATTGAAAAAGAATGCTTATGGCAACGAAAAACGTTCCTGCTTATGAAAATGATTGTCTTGTTGCTTACAATAGCCTGTTTACAGGTGAGTGCTGTGGGATATGCACAAAAGCTCAGCCTGTCTATGAAAGACAAGCCTCTTGAACAGGTATTACAAGAAATTAAAGCCAAAACCGGCTACAGGTTCTTCTACAAATTGGATATGCTGAATAATGCGAAAAAAGTAACTATTCGCATAGATAATGCTGATCTGCCCAATGTGCTGGATATGATCTTTAAAGAACAGCCATTTACTTATCAGATCGTCAACAAAACAATTATCATCAAACCCCGCCTGAATGCGCAGATGACGGAAGATGCCAACATCCTGAACCTGACCGTTTCCGGGAAAGTGACTGATGACAAGGGGAATCCTCTGCCCGGAGTTTCTGTTCAGGTAAAAGGCACTTCCAAAGGCACGCAGACCAATGCACAAGGGGAATATCAGCTAACCGGTATAGCCCAGGATGCCGTACTTGTTTTTAGCTACCTGGGTTATCAGTCACAGGAAATGCCTGTCAATAACCGCAGCAGCATATCTATCTCACTTATATCTTCCTCGATCGGTCTTGGTGACGTTGTTGTAGTAGGGTATGGCAAACAGTCGCGTAAAAATCTGATCAGTGCTGTCAATACCGTGAAGGCGGAGGAATTGAATAAAGGGGCCATTACAGATGTTGGACAGCTATTACAGGGTAAAGTGCCCGGACTGAACATCTCTGCCAGTGGCGACCCGAATGCTGTAGCCACCGTTGTATTACGGGGAGCCTCTACACTCAACAGTTCGCAGGGGCCATTTTATGTGATCGATGGGGTGCCCGGTGTAGATATATCGGCGATAGCCCCGGATGATATTGCTTCCATTGATGTGCTCAAAGACGCTGCGGCTACTGCGATCTATGGTAACAGGGCTGCCAATGGCGTCATCATGGTAACAACCAAAAAGGGTAAAAAAGGAGAGTCCAGGGTGTCCTATAATGGATATGTCGGTCTGGAAAAAGTATCTAACAAACTGGAAATGATGAATGCCGCTGAGTTAAGGGCGTTCCTTACCAGGAACGGGCAGTCGCTCTCTCCTACAGATGATAAGAACGCTGATACTGACTGGCAGAGCGCCATTCAACGAAACCGCGCCATATCCCACAACCATAATATCTCTATCAGCGGTGGTGGTGAGCATGGTACATATGCGGCCAGTTTAAGTTATACGAAAAAAGAAGGTATTCTGCTGAATAGTGACCTGGAGCGTGTTGTAGCGCGTTTAAGCGTAGAACAGTATACCCTGAATGATAAAGTGAAATTTGCGCTGAACGTTACCAACTCAAACAGTAACGCCAATGATATTCCTTACCGGAACGTAGTATTGCTTCAATCTGCCTTACACCTGCCGGTATCGCCTATAAAGAATGCAGATGGCAGTTATTTTGAGAATTTCAATACACAGGGCTATTACAATCCGGTGGCAATGATAAACAACAGCCAGATGAACAACAAATATAATAACCTGGTGGGAAGCTTTAACACCCAGGTAAAATTGCCTTTCGGATTTACATACGATCTTAACCTGTCTTATATCGGATTTACATCAACGCATGGCGAGTTTTACAATAAATATTTCACCACGAATTATAACAGCATGTACGACAATCCTGATCCCGGTCTGGGGTTTCATAATCCGCAAACCTTTGGCGCGAACGGACAGGCAACAAGAAATGCATATCAGAATACCAGTAAGATCCTGGAAACATTCCTGACGTGGAACCGTACATTGGGATTACATAACATCAGTGCAGTACTTGGTTATTCCTGGCAAAACAATAAAGTAGGAGAAGGTTTCCAGGTAACCACCAGCAACTTTCCTGTAGATAATATCGGCTATTCCAACCTCGCGTTAAGCAATCCTTATGCTATATCCGGCTTTCAGATCGGATTCGGACCTGATGGTGTATTTCAGGAAAACCGGCTGATCTCCAACTTTGCACGCTTAAATTATGGATTTAATGACAGATACCTGGTACAGGCGTCATTGCGGAGAGATGGCAGTTCCGTGTTCGGAGAAAATCATCAATGGGGATACTTTCCCTCTGTAGGCCTGGCATGGAAGATCAACGAGGAGAAATTCATGAAGGAACATCCCGGATTTACTGACCTGAAGCTAAGGGCCAGTTATGGTATCACGGGAAATGCCTCAGGATTTAATGCTTATACAGCGCGGTTCATCTCCGGCACCCAGGGCGTATTCTATTATAACGGTTCCTCAGTATCAGCCAGTGGCCCGATCCAGGCAGCTAACCCTGATCTGCAATGGGAAAAGACAAGCACTACCAATATAGGAGTAGACTTTGGCATTCTGAAGGGAAGATTAAGCGGCTCCCTGGACCTGTATAACAAGAAAACAACCGGTATGATCTATTCCTACCGGGTAGATCCGATCCTTGTGCCGGCAGGTACAATTGTGGCCAACGGCGGCAGTATGAGTAATAAGGGTATTGAGCTGAACCTGAATGCTGTTATTGTGGAAAACAAAAACTTTGGCTGGAATAGCAGCATTAACTTCGCTCATAATAAAAATGAGATCACCAGCTTATCCAATCCGCTCTTTTCCGGCGGCGACTCTGTACTACTGGCATTTCCTGAAGGATTAGGACAGTCCAGTCATTCCCTGGAAATTCTGAAACAGGGCAAGCCACTCGGGCAGTTCTTCTCACCCATTTATGCCGGAAAAGATGCAAACGGCGTATCCCAGTTTATAGCCGCGGATGGTAAACTTACAACAACTCCTGTTATAGGTACAGATTATCACTATATCGGTAGCTCTCAGCCTAAATTATTAATAGGATGGTCAAACAGTTTTCATTATAAAAATTTTGACCTTAATATTTTCCTGAGAGGCGTATTTGGTAACAAGATATTTAATGCTACACGGGCCGACCTTTTCAGACCTAATACTGCGCAGTATACTAACATTCTGAAAGAGGCGGCAAATGAAAGTGTAGCTGACTATAATGCCTTCCTGTATTCTTCCCGCTTTGTTGAAAGCGGTACTTATGTAAGGTTTGATAATGCAACCCTGGCTTACAACTTTAAGAATGTACATCCTTACATTAAAAATATAAGACTGTATGTAACTGCCAACAACCTTTTTGTGATTACCGGTTACAAAGGGGTAGACCCTGAGGTAAATCAGGGCGGTATTGCACCAGGTGTAGATTATAATAACTTCTATCCCAAAACAAGGACCTTCATGCTGGGCGCAAATGTATCGTTTTAATAGTATCTCTAAAAAACGTTGTATGAAAAAACTAATTCAATATATATATCTTCCTTTCCTGTTGTCCGTTTTTGCTTCCTGTTACAAACTGGAGGTGCCTATAACGTCAGAGCTTACCCCAGGCGTTTTCCCAACCGATAGTGCACAGTTTATTGCGGCAGCAGGACCTGCATATGTAGCACTGAGAGGGAATATTTCTGTGGAATATTTTTTCCTTCAGACATTGACCACAGATGAAGCGATCTTTCCCGCAAGAGGAGGCAACTGGTTTAATGGTGCAGAGTTCCAGCAATATCATTATCATACATGGACAAAAGATCATTCGGGGGTAAATGGAAACTGGACCTGGTGCTCCACTATTATTGGTACAGTGAACCAGTCCCTGGCCATTCTGGGGAAGAATATGCCGGATGGTGCAAATAAAAATACCACATTGGCGGAACTGAAAATGGTACGCGCAATAGCCTACTATATCATGATGGATAACTATGGCAATATACCCATAGATACTGTCAACGGTGATTTTACGCCTAAACGCAATGTACCGAGGGCCCAGGTATTTACATTTATCGAAAATGAAATTAAAGCTTGTATTCCATCATTGAACCCTGCCTCCGGTGCATCAACCTACGGAAGGGCTAACAAATGGACTGCGTATGCTTTACTGGCCAAATTGTATCTGAATGCAGAAGTATACACCGGGACACAGCGTAACGACGACTGCATCGCCGCATGCGACAACGTGATCAAATCCGGCCTGTATGCAATAGAACCTGCCAGTACATATCTCCAGATGTTCTATCCCAATAATGGTCCGCAGATGAAAGAATTCATTTTTGCTATACCTTTTGATCCTTCCTGGACAAATATGTTCCCATTCAGGGCCCAGAATCTGCACGCGCGCTATGATGTGCCCCGTGGACTGGCTGCTACTAAATATAAACTGCCCTTCACACCGGATGGCGCTATCAGTACGCTGCCATCGTTTTATGCCAACTTCAACGATCCAAATGATGTACGTAACGGGCAATGGCTGACCGGCCCTCAATTTCTCGCTGATGGTGTTACTCCGGCAACAGTGACTACTACCAAAAAAGGATATGATCAGTTCTATACCGGTGCTGACGGTGCAGCTCCATATACCTATCAGATAGATATCAAACCGGAAATTACATTGCGGCAGGATGTAAATTCATTTGATGCCGGCAACGATGAAATAGCCTGGAATATGGGATATCGCAATATCAAATTCTATCCTGATGCAACGTCTCTTAACAGGAATCAGAAAAATGATATCCCTTTACTGCGCTATTCAGACGTGGTGCTGATGAAAGCGGAAGCGATCCTGCGTGGTGGCGCAGCGACGATGGGGCAGACAGCCCTCTCTCTCGTAAATGAGCTGAGAGCGCAGCGTACAACTTCTCCGGCGCTCAGCGCCATTACGCTCGAAGGTATTTATGCGGAGCGATGCAGGGAACTGGTATGGGAATCCTGGCATAGAAATGACATGATCCGTTTTGGTAAGTATGAAGGGAAGTGGGGATTCAAAACAGATGCTGATGTAAATCATCGCATCTTCCCTATACCTACATCTGCTCTCCAACTCAATCCTGCATTGGTGCAGAATCCGGGCTACTAATCCATACGGTCATTGATCACATCATTATTCTCATGAAGAAATTACTTTGTCTGTTTCTTTTTTTATCTGCTGATTATGCCTATGGTCAGTTGAACATTACTGCTGCATATAACCTGATAGGAAGAGTGCTATCGTCCCAACGGCAACATTTTATAGTGGCTCCCTTACAGACGCAGAATGGCAAAGATGTTTTTGAGATAGAAAGTAAAGGAGATAAGATTATACTGCGTGGGAATAATGGAACAGCCATTGCGGCTGCGTTGTATTATTACCTTGAAGAATATTGCCATTGTCAGATCACCTGGAATGGCACTAACCTTCATCTGCCGGCAAAGCTGCCCGCAGTCACAAATAAAATACAACGGGAAACTCCCTATAAGTATCGCTATTACCTGAACTATTGCACTTTCAATTATAGTATGACCTGGTGGGACTGGGCACGATGGGAGAAAGAGATCGACTGGATGGCATTGCATGGCATCAATATGCCGCTGGCTATAACAGGTGAAGAGTATACATGGTACCTGGTATACAGGGAAATGGGATTCACAGATGAGGAACTGGCCGGTTTCTTCAGCGGACCGGCTTACACTGCCTGGTTCTGGATGGGTAATTTAGATGCCTGGGGAGGGCCCCTGCCTATGAGCTGGATAGAAAGCCATAAAGATCTGCAGATAAAGATCCTGCAACGGCAAAGAGAATTGGGAATGAAACCTGTGCTCCCCGCATTTACCGGTCATGTGCCTCCTGCATTCAGAAAGAAATTTACAGATGCTAAAATAAAGTCCACCAACTGGAAAAATGGTTTTGCGGATACTTATATTCTTGATGCAGAAGATCCCCGCTTTGCGCAGATAGGAAAGAAGTTTCTTGAAGTGCAAACCCGTTTATATGGCACGGACCACCTGTATTCTGCAGATACCTTTAACGAAAATGAACCGCCCTCAAACGACTCGCTTTTCCTGTCCAGGTTAAGTGCCAGGATTTATGATGGTATGCGGCAGGCAGATACCGCAGCAATATGGGTGATGCAGGGATGGCTGTTTTATAGCGACCGTAAGTTTTGGGGTAATGAACAGACCAGGGCCTTGCTGAAAGCAGTGCCTGACGATAAGATGATCCTGCTGGACCTGGCTGCGGAAATCGAACCGGTGTGGAAAAGAACGGCTGCATTTTATGGGAAGCCATGGATCTGGAATATGCTCAACAATTTTGGAGGAAATGTGAATCTTTTCGGACGTATGGACGGAGTGGCGGTAGCGCCTGCACTTGCCATGAAAGATACTGCATCCGGACGTATGAGTGGCATCGGTCTGACCATGGAGGCGATTGAGCAGAATCCTGTCATGTATGAATTAATGATGCAGCATACCTGGCAATCGGAACCTGTAGTGATCAATGACTGGCTGAAAAAATATGTCTTAAACCGCTATCGTACTACCGATCAACAGCTTGTCAGGGCATGGGATATATTAAGGCAGACCGTCTATAACGGCCAGCTGATCAGGGATGGCGCCGAGTCTATCATCACAGGCAGGCCAACGTTGGACTCAACTGCCGAATGGACGCGCACCAGGTTGAACTATAACCGGAATGAACTGATACCAGCCTGGGATCTCTTTATGACGGCGGCTGCAAATGGGGTAAACACCGATGGGTTCCGCTACGACCTGGTGGATATTACCAGGCAGGTATTGGCTAATTATGCACACCCGCTACAGCGGATGTGGGTGAAGGCTTACAATGATAAGGACAGCACGCGTTTCCTGCTGTACAGTAAACAGTTTATCACCCTGATCCATGATATGGACAGGCTATTAGCTACAAGAAAGGATTTTATGCTCGGACCATGGTTATCATCTGCTACCAGGTGGGGAAACAATAGTGAAGAAAAGGCCTTATATGAACGGAATGCGCGTGACCTCATCACATTATGGGGAGATGCAAACAGTCCTTTACATGAATATTCCAACAGGCAGTGGAGCGGTTTACTCAACGATTTCTATTGCCAGAGATGGATACAGTATTTTGACATGCTGCAATTATCGCTTAAAAACGATACTCCTGCTGATTATAATGGATTTGAGGAGAAGATCAAACAGTGGGAATGGCAATGGGTGAACAAACAAAACAAATTTAATGATATGCCGACTGGAGAAAGTATTGCTGTTGCACAGGAACTATATCATAAGTACCGGCCTAAATATGAACAGCAATGAACAGGCAGGATTCCGGAAGATTACTATCCCTGGATGCATTAAGAGGCTTTGATATGTTCTGGATTATGAGCGGGGAGCATATTATCCATGCCCTGGCAAAAGCGACGAAATGGCCCCTGTTTTTATGGATGTCGGAACAGTTGCATCACACCGTCTGGAATGGGTTTACCTTCTATGATATGATCTTTCCATTATTCCTGTTTATCGCGGGCATATCAATGCCCTATTCTTTACAGAAAAAGGTGCAGGCGGCAGGGGTGACGGCCGCTTTTGAACTACCGGCGGAAGACAAAAGGAAGCTGTATCTCTCCATGTTGAGAAGAACATTGATCCTTATCATACTCGGATGTATTGTCAATGGCTTACTCGCTTTCAAAGGATATCATCATACCCGGTTTGCCAGCGTATTGGGACGTATCGGGCTGGCGTGGTTCTTCGCCGGGATGATCTATCTGAATAATAATGTGCGAAGACAGATATATTACCTGCTTATATTGTTACTGGGCTATTGGATGATGATGGAGCTTATCCCGGTGCCAGGTTACGGTGCAGGCGTATTGACAATGGATGGCTCACTGGAATCTTATATTGACAGACTATTATTGCCAGGGAAGCTGCATGATGGTGTGCATGATCCAGAAGGTATTTTGTCAACCATTCCGGCAGTGGGAACCGCCCTGATGGGCATATTGACGGGCACTTTCCTGCGCCTGGAAAAATATTCAATGCCTAAAAAAGCATTACTCCTGTTTTCAGCCGGCATTGTTTTCATATTATCAGGGTTAATATGGGACCCCTGTTTCCCTATTAATAAAAGACTATGGACAAGTTCTTTTGTGTTATATACCGCTGGATGGAGCCTTTTATTTTTATCCATCTTTTACTGGCTCATTGATATTGCCGGGTTCAGGCGATGGGCTTTCGTCTTTATTATTATCGGGACGAACTCTATTCTGATCTACATGTGTGCGGAAGGAATGGTAAACTTTGGATATACAGCTGAATATATTTTCGGGGGGATGATCAGGCAGTTACCGTTGTTATGGCAGCCGGTATTTACTGCCATATCAGTTACAATGATACAGCTGATGTTACTGTACCTGTTGTATCGGAATAAGATTTTTCTAAAGATATAAGGAGAAGACCAAGCCTTAAAGAGCAGTTTATTTATTGCCACACATCGACGCCGAAAAGCTATATGATAAGGATCTTATAGAAATACCTGAAAGGATTGGAAAAGAGAGGTATCTCATTCAGGCCATGACTAAAACTTCACTAATTAAAGATAATTCCGGAAGCCACAATTTATGTTGAAGAAATCACAGCAATATCAATCAGTATCCCCTGATTATCGCATAAACCCCGTAGGATTGTTGATTGATATCGCTTAACGGACGCAAAACAAAAGTCTTTCCTCCATTCTTTAATTGGAAAACATTACCACCCGCATCGGTTATGTTTTTTAAGATTTCGTTCCTGGGTCCCTTCAGTATGAATTCTGAATCCGTTTCAGCCGCCAGCATAACAGGGCCATAAAAAATGGCAAAAACGTTTTCATCGTCGGGCATTGGCTTCAGATAAAAATCGTAATGGAATACCAGCCTGATCTTATCGTTGTTTTTCCATGCCCGCTTCAATGACAGGTAAGAGCCAGGGGAGGCATTGATTGTCTGCTGCTGATCATTGACGTATACCTCAAATTTTTTTGACCAATCCGGTATCAATAGATTTAAGGTAAGCTTTGTTTTTTTCGCCTCTTTGAAGTTAAATTCTACAACTGAGTCAGTAGGGAAGTTTCCGCTTTGTTCCAACGAAAGTGATCTTACTTTCCAGTTTACACGGGATGGGATGTACATATTCACCCATAATGTCGAATCGTTATGGTAATAGATACCGTTGTTCAATGCTGCAAATGCCTCAACGGATGACCCGTTACAGCACCGGAAATCACTGTCTTGCAAAAACTTTTTTGTCTGTGGGGAGCCTAATGGTAAATGATAAACTACTGTTCCGTTTTTGGCATTTTGTATAGCCATTATTGAATTGTAAAAAGTATTCATGTAAGCATCCGCATATTTAGGATCGCCGCTCCAGGAGAATAGCATAGAGGTTAGTTTTTGCGTATTGTGTGATACGCATGATTCTGCGATTTCCTTTGTCATCGTATTGCTCAGGTGATCAGGTACGCCCCAGTGCTCAGAGGTCAGTGATGTTGGTGTAACTACATTCGGGCGCGGACCGCTACTGGAGCCATTGGCATAGGCATGATGATCGGCCAGCATATTCCAGAAATTCTGTGCGGCACGTTGATACAGGGTATCGCCGGTAATGATGTATCGTTGTGCAAACCCGTTCACCAACACAATATGTGTATTGGAATGAAGCCCCGAGAGGATATCCTGGTTCTTTGACAAAGGTTTGAGGAACCAATCCCGGTCAAAAAGCTTAGCCAGGGCCAAATGTTTCGGGTTATGGGAAACTTCGTAAAGCTTATATAATACGTCGTTCATACCACCCGCCTCGTTAGAAGGATTGGCATCGGGAGTATAAAGTACTTTGTCGATGGTTTCCGGGCTCAGTTTACTCATTCTTTTTTCAACGTAGGCAGCCATGCTATCCACCATCACATAAGCTTTCCGGTTACCTGTACGGACATAAACGTCTAAAAGTCCCTGCATAATTTTGTGGAAAGTATAATATGGCGCCCATACGCCTCCATACTTTTTCTCGAGCGTATCAAAATCTCTTTCCGGGAATGCGCTCAGGTAAGCATTGCCAAGAGCCTGCTGGCATTTATATAATTCATCAACAATGTAATTAAGCCGGTGCATTGCTGCCGTATCCTTATTCCTTTCTGCCAGCATTGCAACGGCAGATAAGTAGTGCCCCGTGAAATGCCCCCTGATGCCAACATTGGGAGCTTCCCATCCTGATAATGGCGCCGCAGTTGATGGAAGACCAGCGTTTACCCGGAAGTTATGCAGCAGCCTGTCAGGATTAAGTGACAGCAGGTAGGTTGTATTCAAATCTTCCCGTTGTTTGATCCAGGAAGGTTTTAATATGACAGCGTCGTCTGGAAAGGGGGAAATTTTAGCATTGGCCGGCAGGTAAGTATCACGCTGCCCGAATGCACTGCGATCTGCGAAGCACAGTGTTAAAAAGATCAGTAATAACTTTGATTTCATTTATCAGGCTTAAACTTATAGCGATAGCTGATTGGTTGAACATTTGCAAATGTTGACAAATGAACTGTTCTGCTCAGGACGGTCATAAGCATAAAAACAACTATTGACATAAACGGCGGTCCGATCGCTAAGAACTGGTTAACACAAATTTATTGATCATTACAGAAGAAACTTTGCATTAAATAGACTTTCTTTTATACAAATCCGGTTTCATTCAGCTTTGGCAGCATCTCACCCGGTATAACCATAAATCGTCCAATCATCCGGCTATGATGGCTTAGAAAGTTGACATGTGCGCCAAGGGATCGCAATGATGAGGCTCGTATTACCAAAGTGTTCCCGGGAAACCTTTTGATAAATTTTATCCTCGTTATATTTAAGGATCGTGAAAATAAAGCTGCGCAACCGGATCAATGTAAGCTGGGTATTCCGAACCTGGAAGAAGCTATTCAATATGCGCCGCAAATGGTGTGGCATTTCAGCGATGCGGGTGTGAAAGAGAAATTGCAGAGACTCATATTTCCCGGGGAAATCGTTTATGATCGTTATTTCGAACCGGAAAAAGTAAATGAAGCACTCGGGCTAATCGCCTATCCCAAAAATGAAAAAGGGACAAACCATTGTAATAATGATTTGTCCCTTTTGCGGACCGGACGGGACTCGAACCCGCGACCTCCGCCGTGACAGGGCGGCATTCTAACCAACTGAACTACCGATCCATTCCTAAGAACTTGTGTCCCAATCCGTTGTGTTCTTCCGTTTTGGGATTGCAAAGATAGCAACAAAGTTCCCAATTAAGCAAATCTTTTTTAAAAAATATTTTCAGCATTATCTTTACACCCGATCTTTAACCAATTAATCAAATTATGCAATTCCTGGATTTCGAGAAACCTATCGCTGACTTATATGATCAGCTGGAGAAGCTGAAGGAAAATGGTGCAAAATCAGGTGTAGATGTTTCTGCTACTGTAAGCGAGTATGAGCAAAAAATTGCTGATACCCGCCAGGAGATCTACGATCACCTTACTCCCTTCCAGCGCGTACAGCTGAGCCGTCATCCGGATAGGCCCTATACACTGGAGTACATCGAAAAAATGTCCACCAATTTTACGGAACTGCATGGCGACCGGAATGTAAAAGACGACAAGGCCATGGTAGGCGGTTTTGCCGACCTGGATGGCGAAACAGTCATGTTTATTGGTCAGCAGAAAGGCGTAAATACTAAAATGCGCCAGCTCAGAAACTTTGGTATGGCCAACCCGGAAGGGTACCGCAAGGCGCTGCGTCTCATGAAACTGGCCGAAAGATTTAATAAGCCCATTGTCACTCTCATTGATACTCCCGGTGCTTATCCCGGCCTGGAAGCAGAAGAAAGGGGCCAGGCGGAAGCCATCGCCCGTAATCTCTTTGAAATGGTAAAGCTCCGTGTTCCGGTTATCTGCATCATTATCGGGGAAGGCGCTTCCGGTGGTGCGCTGGGCATCGGTATCGGCGATCGTGTATTTATGCTGGAAAACAGCTGGTACACCGTTATCTCCCCTGAAAACTGCTCCACTATTCTCTGGCGCAGCTGGAATTTTAAAGAAAAAGCCGCTGAAGAGCTGAAACTGACTTCAGATTATATGAGCCAGTTTGGCCTGGTAGACGGTATCGTACGTGAACCATTGGGCGGCGCACATGTAAATCCTGCTGAAATGGCCAGCCTGCTGAAGGCGCGCATCAAGGAAACTCTCGCAGAATTAAAGAAAATTGATCCCGATACACGTATAGAACAACGTATTGATAAGTTCTCCCGCATGGGTTTCTACGAAGAGAAATAAAAAATATTTAGAGATAACAATAAAAATTTCGAATTTCGGCCTTCGAAGTTCGAAATTTTTATTTTCCCGTAAACGCAATATGGAACAACTAAAAGGCACCGGGGTGGCATTGGTAACACCCTTTAAAGCAGATGAAAGCATAGATTGGAATGCTTTGGAAAAGTTGATCAACTACGTGATCGATGGCGGCGTGAACTATGTTGTGTCTTTAGGCACAACCGGCGAAACGCCTACTCTTTCTGCAGATGAAAAGCTGGATTTGATAAAATTCACTTTTGAAAAGGTGTCGAAGCGGGTGCCTGTAGTGATTGGTGTTGGCGATTATAACACACGGGATGTAGTGAAGCGCCTGGAGAAATGCCCGCTGGATGAAGCGGCGGCAGTGCTCAGCGTAGCGCCTTACTACAGCAAACCTACACAGGAAGGTATTTACCAGCATTATAAAACCATTGCTGCAGCTTCTCCCAAACCGGTGATCCTGTATAATGTTCCGGGCCGTACAGGCAGGAATATGACTGCAGAAACCACCCTGCGGCTGGCGCACGAAGTGGAAAACATCGTGGCCATGAAGGAGGCTTCCGGCGATATGATGCAATGCATGCAGATTATCCGCGATAAGCCAAAGGATTTCCTTGTTATCAGCGGCGATGATGCCCTGGCCCTGGGTCAGCTGGCCTGCGGCATGGATGGGGTGATTTCAGTGGCGGCCAATTATTTTGCTGCCGATTTTTCCAGCATGGTACATGCCGCCCTGGTAAATGATTACCCGGCTGCACGTATCCTTAATAACAAAATGCTGGAAGGGTTTGAACTGATGTTCTCCGAGAACAACCCGGCTGGTATCAAAGCATTCCTGCATCATGCAGGGATTGTGGAGAATATTTTCCGCCTGCCGGTACTGCCTGTTTCTGATGGATTGTACAGCAAGATAGCTACCTATCTGGAGAAGTATTAATAGTAAGTTATTAGAATAAGAAAGCAGCAGCGGTGCCATCAGGGACTGCTGCTGCTTTTATTTTATAACATTATTAAATAATATAGGTTACGCCCTCTTCCGCAATCTCCGTATCCGGGAAAACCGGCCTGGATTCATCCAGAAAAGGCTGCAGGTCGGTGTATTTGGAGGAAAAGTGCCCGATCAGCAGTTTTTTTACCTCAGCTGCCGCCGCCAGGGAGGCCGCCTGAACGGAAGTGCTGTGAAAGCGCTCCGCTGCCCGCTCCTGCAGGTCGTGCAGGTAAGTGGTTTCATGATATACCAGGTCTGCATCTTTCAGGTGTGGCAAAAGGCTTACATCATACAGGGTATCAGCGCAATACACATAACGCTTGCCGGGAGGCGGCGGCAGGGTCACCCAATCGTTTTTCACCAGGGTACCGTCTTTCCGCTGGTAATCGGCGCCATCCTGTAATTTGCTGAAATAAGCAGCTGGGATCTCATAGGCCCTTGCCTGTTCAGGGATCAGCTTACGTTTACGCTTCCGCATCTCGAAAGAAAAACCAAAACAGGAGATCCGGTGCTGGGTAGGGAAACACCGCACCGTAAGCTCCTTATCCTCCAGGATAACTCCGCTGTAACCTGGTTGCAAGGGTATAAACGACAGCTCAAATTTTAATACGGTGGCAGAGCAATCCAGCTGAAGCTGGATAATCTGTTCCAGCTCCGGTGGCGCATATACGCTGATCGGGTCGGTACGGCCCATCAAACTGAGTGTGTTCAGCAGGCCAATAAGACCGAAATAATGATCTCCATGCAGGTGGCTGATGAAAATATACCTTAGCTTACTGCGCCTGACCCGGTACCGGGCGATCTGTATCTGTGTGCCTTCTCCGCAATCTACCAGCAGCAACTGCTCGTTGCAGGTAACTACCTGGGCGGTGGGGTGCCTGTCCAGGGTGGGGATAGCAGAATTGTTACCTAATATTGTGACTGCGAACATGTAAATAGCTTTAATCGTTCAATTGCCGGCTTTCCTGTATCCCCCTAATGTGGGAGTTAAAAAAAGCCCGGCATCCCGTCTTTATTCCAATCCATCCAGCAATTCCCTCTCCAGCTCTTCCATCATTACAAGGTCAATTGCCTCTGCCATTGTGGGAGCAAGATTAAGCATATCGCCGCCGGCAGATTTCAGGGTTGCTGTTAAAGTGTTGTTAAGACCGGTGATGGCGCAGGATAAATTATTGTCATACATACGCTGATAAACTGTTAAAATGGCTTCAACGCCCGTTGCATCCATTTTTTGTACCAATGTCATATCCAGTATGAGATTGCGTTCTTCCAGCTCCGGCAGCGCAGCCACAGCAGCGGTAAGCTCTTCTGCCAAATTAGCATCCAGGACGGCTTCCTCCGGACAAAAAACGACTATTTTTTCTTTGGTATCAATTTTGAATTTCATGCGTTGGACGTTGTTTTATACTTTTAGTAAAATAAATTTGAACAGAGGGAACCCGCCTATAAAATATAACCGCAAGAGATTGAAACAAAAACCTCTTTTTCTTCGTAGATATTTTTAAACGAACGTACCCGCATTAAACGCAAAAATAAATCTTATACTATTAAAGTGTAAGGGGATTGAGTTTAAAAAGAAATAACTTCATTTCATCAAAAAGCGTGATAATCTTAAGTCAGAATTATTCGTTATTATTGTATAAGCAAGCCCCCGTAAGGGTTTTTGATAATTTAATAATCTCACAATGGACCAGAATTTTTCACCGCAAGTTAAGGAGATCATTTCGTTCAGCAGAGAGGAAGCTTTACGCCTGGGAAATGACTTCATAGGTACTGAACACCTGCTGTTAGGTATTATTCGAGAAGGCGAGGGCACGGCCGTAAAGATTCTGCAGGCTTTGAACGTAGATCTGTATGAGTTACGCAAGGAAGTAGAACTGGCTGTTAAAGATAAGACCGGAAAGAATATCGCTAACATCAATAGCCTCCCGCTTACCAGACAGGCAGAGAAAGTTATCAGGGTGACCGTACTGGAAGCCAAGGCACTGAAAAGTGCTACGGTGGAAACGGAACACCTCATGCTTTCCATACTCAAGAATAAGGAAAACGTTTGTACACAAATCTTACAACAATTTGACGTGGACTACGATACTTTTAAAAACGAACTGGGCTTTGTAAAATCTGCGGACCCTAAGTCAGAATTTGACGATCCGGGCGAAGAAGAGTTTGAGGATGAAAGAAAGAGTTACGCATCCAAAGCCAAACAGACAAATACCAAATCCAAAACGCCCGTACTGGATAACTTTGGTAGAGATATTACCAAGCTGGCCGAGAGTGGCAGCTTAGACCCGATTGTTGGCCGCGAGCAGGAAATTGAAAGGGTATCCCAGATACTTTCCCGCCGTAAAAAGAACAATCCGATTCTTATTGGTGAACCCGGTGTGGGTAAAACCGCCATCGTGGAAGGTTTGGCGCTGCGTATTGTGCAGCGTAAAGTTTCCCGCGTGCTGTTCGACAAGCGCGTGGTAAGCCTGGACCTCGCCGCCCTGGTGGCCGGTACCAAATACCGTGGCCAGTTTGAAGAAAGAATGAAGGCCATCATGAACGAACTCGAGAAAAACAGGGACGTGATCCTGTTTATCGATGAAATTCATACTATCGTGGGCGCTGGTGGCGCTTCCGGTTCCCTGGACGCTTCCAACATCTTTAAACCGGCACTGGCAAGAGGAGAGCTTCAATGCATTGGCGCTTCCACCCTCGATGAGTACCGCATGTACATCGAGAAAGACGGCGCGCTCGACCGCCGCTTCCAGAAAGTGATGGTAGAACCACCTACCGTGGACGAAACCATCCAGATCCTCAATAACATCAAGCCCCGTTATGAAGAATACCATAACGTAAGCTATACAGATGCAGCCATTGATGCCTGCGTGAAACTGAGCGACCGCTACATGACCGACCGTCTCCTGCCTGATAAGGCAATCGACGTACTGGATGAAGTAGGAGCAAGGGTGCACCTCAAAAACATCAATGTTCCTCAGAATATCCTCGACCTGGAAAAACAGATTGAAGATATCAAACAGGAAAAAAATAAAGTGGTGAAAAGCCAACGCTTCGAAGAAGCCGCTGCCTTACGCGATACTGAAAAGAAACTGGGCGAAGACCTGGAACGCGCTAAAGCAATGTGGGAAGAAGAAGTGAAGCATAAACGCTACCCGATCGATGAAGAAGCCATCGCAGAAGTGGTGAGCATGATGACCGGTATCCCTGTTAAAAGGATGGTACAGGCCGAAACTGAAAAACTCCGCCGTATGGGTGAAGACCTGAAAGGCGCCGTGGTTGGACAGGATGAAGCCATCAGCAAAGTCACTAAAGCGATTCAGCGTAACCGTGTAGGTCTGAAAGATCCGAAGAAACCAATTGGTACCTTTATATTCCTCGGTCCTACCGGGGTTGGTAAAACAGAGCTGGCCAAATCACTGGCCCGCTATATGTTCGACTCAGACGAAGCGCTGATCCGTATCGATATGAGTGAATACATGGAGAAATTCTCTGTTAGCCGCCTCATCGGTGCTCCTCCGGGATATGTTGGATACGAAGAAGGTGGTCAGCTGACAGAAAAGGTTCGCCGTAAGCCATACTCCGTGATCCTCCTGGATGAGATCGAAAAAGCACATCCGGATATTTATAATCTCCTGCTGCAGGTACTGGATGATGGTATCCTCACTGATGGCCTCGGTCGTAAAGTGGACTTTAAAAATACCCTCATCATCATGACCTCCAACATCGGAGCCCGTCAGCTGAAGGATTTCGGCGCCGGCGTAGGTTTTACCACCAGCGCAAGAGCCGTTAATGAGGAAGAAAATACCAAATCAGTGATCGAAAAAGCACTGAAACGTACCTTCTCTCCTGAATTCCTGAACAGGATCGATGACGTGATCATCTTTAACTCCCTGGCGAAAGAGCATATCTACACCATCATTGATATTACAATGAAAAGTGTACTGAAACGCCTGAATAACCTCGGATTCAGCCTGGAACTGACAGACGAAGCAAAAGGCTTCCTGGCAGATAAAGGTTACGACCAGCAATTTGGCGCCAGACCGCTTCACAGGGCCATCCAGAAATACCTGGAAGATCCTTTGGCAGAGGAAATCCTCAACATGAATATTCATGATGGAGATATCCTGGTGGCTGACCTGGATAAGGAAAATCAGAAGCTGATCTTTACCCTGAAAAACAACTCTTCCAAGAGTAAATCAGAAAAATCAGAAGCGTAAGTGATTACGCAGCAAATAAATAAAGGGCTGACCAATAAATACACTGGTCAGCCCTTTTATATTTTAGCTATCTGTCCGGAAAAACATGGCAGCTCCATTTCTCCGTTTGTAACATGAACATGTTAACCATCACGCCTGTACTGGATTAGTTTAAACAAACATATCCATGTAAGACCTTTATAACGCTTCCTATA
>NZ_DATCRD010000151.1:0-23846 GCF_036569185.1 Chitinophaga sp.
TAAATCCATACTGGAATCTGAGAGAGTAATTCTTGCGGATTTAATAAATTATTGGTCGTTGTGTAATGAAGTTGATAAAGATAATCTTTTTCGAATAACTCCTCTTGTAAGAGGCGTAAAATTAGAATGAAACTGCTGCACTTGCAGGGATAGTGGTGCAACAACTGTAACCACTACTTTTTAGTGCATTGGTCTCTGTATTAACAGAATAACATCATGGAATTAAGCATATCAATACCTCCATTTTCAGCTGATAGGGGAATCGAATACAAATGGGAAAGTGGTTTTAGCATAAGCATAAGAATAGAAGGTGATATTGTGAAATTAGCTGCCAACAGGCAAGGCCTGGTTTCATTAGCGAACCATTTATTAAACCTGGCGCAAGACGAAGTACCATCAGGGTATCATTTGCATTTTGACGAGCATAATTCTTTGGAAGATGGATCTGCGGAGCTAGTAATCGAAAAAATATAGATGGACTAATACCAGCCCGTTATTCAGGCAGTGTAACGAATAAATTTCTCTAGCAGTAATAATTCCTTTAACCACAGCAAAAGATTTTTTCCGACCTTTACAGCAGGAAACAAACCTCCATCACTTAATACCCTTCAAATGGACACAAGAATAACCATACCAAAAGGTGGTGACTTTTACCCCTTCGTTTTTCAGCTTTTTGAAAAAAAGGAGCCGGCTGCTATTCTTTATGAAGACAATGGCGTTACACGTGCAAATGGAATAATAGAAAGTATTTTTGAACGCGATGGCAAACGCTGGTTAAAGCTGGAAGATCAGACGGAGATCAGCCTTGATAAACTGTATGCGTTAAATGGCGTATTTTCTGCCGAATATTCCGAATGTTAGAGATGAACGTGTGTTAGTTGAAAAGTTTAACTAACACACGTCATACAACATTACCTCCCCAATATCTCCCCAAGTCTCTCCTCCAACACCTCTCCCCGCAGGTTCTTCGCTACTATCCTCCCTTTGGGATCAATCAGGAAATTCTGGGGAATAGAGTGTACCTGGTACAACTTCGCGGCGGCATTGTTCCAGAATTGCAGATCGGAAACCTGTGTCCAGGGCAGGCCGTCTTTTTCAATGGCGGTAAGCCATGCCGCTTTTTTACCGGGTTGATCTAATGAAACGCCCAGCACTGTAAAATTGTTATCCTTGAATTTGTGGTACGCTTTAAGCAGGTTAGGATTTTCTGCCCGGCATGGCCCGCACCAGGAGGCCCAGAAATCAACCAGTACATATTTTCCCCTGAAATCAGAGAGCTTTATGGGTTTATCATTTACATCCTGCTGTGTAAAATCAGGAGCTATTGCCCCGATGGAAAGCGGGCCCTGGTCGTACAATATATTCGCAAACTGTTTACCGCTTTTGCTGTTTTGCAAGGCGGGAGAAAGTGTTTTGAAGATAGGTTTAATACGCGGTACGTCTACATCCTTCCCGGCTACATCTATCAGTGTAACCAGGCTGATAAAAGAAGCGGGGTTGTTGCGGATAAAAACATATTTCAGGGAGTCGGTTTCTTTTGCAACTACCTGGTACCGTTTCATTATGCTATCCATAAGGCCGGGATTCTTTTTTGGTAGCTCCGGTGCAGCGCGATAGAGGGAGTCCACCGACCTGCTCATCTGCTGCATATGAAGCAGCACCGTTTGTTTGTATCGTTTGTAGTCGCTGTTGACAGGCCCTCCTTTAACGCTGGCATTTTTTATAGTGTTTGTACCGGTAATGGCTATACGGCCTTTTTCCAGGTAGCAATCAATCACATCGGCCGTCTTTGTCCATTTTTGAGCGGCTTGCCCGTCATGATCAATGAGCACAGTTACCTGTGCGGGCTCCTCTATTTGTCCGTTAAAAGTGTACATACCTTTGTTAAGTACCGCTGAATCGAGGAACTGCTGGTTGGTCCAGCCGTAATCTTTTACCAGGTAGGCTTTTGCAGGTGTTGCAAGGGTATTGAGTTTTACTGTTAATGCGTATTTGCCGGATTGTGCAAATACCAGCCCCGGCGCCAGCAGGGCGGCAAGGAAAATATTTTTTTTCATAAAAAGATGTTGTTGGAAGAACAGGACGGTAGTTATACCATCCTGTTCGAATATTATTTATTGAAGATATCCCGGGTTAGGAGTAAGATTCGGATTTTGCAGCAGGTCGTTAGGCGGAATAGGCCAGTATGCCATGTAACTTTTCCAGGTGGTTAATTTGATGGGGGCTACTACCGCCATTACCGCATCAATGGCGCTGGTACGTTTCAAATCAAAAAACCGGTGGCCGCATTCTGTAAACAGTTCCATTTGCCTTTCCCTGGCGATGGCCGCCAGCAGGGCGGCTTGTGTGCCACCCGATACTCCTTGCAGGCCAGCGCGTAAGCGTACTACATTCAGATCTTCTATCGCATTGCTTTTATTCTGCATAGCCCTCGCTTCTGCACGGATCAGGTATTGTTCTGAAAGTCGTAGCAGTACCTGGTACTCTGCATTAGGGGCAGCGGATTTGTATTTGGCGGGGAAGTAGTAAGTGGTGGCAGGACTGGTAGAAGTGGCGACCACTGTTGAGCTACGGGTCCAGTTGGTAAAACGCAGGTCCCCGGCTTCAAAAGCATTAAGCAAGGTGCTGCTCAGCGCCGCGAAAACGCTGGAGGAGGCAGGCGTTTGCGGCGGCGTGATAGTGGCCGGCATACCATTATTGTAGAAACCATATTCATTGGTGATTTTCGGACTGCTGGTAGCCAGCGCCCAGATGGTTTCTTTACTGTTGGCAAGGAACACCTGGTCCGGTGCAGGCATTTCATAATTTGTGTTGCCGATCAGTGCAGTGGCCTGTGCTTCTGCATTGGCCCAGTCTTTCGCATAAAGATAAGCCCTGGCCAGCATGGCGGTGGCTACTGCCTTGTTAGGGCGGAAGCGGTTGGGAGTAGTGGCGCCATACCCGTTTTTATACTCATCGCTTAACAGGGACTGGGCCATTTTAAGATCGGCAATGATTTGTTTATATACATCTGCCTCCGGTGCGCGTGATAACCGGTTGTTTATGGTATAGTCGTTTGTCAATGCAAGCGGTACAGGGCCATAGATATTCACCAGGTAATAATAAAAATACGCGCGGAGGAAATAACACTCACCCAGCCATTGATCTTTATAAGCCAGGTTGCCTTTGCTGGTGTTGATACCATCGATAGCAGTGTTCACCGTGAATAGCTTTTTATACAGATCAGACCAGTTGCCGCTTTGCCCGCTTTGAACGGCATTTTTGTAAAATACATCTGCAAAGTTGCCGGACAGCAGGTTTTTGAGCTCATCGGTATATAAGCCCATGGTATAACCTATGTTGCCGCTGGCGCTGCCTGTAAATGGGCCGGAACCGTTCATGTTCAGGTAAATGCCTGTAACAACGGTGGATACCATGTTGTCATTGGAATAAACATCTGCCGCCGCAATAGTGTTGGCAGGCAGTTGAGTGCCATCCAGGTAGGATTCGCAGCTGCTAAGTGTAATGGTCAGCGTAGCAGCAACAGCAAGCAGGCATTTAGATAAACTACAGTCACTATAAAATGTCATCTTCATTTTCGGTAAATTAAAGTGTTACATTAAGTCCGGCTGTAAATACACGCAATGGCGGAATTACGCCGGCATTCAGGTTTTCCGGGTCCAGGCCGTCGAAGCCGGAAATGGTAAGCAGGTTTTGCCCCTGCAGGTATACCGACAGGTTCTTCAGGTGCAGCATTTTGTTTACTTCAGGACTGAAGCTGTAGCGGATGCTTACATTTTGCAGTCTTGCATAAGTAGCATCACTATATGCCCCGGTGCTCTCCTGCAGGAGCCACTGGCGGAAGATGCCGGTGAACTGCGAGCTTAGTTTGGGAATGTCGGTTACATCGCCAGGTTGCTGCCAGCGGCGTAGCCAGATGGTGGAACCATTCATACCGTATAATCCAAAAGGAAAGGAAGTTTGCCCCAGGAAGTTTTTACCCGTGCGACTGGTAAAGCTGAATGAAAAGTCGACGGTCAACCGCTTATAGGTAAAGGAGTTTTGCAGTCCGCCAAAATATTTCGGGGCAAGATCTACAAATTCTGTTTTATCTGCCTGTGTTAATCCTCCTGTGTAATCTGATACATTGCCTTTGGCATCTGTAAAACTGTAGTAGCCGGTTTCAGGGTTTACGCCATTGTACTTATAAAGCAATATCCCGGTAACAGGTTTGTTCAGCACATAGTTTGAATTCTGGTTACTTTGAGATGGAAGCCGCAACAGTTTACTCTTTGGTACGGAAATATTGAACCTTGTTGTCCAGGTAAAATTTTTGCTTTTGATATTGGTGGTGCTGAGAGAGGCTTCCCATCCACTTGTACGGATCAGCGCATCGGAGTTCAGCGTATAACTGGTGTAACCGGTAACGCTCGATAAGGGCTGTCCAAGCAGCTGGTTGCCGGCGCGGTTATGATAATAACTAACATCGGTAGTTATCCTGTCGTTGAAGAAACCCAGCTCCAGGCCAGCTTCCGAGTTAAAGTTACGTTCCCAGTTCAGCAGGGGATTAGGGAGCGAGTTGGGAGATAAGCCCACCTTGCCATCGTAGGAGCCACCGATCACACTATAAGTGCCCAGGTAACGGAAATCGCCAATGGCATCGCCGCCAACTACACCGCTGCTCACTCTCAACTTACCAAAGCTGAGCCAGGGCAGGTGATCCCTGACCACCTTTTCCCCGCTGAAGATCCAGGCCAGTGCGGCGGAACCAAAATTGCCGATGCGGCGGCCGGGCCCGAATTTAGTGGAACCATCCCTCCGTGTATTGATATCGACAATGTATTTATCATCCCAGACAAATTTTATAATTCCATACATACCGATAGACCGGTACTCGGTGAGATTATAATCGGTGGTGACCGAAGATCCGGCGGAAGGGTTGTTCAGCAGGGCGTCCGAAGGAAAACCTTTTCCGGTGATCTCATCGTAATAGGTCACCTGGTTGTTCACTTCACCCCCCAGTTTAATGCTGAGATCCCCTTTTTTAGCAATTAAAGTATTGTACTCACCATACGGCGAAATTGTGATAGAACGGGTATTATACTGGTGAAGAATACCTACTGTTTGCGTGGCCGCCTGGGTATTGGTGGGATTAAAGGTAGAAGTGGGATAACCGATCAGTTCTTTCCCGGAAATCGTATTATACCCGAAGATACTGCGAAGGGTCACCTTTTTCACCGGCTTGTAGGTAAGGGTAGCATTGGCAAGCAGGTTATTGGTTACGTTTTTATACAGCCTGTTTGCGTTACTGGCGGTACCGCTGCTGTTAACATCATTCCCGATAGACGCCCAGTTGAGGCTGCCGTCTTTATTATAAGCCGGCGGCGCATTAGGCGGTGTGAGCGCGCTAACGGAGAAGTCGTACGGCACCATGTCATTTTTTGAAGAGAGATAGGTGCCGGTAAGGCCCATCGTGAATTTATTGTTCGCTGAGCTGGTGTTTAATGCAAACCGCAGCGAGCCATCCCTGTTGGAACCTTTGTGGCGCTGGATATTGCCCATATCGCGCAGACTTCCGCTGATCAGGTAATTGGTGTATTGCGAGCCCCCGCTGTAAGTGAGGTTGGCATTGGTGGTAGCAGCAGACTTTCCCATAAATTCCTTCCGCCAGTTCGTGTAGCGGTCGGCCGGCCAGGTACCGTTCAGGTCATTATCGCTGGGAGATATTTCCAGGCCATCATTCTTTATTGCCTCGCGGCGCAGCATCAGGTATTGCTGTGTGTTAAGCAGGGGAGGCGTTTGCCCGTTCACCGATATGCCCGTATAGACGTTGGCGTTAAAAGATTGTTGTGCCGACCTGGCTTTTTTGGTGGTGATGAGAATTACGCCATAAGCGCCGGAAGAGCCATAGATAGCGGTGGCGTCCACATCTTTAAGCACATCGATGCTTTCAATATCGTTTGGATTGATATAGTTTAAACCGCTGCCACCCTGGAGAAAATCCTGTGTACCATAGGCGGTATTGGGGGAAAGCGGCAGGGTGCCACCGGGGAAACGTACGCCATCTACAATGATCAGCGGTTGTGTAGCGCCGGTAGTGAGATTGGCAGAGCCGCGCATCCTGATGGTAAAGGCGCCTCCGGGCTGACCGGTTACCTGCTGTATAAACAGCCCCGGCACCTTGCCCTGTAAGGCTTCCAGTACGTTATTGACGGGGTTCTTTGCTATTTCTTTGGATGTAACGGTAGTAATATTACCTGCATTGAATCTTTTAGTCGTGGTACCATAAGCGGTGATCTGTACCTCATCGATCGGTGAGGTGCTTACTGCCAGCTGGATAATGAGCGCCGCAGGATTTCCGGATACCAGTTTGGAAGAGCCAGGCCGGGAAGCGCTTTCCTCATTACCAGGCTGCCCTGTGCTCAGCACCTGTACACGATCGCCTGTAAAACGAAGGGTAAGCGGAGCGAAGCCTACGGCAGATATTTTAAGCACGTCTCCCTCATTGGCATCAATGGAAAAAGAACCATTAGCCATGGAGGTAGTGCCTCTTTTTGTACCGGTTATTACCACGTTCACGCCCGCCAGAGGCTGCCCGTCGGAAGAACGGACAACACCTCTGACAGGAATGAGCGTGTTAATATAGGATGCGGAAGGAGAAGGCTCTTTAACAGGAGATGCAGGCACTGCTTTCCGGGAAACAAGGATCGTTTTGCCTTCTATCACATACTCCAGTGGTTGGTTTTTGAAGATATCGTTTAATAGTTGCTCCAGCGGCAGATCTTTAACAGACAACGATACTGGCCTGGAATCGGCCAGCACTCCTTTCTGGTTAAGCAGCACATAACCCGTTTGTTTTTTAATGGCAGTAAACACCTGTTTTAAACTCAGGTTCCTGCCGGAGATGCTGACGTTTTGAGCCATACTCGTGGCCTGGGCATGAATAAAAGCGGCCGTTAATAGTAAGGTAGTTAATTTCATAACCTTAAAGATTTTGGCAGGCAATCCTTTTTTTAAGGACGCGCTGGATCCGGCTTTGGCGGATCGGGCAATGCCCTGGCTTTCCCCCTGATGGGCGGGAGGGCAATAGCATTTTTTTTGCATAAATTTGCAGCAGATTTGGTTGTTAATAAAAGTGGTTGGCAAACCGTTTTTGTGGACCAGCTGAATTCATCCACCGTCACAGGCCTAAACTGTGACGGTTTTTTTTCAAAAAGCCGATCCGGTATATATTGTCGTGCTGCTCAAAAGCAGCATCACAGCATATTCTATTGAACAATCAATTTCCTGCCTTCTATACGGAAGCGTACATCCGTTCTTTTCAGCATTGTTAGTAAACCGTTTAATGATACATCTTTGGTCATCTCCCCTTCAAATTCAATATCGGGGATACCGTTTTCATACACTACCTCTATATCATACCAACGCTCCATCTGGCGCATGATTTCAGCCAGTGTGGCGCCATCAAAATAAAACAACCCGTTTTTCCAGGCGATCGCTTTTTCTGTATTCGCATTTTTCACCACTTTTATCTCAGTTGTATTGGCATTGCTTAATTGCGCCTGTTGCCCCGGTTGGAGGATCACGTTTTTTGCGCCACTACGGTTAGCGGCAACCCGCACACTTCCTTCCAACAGGGTAGTGGCAACAGATTGCTCGTTTTCGTAAGCATTCACATTAAAATGGGTGCCCAGCACTTCTATTTCCGCTTTGTTATTGATGCTCACCCTGAAGGGAACAGCCGGGTTCTTTACCACTTCAAAGTAGGCCTCGCCGGTTACTTCCACTTTTCTTTCCTTACCGGAAAACACGGTCGGATACCTTACAGAACTGGCCGCGTTCAGCCATACCTGGGTGCCATCCGGTAAAGTAAGCCGGAATTGCCGTCCTCTCGGTGTAGACATGGTGTTAAATACAACATCTCCATTGGTATTGCCGGTGGGAGCATAAGCTACTTGTCCGTTTGCCAGCACCACTTGTGCACCGTTCTGTTTAGCGATAACGCCATTACTGAGACTGTCCAGCTTTATACTGGAGCCATCCGCCAGGGTAAGGGTGGCGCCCTCCCTGCCAGGTCCAATTTCAGTGGCTTTAGCCGCTGCAACTGTGGGGGGCGTATTTTTTTTATGGCTTGTCCAATAGTAAGCCCCGGCAGCAAGCACCAGCAAAACAGCAGCTGCCGCCCGGCTCCAACGTGGCAGGAAATGAATGCGGCGAATGGGCTTGTCGCTGTTTAAAGCCTGCTGCAGGAGCGGGAGTAAGGCCTCGTCCTGCGGGATGCTCATATCCAGTTCTCCCGCCAGTTCCCCGAACGCAGCCTGTAATGCTTCCTGGTGGCCGGGCGACTGTAACAGGCGCTGGAACTCTTCCTGCTCTGCTTCATCCAGGTGCTTTTCCAGGTATCGTCCTGTTAAATAGTATATGCGTGCATTGTCCATACTCTATAATAAGATGCGCGGGAAAATCAGTTGTCACTAAAAAAATAAAAAAATAATAACGACAGGCAGCCGGATGGCGGGGGGCAGGAAACTGCGGATGGTTTGGAGCGCCGCGCTCAGGGCATTACGTACATACCCGTCTGAAAGGCCAAGCCGGGCGGCTATTTCTTTTGTGGGCATCCCTTTTTCCCTGCTCAGCTCATAAATGGTACGGCGCTGGGGTGGCATTGAAAGGAGCGCACGTTTCACCGCATGTTGTATTTCTTTAACGGAAATTGCATGGAGCGCAAGGTTAAAACTGGTATCCTCCTGTTTAAGGTGATCCAGTTTGGCATTGTATAAAGAAGTTTTGCGGAGATATTGCAAACATTCATGGATCATGATCTTCCTGAGCCAGGGGCCCGGATGCTGTACGTCTTTAAGCCGGTCCCGGTTCAGCCAGATCTTAATAAAAACCTCCTGTAATACTTCCTGTTTTGCTGTTTCGCTCTGAAGCATACGCAGGGCGATAGCTGCTAATGGGGTGGAATAAAGATTAAAAAGGATGGTAAAAGCAGCTTCATCTCCCTCAGCAATGCGCAAAAGCAGCTCTTTTTCATTATATGTTTGGTTGGATGACAATTATCTTCAGCGGCCGGATTATTTTGCAAACTAGGGCAAAAAATCAAAAGTAGGTAGTGATCTGTGTAATTATTTTTACCGGGTGGCTTTAACGTCCAAACAATGCTGCTTCGTTTATCAGTTCCCAGGAGCCTTCCCTGATCTCGTCTTCCAGTTCCTGCCCGTCCCAGCCGCAGTACCCGATGAATATCCTGATATCATTAGCCGTAAGGGTTTGGTTATTGAGCAGTTTCATTGCGGCAGGAAAATCCCCGCCCAGGCAAATGTTGCCGGTTACGGGTGTTCCGTCTTTTATAAGATCAGGGCGCTGATGTATAAAGTAAAGATGCTCCTGGTCTACCGGGCCTCCTTCATGCAAAGGGAAAGGGATGCTGGTTTTGAACTCTTCCAGTTCGTTGATAGCCCGGGGAAATACCTTATTGATCACAAATCCCAGGGCGCCTTTTTCATTCTTTTCCGCAATGAAAATGATAGCGCCTTCAAAATAGGTGTTGTCCAGGAGGGAGGTGCTTTGTAAGAATATGCCTGCGTTCATGGGGTAAAAGTAAAACAAGGGCTGCAACTTTCAGCTATTATTGGCTAATTTGTGGAATTCCCCAATGGCAATAAGCATTATTATGGATTTTTTAGAAAGGATAAAGAATATCTTCCGGAAGACCGGTAAAGAAACTGATATCAAAACAGATCTATCTATAGAAGCTTATATAGAGAAGCATTTAAAAGAGGTAAACAGCAAGGTGCCCCGACTGGAAGAGCTTTATGGGACAGATTTTTACCGGTTTCTCTACCGGCCGGATGCGGATGAATTTATACGTAAAGAGTTGCTACGTGTACTGGAGTTTCCGGAATTATCGATGGATTGCTTTGATAATGATCATTGGCGGCAAAAGCATCCGTTTAATTTCCCGGGACCATTCTATACGGGGGAGTCTGATACCTGCGGTACGGGGGAAACAGAGGCGCCTTTTAATGTGTTGTTTGATGCCGATTGCCGGGAGTATGTTTTCAGGCAACCGGCAAATTATATAGAATTGATATGCGTGATTGATGCCGGGGCAGTGGAGGTTCTGGATAGTTATTCCTGCAACGGGAATAACCATTGGACGTATAGCGAATGTAAAAACTGGTGGGCCAACAGGGAGAATCTTATACTCAAATTATATGATAAGGAGTTAAGTAACGTAAACAAAGGGAAGGAACAGTTTTATATAAACTATCTTAATTCAGGTGCAGAAAATGATCTGAGGAGATATTGTTTTTTCCTTGAAAACAACTTTTATCCCGGTGAAGGAGTGGCATTGCCTGAATTGTAAGGCAGATCTGAAATATAAAAGGGGATGTCAAAAATGGCCGCCGGCGCTCCATCAGGTACCCGAATAAAAAAGGGCATATCAATTCGATATACCCTCTTTCTCTATCTCCAAAACATCCAATCACTTCCTTTGTTCAATCCTGTACAACCCTGCACCATGCCGTGCAATGGCCGGTGCGAAAGTCCCTGAAAAGCTGCCCACCCGTTTTCCTGACCAAAGATCCGTTATCACACAGAAACCGGTCATCCCCAGTGTGTTCAGGTCAACAGGAATCGCCGTGGTGGCTGTAGCAGGAGCATCTGCTGTGTTGAATACGGCCAGGTATTTTGCACCGGTTGCGGGATCATCTGCCGTCCAGGCGGCCTTGTCATCTTCTGTAAAAAGCGGACGGTTGCCGGTGCTGGTGTTTAATACTTTCAGCACATTTTTATTAGTCAGTAAGGATAATGTAAAAGGATCATTGTCGGGCAGATTACCGCCAAACATCAGCGGCGATTTAAAGATCGACCATAAAGTCATGAGGGTGTATTGTTCATCTTTTGTAAACCCGCTCATACGGGGTTGCCCACGTTCCGCACGGATGCCGATACGGCCCAGCGGCAGCATGTCGCCATCAGGATATGCGCCGGGCGCTCTCCATTTATTCCAGCGCTCAAATACCTGGAAGTGTTCTTTCAGCTGTTTCCAGTTATCCCAGAAATCGCCCACGGTCCTCCACATGTTGGCATGTTGCTGTACATGAGCGGCATGGTCAACAGGCGTTTCACCGGGAGAGGTGCTTAATACTATTTTACGCCCGGTACGGTCAATGGCTTTGCGGATCATTTCAATTTCCCCTGCAAAATAAATAGGTGAAGAAAGGTCATCTACCTTTACAAAGTCCAGTCCCCAGCCGGCATACATTTCAAAAAGGGAATTATAGTAAGCCTGGGCCCCTTCCTTTTCAGGAAGAATGGTGTACATATCGTGCAGCCATAGGCACTGGCCTTCTTTGGAATAGATATCTGCTGCCCGTGCGGAGCTGCCTTTCACCGGCAAATTTTCTACTACTGCTTTCACGGGTATTCCCCTCATAATATGAATCCCGAACTTTAATCCTTTACTATGGATATAATCAGCGAGCGGCTTAAATCCCTGTCCGTTTTTAGCAGAAGGGAAACGGTTTACCGCAGGAACAAATCTTCCATACTGGTCAATATTGTAATCAGGATCAGTTTCATTATAGCCATGTGATTTATCATTGCTCACATACCACCTGATATCCACCACTACATATTCCCATCCGAAAGGTTTCAGGTATTTGGCCATATAATCCGTATTGGCCTTTACTTCTGCTTCTGTAACAGTGGGGCCATAACAATCCCAGCTGTTCCAGCCCATTGGCGGTCCGGGCGCCCACTTGTGAAAATCCTGGCTCTGGCCGCGCTGCACCAAAAATGTAGTAAGAATAAAGAGAGCTAATAATCGCATCATGATAAGAGTATTGTTAAAACTGACATGGAATTTATCCGGTACCAAGGAACTACCGGTGGTCTAAAGTAATAATTTTAATTATAATTGTCAATTTAACACTTTAATTTTTAAGATGAAGACTGGCAATGCTTTTAGAGGGCGGTAATAAACAGGTGTGGCAAAAGCCCCGGGAGACTTAAAGCTTTCCGTGATTCCTTATGTAAGCCAGGTGAATAAGGTAAAGGGTCGGGAGCTTTGTCCTTTTAGTTGCCATCATAAAGCAACCCTGCGAAACAATAGCTCACAGGGCTGCTTTGAGAGGATACTATTGGTCTTTTTTTGTTGTATCCTTCGGGTGACTGTCCTTATGCGAAGGCGGTTGGCTTTCCAGCAGCGATGCTTTTTTTTCGATGGCCTCTTTGGTAGCAGGATCATCAGATGTAACCCCGGAATTGTAGTTACCTCCAACGGAAGTTTTCTCTTCCGTATCCTTTCCGGGTACCGCCTTAGAGGTTTTGTTATTGTTATTTTGCTCTTTCATAAAAATGTATTTTATTCTATATTGACTTCACATAAGGCATGCCAAAGGAGCCACTTTGAAAAGAAAGCGGCTCCCTGTCTTTTAATGATCAGTATCTCATCAAAGCCGCTACAGGACTGTCGGCCGGCATTTCTTCCCTTTCAAGTGTAAACACCTGCCCGCCGTTGGTGATGGTTTTTATTACTGCTTTATTCAACAGGTCTTCATTATCGCCGGTCATGTCATCATCTACCCGCAGTGTATTGTTCATTTCGTCAAATGTTCCCCAGGTCTGTGTGTTATTGGCTACAAACAAAGTATCTACCTGCCCGTAGTGAGCCGCAGGTATTACATCGGCCACGATAGAAGAAGTAAGGCCAGTGGCGGATTGATTGGCGTATCTTTCCTTTACTTTTTGCAGCTCCCCGTTGAAGTAGGGCTGCAACAGTGTGCGCGCCTGCCGGCATAATGCCTGGATATCCTCATATTCCCGGTTACCTGTTACCGCTTCGGGATATAACTGTGCGTATGCAGTTACCGATCTGTATAATGCTGTTAGTTCTTCCGGCCCCGCCAGTACTAATGGTATGTTTTCATTATGCAGTACTTCCCTGAAAAGAATATCATCTATAGCTTTCAGGTATGCTGCACTGTTATTGTTGCTGGCGCCGCCAATACCCTGGTAATTGGTATCACCGCTTGCAATACCCGGATCTTCAGGGCGGTTGGTAGTTGTGCTGTCGGGAAGTCCGGCAACTTTTATTTCGTTCATTCCTGAAGCATCACCTTTAAAAAGTTTAGCGGTATGCCTGCTGATCACCAGGAGATAAAAGCTTTCGGTGGTCAGCATCGCGGGCGCCAGTGGGGATAACTGGAATAAAGTGTTTACCACCAGTTGTTCCGGGGGAGCAGCCGGCATCCGCATAAAGCAGGAAAAACCAGGCGCCAGGAACAGGGCCAGTCCGGCCAGCTGGCTGCGCCAGAAGCCGTTGTCATACGCCAGTGCATAACCCGGCCCGAGTAACTTCGCAATATCCGGTTGTTTTAAGCCTTTCTCCTGCAATAATTTTTCTGCCTCCTGCAGTTTATTTTTAAAAAGCACGGCATCAGACAACTCATTCACTGCTTCACCGGATTCATGTGTGGGAATATAAATCGACACACAATATTTCCCTGAGATGGAAGCCAGTTGACTAAAGTCGTCTTTTGTAAGCACACCGTGCAGTTCTTCAGGAGGAGCAGCGTCCGTTTGCGCAGCGGGCACACGGTTGCGGGCGTTATCTTCCTGCTCTTTTTCGTGATCAGGTTTACCGCTTGTTTTGGTGCCATATCCCCTGGATGTATTTGCTTTTGAAGTATTCCTGTTAGGATGCAGCAAATGAACATTGGGCGCCAGCTCATCCGGACCGCTGGTATATTTTTCTGTCATTTCATTGTATTCATTCATTTTTTCCGGCGGAGTAGCCTGTGCTCCAAGTCCCTCTTCCTTATTGGCTCCTGAAGGTTTTCCTTTGCCCGGATGGAAAGTGCCGTTTCTGTCTTTTCCCATAAGTTAATTTTTAGCGCGTTGAAAAATAACTCCTGTTTTCTATGCAGAATATCCACAGCAACTGTACCAATTGCGGTAATAAGGGGATAAAAAAAAGTATGTGGAAAATTTACCGCGTATTGATTTTTTTGAGGAAGGGATTTTACGCGGATACATATGCGGCGGCAATGCTAACAGCCGCATCCGGATGGAGGGAGTGGAAGACAGTAGCAGTGCCAGGTCATAACTGGTGCCGGAGGCAGGATTTAATAATGCCGGTCTTATTTAATAGCCCCTCTTTCTACGCTCTTAATATCTTCCTGCCGGTCTTTCTTAAAATCAAAATGGTTAAACGCAGGATTATCCGGTACGGCCACGGTATAGCTGTTCAGCGGGGATATTTCAATAGTAATATCACTGGTGACAAGATCAACAATATGCCCGCCTGCATCTTTTTGCCCTGACAGGTAATGGAAATGATAACCGGAGATGTTGGTGTTGTCCATATACGCTGGCAGGCGGTATCCTACCAGGTCCCCGTTGGCATTGCTGAATTCAAAGAAGTGCTGCAGGTTCAGCATACCGGCCAGTTGCGGGTAGGGTTGTTTATCCACGGGGGGAAAGGCACGTGTTTTTATATACCGGAATTTACCTTTAATATGAATGGCGTACATACCATTCATATTAGGCATAAGGCTGTCGAGATAATGATAAAAAGCAGTTTTGTTCAGGCTGTCGGGAACATGTATCACTTTGGCTGCCCGGAAGAAATTGACCATGCAAAAGGGGAGGAGGTGATGGTGATCCTTCACTTCAAATGTTTTTCCTGTGTATTGTGTCTGGTATACTTTTCCGTTCAGCATCAGCAATTCTCCATCAAGTTTATCCGGCGCTCCCAGGCCAAAGTCGCCTTTTGTTTTCAGGGAATCAACGGGGTAGAAACCGTCGTACAGGCCACCCATTAACCCGCTGGCTATCCCGGCGGTAAAAAGGTGATGATATTTTACGGGCTGTGATAGCTGCGCTTTGGCAAAAGCGGGGCACAACAATATCAAGGCTGTTAGTAGGCGGATAAAAGCCGGGGAAGTTGCCATAGAATGTTTAATAAGTATACAAGTTATAAAATAAAGATAAGACAGAATAGATGCAGGGCCACTACATCAAAGGCCTCCGAATATCTCGGCGTAGCGCTCTCTGTCTACCCCGTTTTCCCCTTTCCATCCGCCTAAAGGAAGTATAATATCGGAGCGGAATGAGGTGGTCAGGTTTTCACTGGCCTTCCACAGATCTGTTTGGATGGTGAACGCCTCGTATTTGGGCTTTATGAACGTATTGGGCAGTATGCCGCATTCTGCAAGTGTTTGCAGGATCCCATAGCGTTTGTATTTGTCTGTCTGGTCCAGTATCTTATGCGCAGCTATCCTCTTTTCCAGTTTCCCCGGGGTTTCTTGTTTATCTGCGGCTTCAATGAAGGCCAGCAGCTCCGCTGATTTTTGTTTATCCGCATGGCTGATGGTGGGCATATCAAATGTTACTGCTTCTTCCAGTTCAACCAGGAAGTGCAGTGGCATTTCATTCCAGGAATGTCCTATATAGTAAGTGTATAGCTGGTGGGTTTTATCTATTGTTTCAGTGGCTGGAAGGCCGCATATTTCACAGGTATTTTTACCGGAGAAATTATGTTTGAACAGGTGCTTTATATACAGGTAGCTCATCAGTGTTTGCCTTGCCCTGGGCATTTCCCCTGTTAATCCTTTGAGGAACAATGCTGCAGCAAAATCCAGCGTTAGCTTTTTATGCTGTTGCAATTTCAGCATCCGTTCCAGGGCATGGTGGTGGTCAAAGGTTTCGAACTGATTAGGAGCGAACCCGGAATTGTTCAGCACTTCAAGATCGGAGGCTGTTATAGTTGCCGGGATTTTATGTTCATGCCTGTTCAGCGCAGCATTATAAAATCCATTTTCGTGGGAGTATATCTTTTTTAATATTGATAGTATTTTCTTGTTCATATAGCTGTTAACGTTATATTTCACGCGCCCCTGAAGCTATATTAAACATTATATCTGACATAGCAAATACCCCGGCAACCAGGATAAACAATTGCCGGGGCGTTCTTCTTACTGATAGCCTTCGTTCTGCGGGAAAGTGGCCGGGTTATTCATGATATCTATTTCCTGCTGGGGAATAGGATAAATCAGCCTATATGCCGGCAGCGTTACTTTTTTATTGGCGAGGATTTCGGATATGGCCCTGTTGGTACGCACCAGGTCGAACCACCGGTCGCATTCAAAGGGCAGTTCCAGTCGGCGCTGTTTATACACCTCCGCCCGGAAAGCAGCCTGGTTGGGCAATTCGACCGCTGTAAGCGCCGGCAGCCCAGCCCTGGTACGCACATTGTTCAGAAAGGTGAATGCGTTTCCCTGTGGAAGATATCCCTGCTCATTCAGAATTTCCGCCTGCATCAGCAATACATCTGCAAAGCGCAGCACGGGGAAGTCGTTCCCGGCGTTGCCGTTTACCGGCTGGTCAAGAAATTTGCGGGGCATAATGTTGGCATTACCGGTGGGTTTTACCGGGTCGCTGAGCGTTTTGCGCAGGTCGCTGGGATCATAGGCATTTACCAGCGTGGTATCTACGGTAACTACCTGTGAGTTGGCATACCAGAAGCCGTGGTCCTGGTTGGCAATGCCTTTGGCGAAACGCACCGCGAACAGGATCTCTGCGTTGTATTTATTGGTGGTGCTGAATACATCTGCTACATTAGGCAATAACACAAATACTTTTGAATTTATTACCTGTTGTAAGATAGCTTGTGCATCTGCATATTTTTTCTGGTACAGGTATACTTTCCCCAGCAAGCCTTTGGCGGCGCCGGCGGTTACGCGCCCCAGGTCATTGCTGCCGTAGGTTTCAGGCAAATTGGCGGCGGCGAAAACCAGGTCGTCTTCTATCTGTTTATAAACTACCGGTACTGCGTCTCTCTTTAAATTAACGGCGCTTACCGGGTCTGTAACGGCCGTTAATACCGGCACTGCGCCCCAGAGACGCACCAGGTTAAAATAGCTCAGTGCGCGGATGAATCTTGCTTCTCCTTTAATGCGGTTCTTCAGCACATCATCCATTTTAATGGCGTCGATGTTGGTGAGCAATGTATTGCAGCGGAAGATACCGTTATAAATACCTGTCCAGCTGTTATAAAAATTGGTATTGCCCGGGTTATCGGAATAACGGTTGATCTGGTAGTTCTGACCGGCGCCTGATGATGGATCCTGGTCGGTATAATTATCCGCACGGGCTTCCATCAATACCTGGAAAGTGGCGCCATACTGGTTGCTCAGCGCAAGGGATTTATAACAGCCGTTTACCGCTGTTACCGCATCATCGGCCGTTTTAAAAAACAACCCGGGCGATATGGCGGATGGAGGCGTAAGATCAAGGAACTCCTTGTTGCAGGAAGCGAATATAAACAGTAGTGCAGGGAGATACAGTAAATGCCTTTTCATGATTGCTATGGATTGCTGTATTAGAAAGTGATGTTAAGTCCAACGGAATAGGTACGCGCCAGCGGATAAGAGCCATAGTCTTCCCCGGCGGTCAGCGAATTATCTGTACGGTTACTGATTTCAGGATTGAATAAAGAGTACTTCGTAAAGGTGAATGGATTTTGCACGGCGCCGTAAACCCTGATGGCGGTAACCTGTAGACGGTTTATCAGCGCAGCGGGGAAATTATATCCCAGCGCAATATTCCGCACCCTTACAAATGATCCGTCTTCCACATGCCAGGAGGAGGTAATGCCATTACCGCCGGTGGCAAGGCGATTGGCCCTGTTAATATAGCCGGTGCCGATGTTGTCGGGAGAAACGTAATGTCCCTTTACAAATGAGAGGTTATTGAAGTTCCCTTCCACGTTGGCGATGTAGCGCCTGAACAGGCTTAGTATTTTATTCCCCTGGCTGCCCTGGATGGAAAAGCTCAGGTCCAGTTGTTTGTATCTTACGGTATTACTGAAACCGAAAATGTATTTTGGCTGGAAACTGCCTATGATGGCCCTGTCGTTGGCATCTATTTTTCCATCGTTATTGATATCCCTGAATTTCAGATCACCTACGTAGGTTGGGTTGCTGGTTTTGGCAGAAGCATCGAGGTCTGCTTTATCGCGGTAAATACCGTCGTTGATGTAGAGATAATAAGAGCCGATGGTTTCGCCGATCTTTGTAATGAAATAAGCGTTGCCGGTGCCGCCGGTGGCAATGATAGGCGCGCCGGATGGCCCCAGTTTAGTTACTTTGTTTTTATTAAAGGCGATGTTGGCGTTTGTTTCCAGCGCCCAGTTTTTGCCCAGTTTTTTATTAAAAGATAATGCTGCTTCCACCCCGCGGTTATTAAGCGCGCCGATGTTCTGCAGGTAATTGCTGAACCCTGAAGTGCCTGGTACCGGGAGGTTCAGTAATAAACGGGTGGTATTTGAGTTATAATAATCGAGGGTCAGGTTAAGGGCGTCGTTAAAGAAGCCCGTTTCCAGCCCGAGGTCAAAGCTGGAGGTGCTTTCCCAGGTAAGCCCCGGGTTGGCGGGTGTTGTAACAGACACGCCGTTTACCAATGCCTGGTTGCCAAAAATATAGTTACCATCTGTATTACTTATCTGCGCCAGTGAACCGTAGTTAGGGATCTGGAAGTTGCCTGTAGAACCGTAGCTGCTCCTGAGTTTGAGTGCGCTGATAAATGTTGATTTAGGAAAGAAAGATTCATTGGAAATTTGCCAGGCGCCGGAGATCGCCGGGAAAGAAGCCCATTTTTTATTGATCCCGAAACGGGAAGATCCGTCCCTTCTTACTGACCCGGTGAGGAAATATTTATCGCTGTAGCTATACTGTACCCTGGCCAGGTAGGAGTTCAGGCTCCACTGTTCCTGTGTGGAATTACCGGCGCTGATCTGGCCTGCATTCAGCGTGGTCACTATATCCGTAGGGAAATTAGTGGAGGTGAGCGTATTATGTTCCTGGTTTTCTTTTTGCACGGTGAAGCCTGCAAGCGCATCTATCTTATGCCTGCCAAAACTTTTGGCATAAGAGAGCGTATGTTCTATGAGCCAGTTGGTGTATTGATCCGTATTGGAAAAACCGGTGGCCACGGAGGGCAGGGTGCCGGAAGGCAGGGGCAGGGTGGAAGGCCGGTAATAATCGCGCCGGAAGGTATTGATATCTGTGCCGGCGGAGAGCTTGTATTTCAGTCCTGCTACCAGCTCATACTCCATATACGCATTGGCCAGCAGGCGGAAATTTTTAATACGGTCTTTTATCAGGGTAGCTACGGCTACAGGATTGAGCTGGTTCGTTTGTCCATATCCCCATACGTTCACAGAATCGGCAAAGCTGCCATCGGGATTATGTACAGGGAAGATGGGCGCATAACCCAGTGCCAGCGCTATTACGCCTGAATTGGGCGCAAACCACGGGCCTTCGGCATTCACTACATGATTGTCGGTGAAAGAGGGGTTCATATTTACGCCGAAGCGGAACTTCTTATGACCGCCATCGATACGGAACCGGCTGGCGTAGCGCTTGTAGTTATTATTGATAACAATACCGTCCTGGTTGAGATAGTTACCGGAGAAGTAATACGACAGCTCTTCTGTGCCCCCGGAAATGCTGATGTTATGATTTTGCATGGGCGCCTGGCGGAAGATCTCTTTTTGCCAGTCGGTGTTGGTAAGCCCCTTTTCACCTGCAAGATAAGGCAGTACCTGCGGAGGCACCCAGGTAGACGGATTTTTGGGCCGTACACTGTTAGGGTCTGTGGGCTTGCCGGTAGGAACGGCATCGAGGTAAGCATTATTATGACCATCGTATACCAGCTTTGCATAATCATATGCATTCAGTACGTCCACATGCTTGTTCACGGACTGTGTGCCGTAACTGCCGTCGTAGGTAACTGTCATCCTGCCGGCGGCTCCTCTTTTGGTGCGGATAAGCACTACGCCGGTGGAGCCCCTGGAACCGTATATGGCCGCGGAGGCGGCGTCTTTGAGCACATCGATGGAGGCGATATCATTTACGTTGATCGCAGCCAGCGGGTTAAAGGGCTGCTGATAGGTGTTAACACCGGGCGATGCGTTGCGGGTATCGTTGGTAACGGGAATGCCATCTATTACAAAGAGAGGATTGTTGCCTGCGCTGATAGAGCCCACACCGCGAACACGTATAGATACGTTGCCGCCAGGGGCCCCATTGGTTTGCATCACCTGTATGCCTGCCATTTTCCCGGCCAGGGCCTGATCGAAGGAGGTAACCGCCTGTTGTTTCAGATCACCGGAGCGCACAGAGGCTACAGCGCCGGTAAGCTCCTTTTTGGTACGGGTGCCGTAACCCACTACTACCAGTTCATTCAGGCCGCGACTGGCCTCTTTCATTCTTACCAGCAGGAGGTTGCCTTCACCTTCTTTTACCTGGAAACCGTTTACATGGCTGCTTTCATAACCAATGAAGTTGAACACAAAATCATACACCGCGCCGGCTTTTAATCCCTGGAGCTGGAAAACGCCCTGTTCATTGGTGGAGGCGTTGTACTTTTCTTTGCCTTGCTGTTGCTTAACGGAGATAGATACACCAATGAGTGGCTCGCCGTTCTCGCTCATCACGGTGCCTTTTACCAGGATAGGTTTAGCATCCTGTGAAAAGGCGCTCATGGCGCATAATAACAGCAAAAGAACACCCGTGCACGCGTTTAAAAGTCTGATCATTTGATGGATGTTTATAACGATTTATGAAATGAATAAGCTTCCCCTTCAGCAGCACAGGGTGCTGCTGTCAGTTATTGATAAGCTGTTAACAGAATGATTTATTTCCGGCTACTGACAATTGTGCTGTCGTTGTTTACCGTAACCACCAGCTGGTTCATGGCGCCGATGGCGGTGAGGATATTTTTCAGCGAATCCTTCTTCAGGATACTGCCTGTAAAATACAGTTTGCTGATGTCCTCCTTATTATAATAAACTGGTTTTTTAAAATGCTTCTCCAATGAGTGCAATACATTTTCCAGCGGCTCATTTTTAAACGAAAGAATCACATCGCCGGCAGCGCTGCGGGAAAGAGCTGCCTGTTTGCCTGTTGCTTTCTCTACTGTAAATAACCGGGTGCCGGTGTTTACAGTGAATGCTTCTCCCGGGGCCAGGTAAATGTCTTTCCTGTTGCCCGGTGCATGAATCAGCACTTTTCCTTCGGAAAGTTTCACGGAAACGCTGCCCGGTGTCAGTGTGCTAACGGTAAAGGCGGTTCCCAGTGCGGTGGTGGCAATGCCGCCTGCATACACGGTGAACGGTTTGTTCTTATCTGCCTGTACCATGAAAGCGGCCTGGCCTTGCAGGTTTACACAGCGTTCCTTATCCACCCAGGAAAGTGTACTGTTGGGCGATAGCTTTACCACGGAGCCATCTGTCATCGCCAGTATCTTTATAACATCCCCGTTATTGCTGATCCTGTTCACCGTTTGCCGGGCAAGGGGCATAGCTGTTTTGCGGGCGTTTTTGCCCAGGTATTTCAAACCGGCTATAGCAACAACAATCAATACAGCCGCCGCAGCAGCTACCTGTGCCCATGGCGTTATCCATTGCGGAGCCTTTAAAGGCGGTACAGCAGCCGCTTCCATGCGGGCATGCAGCCTGGATAATATCTCCGCGGTTTTTTCAGGGGCAAGCACCTGTTCCTTATCCGCTACGCTGCGCTGGTACGCTTCCTGCAGCTGTTGTTTTAACGCGGCGTCTTCTTCCCGGAGCAGCATATCTTCCAGCAACGCAATGTCCGCAGCCGTAGCTATACCATTCCTTATTTTCTCTAATAATAAACTGATCTGTTCCATGCTTTCATCTATAAAAACTCTATTACCGGGAAAAAGGGGGGGATAGGTTTTATTACCAAATTGTTAAGCCGGGAATTAATACTGGAAATAAGCGGTGAGTAGTATCAGGCCTGCTGCAGGAATGGTGGCTTGTTTGGTGGCAATATGATTTTTGATGAAGGTGGAAGATGCTTTCAGGTATTCTTTGGCAGTATGGGGAGAGATACCAAGAATGGCGGCGGCTTCCTGCAGG
Source organism: Chitinophaga sp. (assembly GCF_036569185.1). Classification (GTDB taxonomy): domain Bacteria; phylum Bacteroidota; class Bacteroidia; order Chitinophagales; family Chitinophagaceae; genus Chitinophaga. The sequence continues at coordinate 21,941 of NZ_DATCRD010000151.1, forward strand.
GATTTGCCTTCCAGGCGGCAGAGCCGGAAGATCATTTTCTTTTTGGGGGATAGTTTTTCGATGGCGTCGTTTATAAGATGCAGCTGCAGGTCTTTCAGGATATTGGGGTCTTCTTCCGCTGTAGATACAGGTATTTCAGGATGTGTAACCAGCACCAGCTTTTCCCTGGCGGCGGTTTTCAGGTACTGCATGGATTTATTATAGCTTACCACAAACAGCCATCCGCCTGCCCCGTTTTCCAGGTCAAGTTTATGACGGTTATTCCACAATGCCAGGAATACTTCCTGCAATATATCCTCGGCTACCTCGTGTTGCGCTACCAGTTTGCATATGTTTTTGAATACCGCATGGTGATACTGATGATAGATACTGTCAAATGCAGCAACTTCGTTCTTACTCAGGTGCGTTGTCAATCTTGTTGTATTTTCTGACATGACATTAATGATGGCCAAAAATACGGTTGAATGGAGAAGAAAGAAGTAGCGCAAAGTTATCTAATGATTATCATTGTTGTTTATAGCGTTAACCTGGTTCCCTACCTGGCTTTACAGCGTCACCGCTGTTTCCTTAACGATGATCCGCGCAATATCAGCTCGCAGCTGATCACTTCTTTGGAGGAGCTGATGGTTTTCTTCGACGCCAGCTGTTCAAAGTAAAAACCGGCAGCGCGTTTTCCTATTTCCTGGGTAAACTGCTCCACGGAAGATAACCCTGGTGTAAGCATCTCCGCAAACATTTCATTGGCAAAGCCAAATACGCCGAGTTGTTCCGGTACTTTTATCCCCAGTCCGGCGGCGGTTTTCAGGACACCGAACGCTACATAGTCGGTAGTGGTGAAGATGGCGTCCGGCGGTTCTTTCAGCTGTAGCAGCTCCCTGGCAATCACGGAGCCATGTTCCCTGGTAAGCGCATTGTCATTAACGAAATGATAGGGGATAGAGATATCTGCTTCTTTTAACGCCTGGAGGTAACCCGCTTTTCTTTCTTTGTAGATACCGGTATGTTCCGGTCCGCCGATATAGGCAATCCTGGAATAGCCCTGCTGAAGCAGGTGCTTTACTACTTTATAAGCGGTTTCTTTGTTGTTGTTGATGATCTGGTGACTGCTGATCTTGTCGGTGGTTCTATCGAACTGGATCAGCTGGATATTATTGTTCTTTACTTCTTCCAGGTGATTAAAGGTAATGGTTTGTGAAGAAAGGGAGATGATAATGCAATCTACGTTTAGCCGTACCAGTTTCTCCACTGCCAGTACTTCTTTTTCAAACAGTTCTTCCGACTGGCAGATGATAAGATGATGTTTATGTTCAAAGCAGGTAGCTTCTATACCGGCGATCACATTGGAGAAAAAGCTTTCATTGATTTTGGGCACTACCACCCCGATCGTGCGTGAAGAGCCCATTCTTAAATTAGCTGCATTTGAATTATGCCGGTAGTTCAGTTCCTGTGCTTTCATTTTTACCAGCATCTTCATCTTATCACTGATGCTGGGATGATCGTTGAGCGCCCTCGACACATAAGAGGCGGAAATGCCCAGTTCATTTGCAAGGTCGTAGATCGTGATCCTTTTATTCTTCTTCATTCGCTAAGCCAGGTTTTACTAAAAATGAAATCGATTTCACAAGTTACAAAACTTATGCGGATTTTGTGCGGAGGTTGTCTGACTCAGGATTAAAGGGATTAAACTGATTACGCTGATTTGATCATTTCTGATTTTAAAGGATTCGGGGAGATTTAAGCGGATACTTTCGCTCACATCTCCCCGAATCTTTTTAATCTTTTACAAAATCACAAAAATAAAATCAGTGTAATCAGTTTAATCCCTTTAATCCTGAGTCAGACAACCTCCGCACAAAATCCGCATAAGTTTTGTAACTTGTGAAATCGATTTCATTTTTAGTAAAAC